>JAUZOM010000007.1 GCA_030706465.1 Bacteroidota bacterium | reverse complement strand
TTATGAGAATAATCTTTTTACTCAGTTTTGTATTCCTGTTTTCAAAATTTTGTATATCAGCACAATCTGATAAAGTTATCAGAATTGAAACTAAAAATAGCGAGTTGGTTTATTCGATTGGAAAAGAAAATAAATTATATCAGATTTATTTTGGTGAAAAACTTACCAACAAAGCAGAATATGACAAAATTCGAAATTCCAACCACGAAATCTATATACCATTTGGAACAAATAACTTTTTTGAATCGGCTATAAGAACTACCCACAACGACGGAAATCCATCCCTTGATTTTCAGTTTGTTGGTAATGATGAAATTGTAATCGATGAAAATACTAAAGAAACAATTATCAATTTAAAAGACAATCAATATCCATTTGAAGTAAAAATACATTTTAAAGCATTTTATGCAGAGAATGTGCTGGAGCAATGGGCAGAAATTGTTCATTATGAAAAAAATCCTGTTACGCTTTTCAATTTTGCATCTTCAATGTTGTATTTCGAAGCAAAAGAGTATTGGCTAACACACTTTCATGGCGATTGGGCACAAGAAATGCGGATGCAGGAAAGTAAACTTACGTCAGGCATAAAGGTAATTGACACTAAATTAGAGACACGTGCCGATATGTTTCAAACACCCTTTTTTGTGTTGTCTCTCAATAAACCTTCCGAAGAAAATTCCGGAGAAGTAATTGCCGGAACTATTGCCTGGACTGGTAATTTTAAATTTACGTTTGAATTGGATAATGCCAATTCATTGCGAATCATTTCAGGCATAAATAATTATGCTTCTGAATACAAACTAACACCAAATCAGGTATTTAAAACTCCAAGTTTTATTTTTGCCTACAGTCATGATGGTAAGGAAAAAGTAAGCCAGAATCTACATAATTGGGTACGAAAATACTCACTTCTCGATGGTGATAAACCAAGGATGACAGTTTTGAATAACTGGGAAACAACACTTTTTGATTTTAATGAGTCTAAATTGTCTTCATTAATTAGTGATGGTTCAAAACTTGGAGCGGATTTGTTCCTGCTGGATGATGGTTGGTTTGGCAACAAATATCCGCGCAACAACGACAAAACTTCATTAGGTGATTGGGATTACAACAAAATCAAACTTCCTAACGGGATTGGTTATTTAACTAAAGAGTGCGAAAAACAAAATATTAAGTTCGGAATTTGGATAGAACCAGAAATGGTAAGTTCAAAAAGTGAGCTTTACGAAAAGCATTCCGATTGGATTCTTAAATTACCAAATCGCCCTGAGAATTATTACCGAAATCAACTTGTTTTAGACTTGACAAATCCGAAAGTGCAGGATTTTGTTTTCTCAGTAGTTGATAATTTGATAACTCAGAATCCGGGAATTGCCTATATGAAATGGGATTGCAACCGGCCTATGACCAGCAGTTATTCAATGTATATGAAAGAAAATCAATCACAATTGTATGTGGATTATGTGCGTGGACTTTATTCAGTTTTGGAACGCGTTCGAGAAAAATATCCGCATTTCCCGATTATGTTATGTTCAGGTGGTGGTTCAAGAATTGATTATGGAGCGCTAAAATATTTTACTGAATTTTGGCCAAGTGATAATACTGATCCATTCGAACGGGTTTTCATTCAGTGGGGTTATACTTATTATATGCCAGCTATTGCCACTTGCAACCACATTACTTCGTGGGGAAAACAATCTCTCAAATTCAAAACCGATGTAGCCATGATGGGAAAACTTGGATATGATATTCAAATTTCGCAGTTAAATGATAAAGAGCTAAAATTCAGTCATGATGCAGTGAAATTATATCAATCATTTCGTGATATTGTTTGGTTTGGAAATGTCTTCCGCTTGGTTTCACCATATGAGAATAACCGTGCAGTATTAATGTATGCTAATAATGACAAATCGAAAGCTATTTTATTTAGTTATACGTTGAATACTCGATTTGGAGAAATTTTTGAAAGAGTAAAACTTCGCGGATTGAATGAAAGATCAAATTATAGAGTTAAGGAAATTAATCTTTTCCCGGATACAAAATCAACGTTTTCGGAAGATGGAAAAGTCTTCAGTGGCGATTTTTTAATGAAAATTGGATTGTCCGTTTCGTCCAAAAACAGTCTGTCCAGTTCTATTTTTGAAATAGATTTAGAATAAATGTTTAATTTAAAATATATTATCATGAGAATAATTCGACTATTATTTAATTCGTTTTTATCTTTGATAATTGTAGGACTATTTATGTCTGCTTCTCCTGTTAAAGTTATGCCAACTGGCGATTCTCTCACAGGTATGAATACTCCAGGATATAGAGGGTATCTTTATAAAATGTTGAAAGATTCTGGATTTGTTGTTGATTTTGTTGGAGGAGATAATTCAATTCCAACTGATCCGTTAAATACTGATGGTGATAATTCAGGTTTTGGTGGATATGTCATTGGTCCAGACAGTTCTGCTCTTGACCCAAATCATGGTGGAAAAGGTACTGCAAGTATAACATGGGAATTAGAACATGATGAAAATATTATGAGTAAAGGTGCTGATGTTATGATACTGATGATTGGAGTTAATGATTTTTGGAATAACAAAAATACGGCATATAATCCACGTACAGTGGGAGCAATCAGATTAGATACATTGGTTGAAAAAATTTACCGTTTTTCACATAATATTAAATTAATAGTTTCAAACCTCACTCCTGCAAGATGGAACCTAGCAGGTGCCGATTATGCTATATTTAATGCAGGTGTTCCAGCCATTGTTCAAAAGCAAAAAGATAAAGGTAGAAATTGTTACTTTGTAAATAACTGTAAAGGAGATCTCGTTACATCTGATTATGTTGATGATATTCATTTTGTTTCGTCCGGATATCAAAAGTTGGCAAAAAATTTCTATAAAGTTTTAGCTCCAGTTTTGAAATCAATTACAAACACAGCTACAAATGACGTGAAATCATCAAAAATAAACCTATTTCCAAATCCGGCGACTGATAATATAACTATTAAAGACACTGCAGGTAAAATTGAAATTGCAATTTTTTTAGGCCAGACTGTTCGATTGATTAAAAATTATTACGGAGAGCCAATTGGTTTAAATGATTTGAGTAGTGGCGTTTATGTTGTCAGAACTGAAAATGGTTCTTTCCCCTTTGTTAAGCGTTAAATTCTACAAACATAAAAAACAAGCTTATGAAAACGAAACAATTACTTCTGACATTTTTTTCACTTTTAGTGGCATTCTCAATTAGTGCAAGTGTAACTGTTTTGCCAACTAATCCAAATGTCCAGTACATTGGAAGGTTTAATAAAACTAATCCGCTGGCACCAATAATGACATGGACAGGTACTGCAATTAGAATCAACTTTCAGGGAACATCATTACAAGCAAAATTAAGTAGTTGGGGTACAACTTATGATAATATTACCATTGACGGTGTAACTACCATGCTTACCTTGCAGAGTTCAGGATCAAGTGTCACTTATCCATTATGTTCCGGATTGTCGGATGGCATTCATACTGCAACCATATTCAAGCGTGATCAACCCTGGCAACCACAAACTTTTTATGGTTTTGTACTTGATGATGGTAAAACACTTGTTGCGCCACCAGATAGAAAAGTCAGAAAAATAGAATTCTATGGAGATTCTCAAACTCAGGGGGCACAGGTTGAAGTTCCGGGAAATGGAGCGGATATGACGTCAGGTAATTATGATAATAATTATTATTCGTATGCAGCAATTACAGCACGAGCATTAAATGCCGAATACACTTGCGTGGCAAGAAATGGTGCGACACTAACACCTATTACAGGAAGACAAAATATTCCGGATGTTTATGACAGAGTTGGAATCGACAACACTACTCCAATTTGGGATTTTAGTTGGATTGGTGATGTGATTTGTGTCGATTTAGGAGTAAATGATTCTCCTTTCCCTGCTGATTTTACAGCCCGGTATGTGACTTTTGTCCAAAAAATCAGGGCAAATCATCCAAATGCTTATATCTTTTTGTTGGCAGGACCGCTTTGGAATTCTGATGCTCTCAAAAATGCAATTCAGGCAACAGCTACAACATTTAATACAGCAGGTGATTCTAAAGTTTACTATTATGCTTTTTCAACTCCAATCACTCATAGCGGCCATCCAAGAACTGCCGAAAATGTTGCTTGTGCTAAAGAACTGGTTACTAAAATAAAATCAGTAATCTGGAGCGAAACTCTTGCAAATTTATCTGTAGAAGATGTCTATATTACTCCAATTCCAACTTCTTTGACAGTTGGCGGAACAGAACAACTTGTAGCAACAGTTTCACCTTTTGATGCAGTTGATAAAGTTGTAAGTTGGTCTTCATCAAATGAATCCGTATTAAAAGTAAGTTCAACTGGTTTAGTTACCGCAATAGGTGGTGGAACTGCCACAATTACAGCCACATCGCACGGTGGAAATAAAGCTTTTTCGGTAAGTATTACAGCTTCTAGTCCCAATGGTTTATTAAGCCCAAATGACAAAAAAGTTTCGATTCTACTTTTTCCAAATCCTTTGGTTGGAGGAATATTAAACATTAATTCAACCGGACTTATTGGTGAAAAAACGTTATCAATTATGGATATTACAGGTAAACTTGCTTTTTCAAAAAAACTAGAAAACTCGGAATTACAAGCCGTTAACTTAAGCAATGCAAATCTAAAAGGATCTTACATTGCTCGAATCAGCAATGCTGAATTTTCAATATCACAATTACTCCTAATCCAATAATTTATTTATATATACTTAATATTAATATGTTGAAATACATCTTTCAAAACTTAAGACAATTAATACTTGTATTTCTCTTACTTGCAATCGGACAATCTATAATAGCAGAAAATTCAATTATTAAAATGATAGTTTTGGAACCAAAACTTACACAGGATGCGGTAGTAAATCCTGGAAAAGGTTGGGTGGGCTATGGTTCTGTCGAAAAACAGCCAAAGGAAGTTTTGAACTTGATAACATTAGGATATAAAAGGTATATATGGGGGACAATTGAGCCAAAAGAGGGAAAATATGACTGGAGCATAATTGATAATGATATAAAGGAATGGGCAGACAATGGAAAAAAATTTTCATTTGGAATTATGTGTGCAAATACTCATTCAAAAGAGTTCTGGACAACTCCTAAATGGGTTTTTGATGCAGGAGCAAAATATGAAACTTTCAATTTAGATAATCCTAAACTAATAACAACCGGAATTCCCGGATTAAAATTGGTTCCAGTTTTTGATGATTCTGTTTATTTGCAAAAGCTGAAAGTATTTATTAAAGCTTTAGCTAAAAGATATGATGGAAATCCGAACATTGCATATATTGATATTCGGTCTTATGGAAACTGGGGCGAAGGTCACATGTATCCATTTAATAAATTGGAAATCACTGCCGAAAAATACCTGGAGCACATCAAAATTTACCGCGATGCATTTCAAAAAACACAACTTGAACTACCAGGAGGCAATAAAGAGTATTTAGCTCTTCACCAACAAGCCGTTTCAATGGGTGTTGGTTTAAGAAGGGATGGAATTTGTGGCAATGGTAATGGCTTAGATGCAGCAATTTGCGATGGAAAAATGCCGGTTGTTTTCGAATTTTATGGCGACTATGAAATGATGGAAAAGCTAGGTTGGTGGTATGGTAAAAAAGATAATCAGGGTAGAGGATTTACACTTGAATCCTGCATTGAAAATGGAAAACCAACTTATTGCGATCTTAGCAGAGGTGGAAATTCCGGTTTATTGCTATTAAAGAAAGAGCCCGAATTGATTAAGAAACTGAATAATAGGCTTGGATATCATTTTGTAATAAACAAAGCCACTTTCCCTGAAAAATTATCTTCAAAAAAAGAAAACCTAATCTCTGTCACTTGGGAAAATCGAGGCGTTACACAAATTTATTTTCCGATTAAAGTGGTTTATGCTCTTATTTCAAATGAAGGTAAAATTGTATCGACTTGTGATGCAGATGTTTCACGTCCGGCAGAATGGAAATCGGATAAACCAATCAACTCAGCAGATCAATTAAATTTCAAATCAGCAAGTAAAGGAAAATACACGCTGGCTGTAGGAATCCTTCAACTAACAGATAAAGAAAAGCCATCGATTAAACTTGGAGTTGAACTAAAGAATGAAAATGGTTGGTATCAATTGGGTCAGGTAGATTATGATTAATATCTTGTAAATAAGCAATGTATGAAGATGAAAAATAGTTTTGGTTTTATTATTTGTTTATTTATCTCAGTAAGTGTTTATCCTCAAAACGAAACCCGAAAAACCATTCTTCTCGACGAAGGTTGGAAGTTCTCATTAGGTGAAAATAAGGCAGCTTCTACTTTGGATTTTAATGATTCTACATGGGAAACGGTCAGCGTTCCACATGATCGGGCGATTCGGAAACCGTTCGATTTGAATCAGGATATGCAATGGGTTCAGGTAAAGGAAGATGGTGACAAAGAAGCCAGACTCAGAACTGGCAGAACCGGAGCTTTACCAATTTTTGGGGTTGGCTGGTATCGAAAAACAATCGAGATACCTGAATCAGATTTAGGGAAAAGAGTTTTCGTTGAATTTGATGGTGCTATGAGTCAGGCCAAAGTTTATTGCAACGGTGAATTTGTGGGTGAGTGGCCTTATGGATATAGTTCTTTTTCATTCGAATTGACCGGATTTATAAAACCAGGGATAAAGAATGTTCTTGCGGTGCGCTTGGAAAACAAACCCGAATCGTCCCGCTGGTATTCCGGAGCTGGAATTTATCGTAATGTTAGATTGTTGATAATCAATCCAATTCATGTAGCACATTGGGGAACTTACATTACAACACCTGAAATTACAGCTAAAAAAGCAACTCTATACATTCAAACAAAGCTAATTAATCAGTCAAATGTTTCAGAGAAAGTAGAGTTAGTTACTGAAATATTCAGTTCAACCGGAGAGAAAGTAGCCAATTCGAAAACAACTAAACAGGTAAATGCTGAAGAACAATTTGACCAAACAATTCAAATTAAAAATCCTGTTTTGTGGGATGTAGCTTCACCAACAAAATACAAAGCTGTTACCAACGTTTTTGTTGGCGAAAAATTAGTTGATACTTACGAAACTTCGTTTGGTATCAGAAGCATTCGTTTTGATAAAGACAAAGGATTTGTTCTAAACGAAAAACACATGAAACTTCAGGGTGTTTGTCTTCATCACGATTTAGGACCGTTGGGTGCGGCGGTCAATTACCGTGCAACCGAGCGTCAGCTTGAAATTCTAAAAGAAATGGGTTGCAATGCTATACGTACTTCTCACAACCCGCCTTCGCCCGAATTGCTCGAACTCTGCGACAAAATGGGTTTTGTTGTAATGGTTGAATCATTTGACGAATGGAAATTAGGGAAAAATGTAAACGGTTACAATCGCTTCTTCAAGGAATGGGCTGAAAATGATATGGTTTCCATGATTCATCGTGATAGAAATCATCCATCAGTTGTCATGTGGAGTATTGGCAATGAAATTGGCGAACAAGACGTGGCAACCGGAAAAAGCACAGCAAAGTTTCTCGTAGATATTTGCCATCGGGAAGACCCAACTCGTCCAACTACTGCCGGTTTTGATAGACCAAACGGAGCGATCAAAAATGGATTGACTGATGTCGTTGACCTTGTGGGATTTAATTATAAACCTCATTTATATCAAAAAGTACATCAGGAACATCCAAATTATGTACTTTTTGGAAGCGAAACCGCCTCAACACTCAGTTCACGGGGTGTTTACAAATTTCCGGCAAAAGTAACTAAAAGTCCGTGGTACGATGATTACCAAACTTCAAGTTATGATTTGGAATTCCCTGGCTGGGCTTCAATACCTGATACAGAATTTGAAAAGCAGGATGAATGCGATTTTATTTTGGGTGAATTTGTTTGGACAGGCTTTGATTATTTGGGTGAACCAACGCCATACAACGAAGGAACGCCTGCTAAAAGCTCTTATTTTGGAATTGTAGATTTAGCCGGTTTAAAAAAAGACAGGTTTTATTTGTATCAAAGCCGGTGGAGTTCAAAACCTGTTTTACACCTATTGCCACATTGGAATTGGGAAGAAAAAAAGGGCGATACCGTTCCGGTATTTTGCTATACAAATTATCCTAAAGTGGAACTTTTTGTAAATGGTAAAAGCATGGGAGTAAAATCGAAAAGTACAACCAATAACTATGAAAAATACCGCTTGATGTGGAACAATATTACTTACCAACCAGGTGAAATCAAAGCAGTTGCTTATGAAAATAATGGAAATATCGCAGCTACTCAAATTATAAAAACAGTAGGTAAACCTGCTAAAATAAAACTTACAGCCGATAGAACTACGATAACAGCTGATGGAAAGGATTTGTCGTTTGTAACAGTCGAAATAACTGATAATGACGGAAATCTATGTCCGAATGCCCAACGGCTATTATTTTTCAAAACACAAGGTGAAGGCTCACTGAAAGCGCTTTGCAATGGCGATCCAACGGATTTAACTTCATTCTCATCCAACTACATGAAAGCTTTTAATGGCAAAATGGTAGCAATAATTAGTTCTACAAAATTAAATGGAAAAATAAAACTAGTAGTTTCCGGAGAACGGTTGGAAAATAATGAAATCGAGATAAATACAAAATGAGATCCTTAAAAATTTAAAAAAATGAAAAAGAAATTTTTTTACATTGCAGCATTGATAATGATGGCAATTAATCTTTTTGCCGGAGGCAAAGTTATTGAAAGTATGGAAATGAAAAGCAAAATATTGAATTATCCTGTAAAATATTCTGTTTATTTGCCTGAAGATTATGATAGATCACTACGCTCATATCCAGTTGTTTATTTGTTTCATGGAACCGGTGATGATGAAACTTCGTGGATCCAATTTGGGGAACTTTGCAGATATCTTGATGAAAATATTAAAAATGGTACTTTTCCACCTGCCATTTTTATATTACCTGATGGAAAGCTAAGTTGGTATAGTAATGACGTTGAGAAAAAAGATGCTTGGCGTGATATGTTTATCAAAGAACTAATTCCCACTGTAGAAAAAGCATATCGTATCAGATCTAAAAGAGAATTCAGGGCTATAGCTGGAAATTCAATGGGCGGTTTTGGAGTGCTTTCGGTGGCATTGAACTATCCGGAATTGTTCTCGACCTGCATTCCTATGAGCGCCGCCATTTTTACAGATGAGGAAATTGTTAATATGGACGATATGAGATATTCAGAACGTTTTGCACAACTATGTGGAATTGGTTTAAAAGGGAAAGACCGTTTAACCGAAAATTGGAAAGCAATAAGTCCATTCTATTTAATAGAAAAATATGCAAACACCAAAAATAATCCTATTCGCTTTTATTTTGACTGCGGAGATAAGGATTATTTGATAAAAGGTAATATGATGATGCATCTGAAAATGAATGAACTTAAAATTCCTCATGAATTTAGAATTAGAGAAGGTAATCATGGTTGGCCGTATTGGAGATCAGGATTAATTAATGAACTTAAGTTTATAGGAGATGGATTTCACAGATAATGGAAATAAAATAATCAACCTCAATTAATCACAAAAATTACTATCATGAAAAAACTACTAATTTTTATTTTTATTTCAGGAAATTTCCTGTTTTTCAATTCGCTTCAAGCGGCTATTACAGCCACTCAAATGGGAATGCTGGATTTTAAAGTAGATCAAAATCTAACGGCAGCTGACATGAATGGTACTAATGATGTTACAGCCAAACTTCAGGCGGCTGTAAACAATGCCAGAAATGCTTATAAAGCATTATTTATTCCGTCAGGAACTTATAAAGTTTCAAACACGATAAATTGTATTTATGATGAAACTGCAAGTCCAATCAAAGCCACACATATCATTGGATCAGCCATTCAACATCCTTTAATTAAGATAGTTGATAATACTACTTCTGTATTCAACAATGCTTCTTCTCCTAATGCTGTTTTCGAATACCACAGTAGTAACTCAGCCCATAGTACTGAGTGGGTTATGCAAGGAGGAATAAGGGGAGTCGACTTTGATTTAGGAGCTGGTAATGCCGGTGCAGTTGCTATTTATTGGGGATGTGCGCAGCATGGCTATGTAGAAGATATAAATATCAATGCTCGTAATGCATTTGCAGGATTGACAAGTGCTGGTGGAGCAAATAGTATTGTTGCTAATGTTTCTGTAACCGGGGGTCAGTACGGTATGTATCTTCATCCAACAACAGGTTGGAATATGCCCGAATCTCCACAAAATACAATAGTTGGTTGTACTTTTATAAACCAAACCAATGTTCCGTTGTATATATGGGGCTGGGGTGGAGTTACTATGGTCGGAATAAGTATTGTTACAAGCCGACCTACTGCAATTGTGATGGATTGTAGCACTTGGTCAGCAGTTATTCAATTTCCTTTTTCATTAAACGATTCAAAAATTGAATTTACTACTCCAGGTGCCTCAAATGTTGCCATCTCTAACCCATTACACGGAACAATCTCATTACGTGGAGTCTATGTAAAAGGATCTGGCTACATTTCAAAAAATAATGGTGATGAAGATTTGGCTTCAACAGGATCTTTAACTGATTGGAATTATGTGAATGCATTTAATTATATAGACAAAAATCCACGTAACGATGATAGTGGAACACTCTATGCCGGAACTCACTACGATGCTAGCACAACCGGAACACAATTTAAAACATGTATCAAAAATATCAGTGTAGCAACTCCTCCGGCTAATTTGATAACAAAACATATATGGTCATCAACTCCATCATTTGAGGATGCTGGTGCGGTTCTTATTACTGCTGGTTCAAGTACAACAACCATTCAAAATGCGATAAATTCTAACACTAAGGTTTGTTTTGCAAAAGGCTCATATACACTAACAGCTCCTTTAACTTTAAAAGCAAGTACCATATTAATAGGTTGTCCGGGATATGGTGACTGCGGTTCTATTTTTTATTATGGATGGGTTCCAACATCTCAAACTTGGTTGATTAATACTGAAGATAACGCAACTGCAACTACATACCTTATGGATATAGCTACAGATCCGGGAACGGCAGATTATCTTGGCAGTTTAAACTGGAGGGCAGGAGCTAATTCAATTATTCGTGATGTTTGGTTTGATAAAAGTTTTGATTGGGTAGAAAAGAACTTGAGTCGTTTGTACTTTTCAGGAAATGGTGGAGGAAGGGTTTATAACTACTGTGATGATAAAAACTTTAGTGATCCAATCACTAATGTAAATATTAATCATCGTAAAGTTAAAATTTCTGGAACAACTCAACAATTAACTTTTTATGGTTTAAATCTTGAAAGGGGTGGTTCTATTAGCGGTGAATCAACGTTTCCAATGTGTGAGATGACAAATGCTTCAAATATTTGTATTTACGGGGCCAAAACTGAATCATATCAACCTTATGCTGCTTTAACCAATTGTAATAATATTTTCCTTACAAATATTATTGATACAGCTCCAATATCACCTACAGCAACAAATTTGATTGAACTATATGGTACAAGTGATCACATTGAGATAGCTAATGCCCTGCATTTAAGACCAATTTCTTCAGCAAGTTTAATTGTAAAAGACCCTTGGCATTCAAACACACCAAACAGAACTCAGCATTTGGGACTTTATTACAGAAATTTCAGTTCCTATCATGCACCAGCTGAAACAACAGGTATGAAATCAATTTCAGAATCTATTTGGAACATATACCCAAATCCAACTAAGTCAGTAATAAATATTAAATCTACTTGTTTAGAGAGTTTAGATTGTAATGCTGTTGTATATAATATGTTGGGCAAGGCAATTAAAACCGTTCAATTAAATGGGATGCAATCAACTATAGATTTATCATCACAATCAAATGGGATATATATGATTGTAATTCAGTATAAATCAGGCAAAAAAGAAATTGAGAAAGTTGTAAAAGACTAAGTGCTAAACATACTCTTACCATAAAGCCAAATTCATTTCTTGGTTTTATGGTAAGGGAATTTGGAGTTGTTAAAGTTGTCAATCAATTGAAACTATTCATAATTTAAAAAGGAAATTAATATTTAAGAAACCGATGAGAAAGATATTGATTCTCACGTTATTTATTTATTCTGTATATTCGTGTTTTGCTCAAATCACAGCCACTCAAATGGGAATGCTTGATTTCAAGGTTGATCAAAACCTATCTGCAGCAGATATGAATGGAACGAATGATGTAACAACAAAGCTTCAGGCAGCTGTAAACAACGCCCGAAATGATTATAAAACCTTGTTTATACCTTCGGGAACTTATAAAATCTCAGCACCAATTGATTGTGTTTTAGATGAGAGTGCTTCTCCACAAAAAGCCACAAATATTGTTGGATCATCCATTCAACATCCTGTCATAAAAATTGCAGATAATACAACCAGTTATTTCAATAATTCTTCTTTGCCTACTGCTGCTATTAGGTATCACACGAATAATACCGCACATGGAACTGATTGGGTAATGGAAGGCGGTATTCGATCAGTAGATTTTGATCTTGGGGCAAACAATCCGGGTGCAGTTGCTATTTATTGGGGATGTGCTCAGTATTGTTATGTAGAGGATATCAATATCAACGCACAGAACGGATTTGCCGGATTGACTAATATTGGTGGTGCAAATTGTTCATTTACAAATATAACGGTTACTGGAGGTCAATATGGTGTGTATCTTCCGAGTTCTAACTATGGGACAGCTTGGAATATGGCTGGTTCACCTCAAAACACATTAGTAGGATGTTCCTTTATTAATCAAACAAACACTTCGTTGTCTCTCATAGGTTGGGGAGGAATAACATTAGTTGGTGTAAATATTGTAAAACCTTCGGGGACTGCTATTAAAATGAATTGTGGTACTTATGCTTCAGTTAATGAGTTTACATTGTCAATAATTGATTCTAAAATTGAATTAACATCACCACAAACGACAAATTGTGCAATTTCAAATACATTGCATGGAAGTATTTCCCTTCGGGGTTTTTATACAAAAGGAGCCAGATTTGTCTCAAATAATAACGGAGACGAAAATCTTATCCCAACAGGTCAGTTAAGTGACTGGACTCAGGTAAATCGATATGATTACATAGATAAACAACCAAGATTTGATCAATCAAAAGTTAATTATGCAGGCATTCATTTCGATGCTGTAACTGGCACTCAATATAATAATGCAGTTGCAGAAATATCAGTTTCAACTCCACCTAATGACCTGATTTCAAAACATATTTGGGCTAATACACCCTCGTTTGAGGATGCTGACGCATATTTAGTTCCGGCAGGTTCAACTGCTACAACAATTCAAAATGCAATCAATGCAAATGCAAAAGTATGCTTACCAAAAGGAATTTTTATACTCTCGACTCCATTAACATTGAAATCAAATACCATTTTGGTTGGCTGTCCGGGACGTGGAAGTTGTGGCTCTATTTTAAAATATGGCTGGACTCCAACGACACAAACCTGGTTGATCAATACTGAAGACAATGCAGACGCAACAACCTATTTAATGGATGTTACAACCGATCCCGGTAATGCCGATTATTTGGGAAGTCTTCATTGGATGGCAGGTAGAAACTCAATAATTCGAGATGTCAGATTCGATTTGAGCTGGGATAATAATGAAAAAAATATGATTAGAATGTATTTTTCCGGAAATGGAGGTGGAAGGGTTTTTAATTATCAGGATGAAAAGAGTTTTAGTGGAAGTGTAAGTCAAAATAGCATTTATCACCGGAAAGTAAAAGTACTTGGAACTTCACAAAAGTTGGAATTTTATGGACTTAATCTTGAACGGGGCGGTAGTTTCCCCGGTGAATCTTCTTTTCCATTAATTGAAATTACAAATTCATCCAATGTTCTTATTTATGGTGCAAAAACAGAAACCTACCAACCTTATTCAATCATAACAAATAGCAGCAATATTTTTATGACTAATATTATTGATTTGGCAAATATTAATAAAGGTTTGACAAAACAAAACTATATTGAAATTGTAGGAGCTGCAAGCGATAAGATTGAAATCTCTAATGCCATGTTTCTAAGTCCGCCAAGTTCTTTGTATTTTATAGTAAAAGATCCATGGAATACAAATTCGCCAAACAGAACAATGTTTCTTGGACTATATCATAGAAACTTGACAACTTTTTTTAATGGAAATACTACTGCTATTAGTAACCCTTTTGTTGAATCAAATTGGAAAATCTGTCCAAATCCAACAAATTCTACTTTCTGTATCAAGTCAAATTCCGGTTTGGATTCATACTCAAAAGCCGATTTGTATAGTGTTTTAGGTGAAAAATTGAAAGAAATTAAATTAGATTCAAATTCAACTAAAGTTGATATGTCATTTCAACAGAATGGAATTTATATGGTTGTTATTCAGAATGATAAAGGTAATGGAGAAACGATAAAGCTTGTAAAGAACTAAATTTTAGAATAACATTAAACTAAACGAAATGAAAAGGATATTGATTTTTGCGGCATTACTATTTTTTACAATCAACGGATTCTCCCAAATCACTGCCACTCAAATAGGCATGTTGGATTTTAAAATTGATCAAAATCTTTCGGTTGATGATATGAATGGTACCAATGATGTAACTAAAAAGCTCCAATCTGCTATTGATAACGCAAGGAATGTTTCAAAAACTTTATTTATTCCTTCGGGAACGTATAAAATTTCTGCACCGATCGATTGCACGTTGGATGAAATGAATTTTCCTAGAAAAGCCACCAATATTGTTGGTTCTTCATTAAAGCATCCAATTATTAAGATTGCTGATAATGCTGTAAATTTCAATAATTCTTCATTACCAACAGCGGCAATTAGTTATCACACAAATAATCCAAAACATCACACCGATTGGGTTATGGAAGGTGGTATTCGTGTCATTGATTTTGATTTAGGGGAGAATAATCCAGGCGCAGTTGCCATTTATTGGGGTTGTGCCCAACATTGTTATGTTGAAGACATAAATATAAATGCTCGCGATGGATTTGCCGGTTTGACCAATATCGGTGGTGCAAATTGTTCTTTTACAAATATCACTGTTACAGGCGGCCAATATGGAGTGTATCTACCTGATCATAACACCGGTTTAGTCTGGAATATGCCGGAATCACCCCAAAGTACAATGGTTGGTTGCTCATTTCTAAACCAAACAAATACTTCGATGGAATTGCGTGGATGGGGTGGAATAACTTTGGTTGGAATAAATATTATAAAATCCTCGGGGACAGCAATAAGAATGAATGGTGAAACGCTTGCTCCAGTTAATCAGTTTTTGTTTTCGATGATTGATTCCAACATTGAATTTACTTCACCACAAACTTCAAATTGTGCAGTCTCTAATTTACGACATGGAAATATTTCACTCAGAGATGTTTATGTAAAAGGTTCAGCGATTATTTCAAACAATAACGGTGACGAAAATTTACTTCCAACCGGAAAATCAAACGACTGGAATCAGGTGACTCGTTATGATTATATTGATAAGCAGCTCCGCTACGATCAATCAAAAATTTTGTATACCGGAACTCATTTCGATGCAGTCGCAGGAATTCAATTTAAGAAAGCAGTGGTAGATGTTTCATTGTCAACTCCACCTGATAATCTGACATCAAAACATGTTTGGAAAAATACTCCTTCATTTGAAGATGCCGACGCAATATTAATACCTGCCGGTTCTGATGCTGGAACTATTCAAAATGCAATTAATTCTAATACAAAGATTTGCCTTGCAAAAGGAGTTTACATACTTTCAACTCCAATAACTTTAAAAGCAAATACAATTTTATTCGGCTGTCCGGGACGTGGAAGTTGTGGTACGATTTTAAAATTTGGTTGGACTCCACAAGCTCAAACCTGGTTAATTAACACAGAAGATAAACCCGATGCAACAACCTATTTAATGGACATCACCACAAACCCGGCAAATGAAGATTATCTTGGAAGTCTACATTGGATGGTTGGAGAAAACTCAATAATCAGGGATGTTTGGCTGGATAGAGGTTCGAACAAGAACGAGAAAGATATTACACGACTTTATTTTAGCGGAAATGGCGGTGGACGTATTTACAACTATCAGGATGACAAAAGTTTTCACGGTGATGCGAACAACAACAGCACTAATCACCGAAAGGTAAAAGTACTGGGAACATCCCAGAAACTAACCTTTTATGGACTTAATCTCGAAAGAGGTGGAAGTTTTCCGGGCGAATCATCGTTTCCAATGTTGGAAATTACAAATTCATCCAATGTCTTAGTATTCGGGGCAAAAACAGAGACTTATCAGCCTTATGCAACTATTACGAATAGTAAAAATATATTTATGACTAATATTTGTGATATGGCCAATATTAACGGAGGTTTGACTACCCAAAACTACATTGAAATTGTAGGTAATGCCACCGATAATATCGAAATTTCCAATGCTTTGTTCCTGAATCCACCAAGTAAGAAATATTATATAGTAAAAGATCCGTGGAATATTAACTCACCCAATCGGATGATGTTCACCGGCTTATATCACAGAAACTGGACAACATTCTTCTAACAAATTATTTATAAAAAGAACAATCGATGAAAGCAAAATTATTGATTTCAATGGCATTCACAATGATGCTATTTTCTGCAAATGCAACAATTGAAGTTGCCTCTATTCTAGGAGATAACATGGTACTCCAGCGTAATTCAGAAGTGAAAATATGGGGAAAATCAGCACCAAATCAGAAACTTACAATAAGTACCAGTTGGAATAATACAACTTATAATACAGTTGCTAATGAGAGCGGTGATTGGTTAGTAAAAGTTAAAACAAACGAAGCTGGAGGTCCATATTCAGTAAATATCTCATCGAAAAATGAAAAAGTGACTCTAAATAATATACTTTTAGGTGAAGTTTGGATTTGCTCGGGTCAATCCAACATGGAAATGACAATGGCCGGAATACCTGATTCGCCGGTAAATGGAATGAATGATGCGTTGGTGGATGCTGACAATGATAATATCCGTTTTATTACAGTGAATAATACCGGAATGTCAACTCCTCAGGACACTTTTCAGGGTATATGGAAAGTTTCAAATGCCGAAACCGTTGCTCATTTCAGTGCTTTAGGTTATTTCTATGCTAAATTATTGCAAAAAAAATTGAGAATTCCAATTGGAATGGTGAATATGAGTTGGGGTGGTTCACGCATTGAAAGTTGGATGAGCAAAGAAACGCTTGCTAATTTCCCAAAATCATTTGAGAGCTCATCAAAAGAAACACGAATTCATCAGCAACCGAGTAAACTTTACAACGGAATGGTTCATCCGATACTCAACTTTGGAATCAAAGGAGTTATCTGGTATCAGGGTGAATCTAATATTAATTATACGGAATATGCTGATCTGTTAGTAGGAATGGTTGCCAATTGGCGAAAAGATTTTGGTATAGGCGAGTTTCCATTCTATTTTGTACAAATTGCACCTTATCAAGGCACCAGTTCTTCAAACTCAACCTTCAGAGCTTTACAAAGGGAAAATCATCTGAAAGCAAGTTTCTTAATCCCAAATTCGGGAATGGTTTCTACGATTGATATCGGCGAAGCTGACAATGTTCATCCTGCTGAAAAACTAACAATAGCTAAACGATTATCATACTGGGCATTGTCTGAGACTTATGGTTTCAAAGGAATTTTCCACAAAAATCCGACATTTAAAAGTTTTGAAACCAAAGACAGTACATTAGTGCTTTCGTTTGATAATCTTGGAAATGGACTTTCATCTTTTGGAAAACAACTTGATAATTTTGAAGTTGCAGGTGCCGACAGAAAATTCTATCCGGCTAAAGCAAAAATTGTGAATAGCAAACTGGAAGTATTCAGTCCGGAAGTGAAACAACCTGTTGCCGTACGATATGCTTTCTACGATTTTCCTCATGGACAAGGATTTCTATATAATGTAGCTGGAATTCCGGTACCTCCTTTCCGCTCCGATAATTGGTAATAATTGCTAAATATTGATTAATCAAAACATGAAAAAAATAATTATAGTATTTTTAATTTTACTTCCTTTTTCAAATTTCACTTTTCTTGCAGCACAACGAAAAGAAATAAGCTTAAATGGTATTTGGCAAATTGCCAAAACAAATATAAAATCAGATATTCCAAATGAATTTAAATCGAATGTAATCGTACCAGGATTAGTTGATATGGCAATTCCAGCCATAGATACTTTACCAACATTTTCAGATAAAAAACTCGATTTAACAGTTGCGGCAACAAGTTCCGTTTCAAACGCAAAATCACTTGAAAAGATTGAAACCAACGAGAGCTGGTATTACAACGATGCAGTGTATTGGTATAAGAAAAAAATCAGTATAAATGTAAAAAACAGCGATGTGGTGATTTTGAAAATAAACAAAGCCATGTATCACACCAGAGTATTCGTAAATGGAAAAATGGCTGGCGAAAACTACTATAACTTTTCACCGACTTATGTAAACATCAAACCTTTTTTGAATAAAAAAAGTGCTGAAAATGAAATTATCATCTCTGTAGGTTGCCGGAACAATTTGCCAAATACCATTGTACGTGGAGATGATTTTGAAAAATTCTATTTTGTACCGGGGATTTACGATGATGTAAAACTGATTTTGACAGGTTCTTCGTTCATTTCAAATGTTCAAATTGTTCCTGATATTGTAAATAAACAAGTTCGGGTTGTTGCATTAATTAATAAAAGCAAAGAAAAAACTCCAACTAAATTAATCTATTCAGTGAGAGAATCAATTTCAAAGAAAGTTGTTGCTACAGGTACAAAAAATGTAGTTGATTTCAAAATTGATATTCCGGATTGTAAATTATGGTCGCCAGAAACTCCATTTCTTTATGATTTGGAACTTTCTACAGGAACTGACAATTTAGTAACACGCTTTGGAATGCGATCTTTTATCACATCCACAGGCAAAGTTTTATTAAATGGGAAACCTTATTATCTAAGAGGTACTAATATCTGTCTTTTCAGATTTTTTGAAGACTCCGAACGGGGAAATCTACCCTGGGATTATAAATGGGTAACAGACTTGCACAAAAGTTTTAAAGATATGCATTGGAACAGTTATCGCCCAACATTAGGTTTTCCACCTGAAAGATGGTATGAAATTGCTGATAGTCTCGGTTTTCTTATTCAGGACGAATACCCGATCTGGAAAGGGCATAAGGGCAAATCGGATGGGTTAACTTCGGATTTGCTTGCAAATGAATTCTCAAGCTGGATGAAAGAACGCTGGAATCATCCAAGCGTTGTAATTTGGGATGCACAGAATGAGTCTGTTTATGATAGCACTGCTATTGCCATTAATAAAGTTCGTACACTGGATCTTTCAAACCGACCGTGGGACAATGGCTGGGCTTCACCCGCAAGCCAATCAGACGTTATGGAGACTCACCCATACCTCCTCTATCCGACCTATGCTAAATTAAAGGAAGGAAAAAATATTGATTTTCCAAATGGACTTTTGAACTATCTTTTTAAAGAAGAGAAAAATGCATCAGGACCAAATTTTGCTTCAAATAAACCACGAACAAACAATCCAATAATTAACAATGAATACGGGTGGTTATGGTTGAATCGTGATGGTTCAACAACCGTTCTGACGGATGTGATTTATAAAAATCTCTTTCCAGAAGCAAATACACCTCAAAAACGATTGGAAGTTTTCGCCAAAATACTTGGAATGGAAACTGAGTTTTGGCGTTCAAGCCGAAAATTTGCAGGATTAATGAATTTCTGTGCATTGACATATTCACACCCGAAACCGCCTCGTGGTTTGACTTGTGATAATTTTCAAGACGTGAAAAACCTGAAATATGAACCATACTTTTATCAGTATGTACGTCAGGCATTTAGTCCGGTTGGAATAATGATTAATTTCTGGGATGAAAAAGTAATTGCAGGCGCTGAATTGAAAATCCCGATAAATATTATTAACGATACTTACAACGACTGGAATGGAGTTATAAAACTTTCGTTGTTTAATCTGGAGAATAAATCCGTCATCCAATCGATAAATGCCAACGTTAAATCATTAAGTAAAGAGGTTGATATTACAACTTTGAAAATTCCAAACCTGAAAGGGAAATACAAACTTGAAGCCGAGATAGTTGTAGATGCTGAATTTGTAAAAAGTATAAGAGAATTTGTTGTTGAATAACTCATTTTACAAGATATTATTTATTGAAAAACGCATTATGAATAGAATTAAAATCATTATTGTTCTTTCTCTGTTTCTGAAATTTTCATTATCAGCTGCTCCTGCAACCCAAATTCGTCAAAAAGTATTATTTAATTCAGACTGGAAATTTAAACTTGGAGATTCACCAGAGTTTAGAGATTCAATACTCAATGATACATCATGGCGCAATCTTTCATTGCCTCACGATTGGAGTATTGAAGGAGATTTCGATAAATCGACTGGTACTTCCGGTGGTTTTTTTCCTATTGGTTTCGGATGGTACCGGAAATCTTTCACTTTGCCCGAATCAATGATAAACAAACAAATAGTTATCCAATTCGATGGGATTTATATGAACAGCGACATTTGGATAAACGGGCATTTCCTGGGACACTATCCGTATGGTTATACCACTTTTCAATATGACTTGACAAAGTTTATTAATGAAAATGAAAATGCTGTAAATACTATTGCAGTTCGTGTTGATAATTCGTTGAATGAATCAACCCGCTGGTATACAGGTTCAGGAATTTATCGTAACGTATGGCTTATTGCTACTAATTTTGTTCATTTTGATAATTCAAACGGAGTTTTCGTAACAACTCCTGAAGCAAATAAAGAAAAAGCGGTCGTTAAAATAGCGTATAATTTTGTATCAAACTTCTTCTCGACAGAAGAATTTAATCATAATAAAAGAGACATTTGGTACTCGAATCCTCAAAGGAAAGTAGGAAAACTACTTTTTCGATCAACTATAATTAATAAACATGGTGACGAGATTGGGCGCACTGAGACTGAAAAAGAATGTATTAATTACACTTCAATCAATCAGCTTAACCAACAAATTGAAATCTCTAATCCAAAACTGTGGTCAATTGACTCACCTGCAATTTATTCTTTGAAAAGTGAAATTCTGATAGATGGTCAGTTAGTTGATGATCAGATTACATCGTTTGGCATTCGAAAACTTGAATACATAAAGGATAAAGGTTTGTTTGTTAATGGTAAATCTGAAAAATTGAAAGGTGTTTGTGTTCATCAAGATATGGGCTCTTTCGGAACAGCTGTACCTATTCAGGTTTGGCATCAACGCTTAATGAAACTCAAAGAGATGGGATGTAATGCTTTGCGTACTGCACATCACCCTTTTGCTCCTGAGTTTTATGACTTATGCGACTCAATCGGATTTTACGTGATGGATGAGGCTTTTGATGAGTGGACAAAAGGGTGGTCCTATGATTATACAGCTAATAATCAAGGTAAAGCTCCAAATGGTTATCATCTTTACTTTAACCAGTGGAGTGAAACCGACTTGAGAACCATGCTCCAGCGAGACAGAAATCATCCTTCAATTGTCATGTATAGTATTGGAAATGAAATTCCGGATCAGAAAGATGCTGAAGGTTATAAAACAGTTCAAAGGTTAGTTAATATTTGTCACACTGAGGATAATACACGGCCAGTTACTTCTGGCTGTGATCAATACATGGATGCAACTAATAATGGATTTATCGATGCTCTGGATATCTCAGGATATAATTATATTGATCGTCATTTTAAAGAAAAAATGTATGAGCAGGAACATACCAAACGCCTTGATAAATTGTGCGTTGGAACTGAAACAGGAAAGTCAGCTCAAAATTTTGTAGCATATAGAGACAACGATTATGTTGTTGGAGGATTTGTTTGGATTGGGCTTGATTATCTCGGTGAGTCTAAAAAATATCCTGAACGTGGATGGACATCAGCATTAATTGATATTGCAGGCTTCGAAAAGCCAGAATATTATCTTTATAAGAGTTTTTGGAGTAACAAACCAACGGTTAAACTTGCAATTCAGCAATTAGGAAAAAGAAAATCAAGCATTGAGTCAAAATGGAATTGGGAATCAACAGATTCATTAAAGGTAAATATATATTCAAACTGTGATCAGGTAGAGTTGCTGCTGAATAATCAATCATTCGGAAAGAAAAATGTTGATAAAAATACATATACAGCATCTTGGCCGCTAATTTATAAAGCAGGTACAATTAAAGCAGTAGGTTATAATGCCAATAAAAAAGTAACCGAAGATGTTTTGCAAACATCTTTTGAAGCAACAAAAATGGTGGCCAGAATTTCAAAGAATACATTATTAGCCAATGGTGAAGACTTTTCATTTATTGAAATTACTATAGTTGATAAAAATGGAATTTCAGTGGTTGATGCTTCAAACTCTATTACTGTAAATGTTACAGGCGCAGGGTCATTAGAAGGGATAGATACAGGCAATATGTCGTATTTGGGAATTTTTAAGACTAACATCCGTGAAGCTTATAAAGGTAAATTGCTGTTGACTGTAAAAAGTTCAGAATTGGAAGGCAAAATTTTCGTTGAACTGAAATCAGAAAAAATCGATACTCTAAAATTTAATCTATTCACAAAAAATCAATGAATTAAATCAGGTTTATCTTAAACTAACGTGAGTTCGACATAAGGATTAAAATAAAACGAGTTGCAAAGAGTCAACTCTTTCAGCATGAATAGATGGTTTCTTAGGTAAAAAGCTATATGCAAGCAAACCAGCAATCAAGTTTGTAATGAAATTAGTAAACGAACGATGTCTTGTATGTTCAATCTGACATATATTTTTCAGTTCATCGTTAACAGATTCAATTACAGCTCTTTTCCGAAGGTTTATTCTGTCTTGCAAAGGGATTTCACCGCCTTTCATATTGTTTCTCAGTTTTGTAACTAAATGAATACCATCTACAAATAAAATATCTCTAAGTGTTTGGGAAATATATCCTCTATCAGCATATAGTTTGCCAAAGACTGCATTTATAAATGATTCATAATTAAGAGGTTCACGGTCATCCACATTGCCTTGAGTAATGACAAAGCTAAGGATTTCACCTTTGTCATTAATAATATGTAGCTTAAAACCAAAGAACCAGCCAGTGGTACTTTTGCCTTTCTCGGCAATACCTAAAAACACTTTATTCTGTTTCTCTCTTTTAATATGACAAGCTTTAAGTGGAGTTGAATCAACGAAACTGATACCAGTACATTGACCCATTCTGCACAGCTTTAAAAATAGCACCAATGGGAAAGCAACTTGTTGTTGTAGTTCAACAAAACGATTATAAGATACCAATTGAGGAAATTCCATGTTCAAATGTTGACTTACATAAAACAAATAGTAATGTTTCAAATTCCTATATCCTCCTAAATGAAAGGATATTAGGATGGTCATTACTTCGCTATGAGAGAGCCTTCTAGGCTTATTTCTGGTTCTTTTACCGTTGTCTGCTTGTAAAATGTGTTTTTTGTATGATTTGTCAAATTCTTTTGAAAAAATCATCGCATAAATAGAAAATTTCAGTAATTTCGTTAGTGGTTAGCATAGTGATGAACTTTAGTTATATATTTGTATTTCAACACTATAAAGATAATAATTATGTCTGAATTATGCTAACCATTTTATATATTTCTTATATCGAACTCACGTTAAACTGGATTTTTATCTTCTATTCAATATTATAATGTGGCAGACTCCTTTATCCAAATTATTTTATTGCTGCAGTTACTTTATATTTTAAATTAACGTGAGTTCGACATAAGTAAACACGCAATACCCTATAAAACAATTAGTTGAATAATATAATAAGGTTTTGTTTGGTGAAATCTTATCAGGCCACTAAGGTTTAGACCTTATTTTCATAGATATTCACCTTAGTATCAGTTTAAGATAAGGTTTTAAAAACTTATTACCTTATTTTTAAGCAATATAGCGACAAACATATAATTTCTTATATCGAACTCACGTTAAATTAATTATTTAATCATGCAAACAGTTTTTAGTAAATCAAGTTTTATTGTAATTCTAATAACAATTTTTTCTATTTGTAATGCTAGCGCTAGTTCAATTTACTTTAATGTAAAAGATTATGGAGCAAAAGGTAATGGAAAAAATTTAGACAGTAAGGCAATTAATAAAGCCATTGAAGTAGCTTCCGCTGATGGTGGTGGGACAGTTTTTGTTCCGGCTGGAAAGTATTTAAGTGGTTCCATTCGGTTGAAAAGCAATATTTGTCTTTGTATTGACCAAGGTGCTACTATCGTGGCAGCACCTGTTTGTGCGGAAAATGATTATGATGATGAAGAATTAAGTGTTAATACAATTTATCAGGATTATGGTCACAGCCATTTCAAAAACAGTTTAATTTATGGCTATAATATTGAGAATGTATCCATTATTGGAACCGGATTGATTGATGGTAAAAATCTATATACTTCTTTTAAAGGTGACAATGGAGATGAATTTAAAGCTGTATATCAAACAGCTAAACAAACAGCCAACAAGTCTATTTGCTTTTATCGTTGCAAGAACGTGATTATGCGTGATATTTCCATTATTCATGGCGGCTGGTTTGCAATATTAGCAACAGGCGTTGATAATATGACTATTGATAATTTAAAGATTGATACTAATCGCGATGGAATGGATATTGATTGTTGCCGGAATGTACGAGTTTCAAATTGTTATGTGAACTCACCATGCGATGATGGAATATGTCCTAAAAGTACTTATGCTTTGGGTTATCCTCAAGCTACTGAAAACGTCACTATAACAAATTGTTTCGTGTCGGGTTACGAAGAAGGTAGCATGTTGGATGGAACTTATAAACGGTCATTAGATAAACCTTACGGTGGGTTGCCTACAGGTCGTATAAAATGTGGAACAGAATCGAATGGGGGATTCAAACGAATCACCATAACTAACTGTATTTTTGAATATTGCCGTGGCTTAGCTCTTGAAACTGTGGACGGTGCAATTTTAGAAGATATTACCATTTCAAATATTACCATGAGAGATATTGTAAAAGATCCCATTTTTTTGCGACTTGGAGCTCGAATGCGTGGTCCAGAAGGAGTATTAGTTGGTGAATTGCGCAGAATAAAAATTAACGATATAATGGTCTATAACGCTGATCCCAAATATGTAAGTACAATTACAGGCATACCTGGGCATAATATTGAAGATGTTGAATTGAGTAATATCCACTTTTATTATCAAGGTGGTGGTATAAAACAAGATTTAAATAAAACAATTGCAGAAAATATAAAAGGATATCCGGAACCTGGGATGTTTGGAGAAATGCCTGTATATGGACTTTTTGTAAGGCATGCTAAGAATATCAAAGTAAACGATGTGGAATTTTATACTATTCATCCGGATAATCGCCCTGCAATATGCTTCGATGATGTGAAAGGTGCAGATATTCGCTTTGTAAAAGCTCAAAAAGTACCTGAGTCAGCTTGTCTGGTTTTTAGAAACAGCTCGAATATAAATATATTTGAATCTTTTGACCTTAAAAATGAAAATATTTTGAAAGCTGATTATGTGGCAAAATAGACTCAAAAACAATGTTATATCGTATTCTTTTAGGTTGATGTAACAATAGAAAAATTCTACTTGTATTTGTTAAGTTATAATTCGATAAGTTGATGAAATAATATATAATTCCCAATGAAAAAATACACTTTTTCTTTTATCCTAATGAGCCTAATTATTTCAATAAATATTTTTTCTGAGAATAAGATAGATATTGAAAAAAAGTAAATACTTTGCTTTCAAAAATGACACTTGAAGAGAAAACTGGTCAACTTTCCCAACCAGTATTGCAACAGCAAGATGAAACATTGTATAAGAAGATTCAAAAAGGCGAGATTGTTTCTTTTTGTGTAGTTAATACCAGTATTTTTACACCCACTGAACGTAATAAATTACAAAAACAGGCGATTGAAGGATCTCGTTTAGGTATTCCTTTGCTTTTTGCGTTTGATGTTATTTATGGCTTTTCTACCATTTTTTCCAACACAACTTGGTACTTCTGTATCTTGGGATTTAGAATTGACCAAAAACTGCTGCAGTAGCTGCTATGGAAACTCGAAACTATGGAATATAAATGACTTATAGCCAGATGGTTGATGTTTCAATTGATCCACGTTGGGGTAGAATATCAGAGTGTTTAGGAGAAGACTTTTTATTAAATGCGGAGTTTGGCTCAACTATAGTGAAAGGTTATCAAGGTAATGATCTCACAAGTAAAAATTTTATCGGTGCATGTGTAAAACATTTTGTAGGATATGGTTTGTCACAGGGAGGAAGAGCATGGGAGTTTTCAAATCCTACAATATTGGATGGAGCTAATAATGTAGCAAACTATGGTCTTAGTACTTCTGATAAAATTAATCCTACATATTTTGATGGATTGACTATTCAAAACTTTAAAAGAAATGGTGCTTCGGCTGTAAATGGAGTTGGTGTTACTCAACTTTCCATAAATGCCATTATGCAAAATTGTGTAATACAAAATAATTCATTTGTTGGTACAACCACTAATACTTGGTAATGGTGCCGGTTTAAATATCAAGGGTGGGCAACTAATCAATTCGTATGTTTATAACAATAACTGTTTAATTGAAACAGGAACTGGTGCAGCTTCCGGTGGTGCGATTGTTAAACCCATATCTGGGATCAAAAATTCAAGGTTGTACAATAGAAGGCAATTCAGCTAAGTAAGTGATCAAAATTAGTTTATACAATATTTAAGGTTACTTTACGTTGTACCTCAATAAAAGTATAACGAAAAGCAATGGGGAAAATGAAGAAATTAGAATTAACAGCGTCCCAACGTTTCGCTATTGAGAATGGTTTTCGCCATGGTACGAACCACTGTTTTCGAATGCGTTGTCGCGCAGTTATTCTCAAGTCGGATGGGCTGTCTTCAGAAAAAGTTGGAGAACAGACAGAAATGAGTTTGGTGTCTGTGAATGCATGGGTAAAACGCTTTCTATCAGAAGGGATATAAGGTTTGCAAACTCGTGATGGCCGTGGCAGGAAACCTATTATGGACTGCACAGATGAGCAAGCTGTTCGTGCAGCTATAGAACAGGACAGACAGAGTGTTGGTAAAGCCGTAGCCGCTTGGGAGCAGACTACGGGAAAAAAGGCGAGTGAGCAAACCTTCAAACGTTTTTTATCCGCATGGCGCAAGATATAAGCGTATAAGAAAACACCCAAGGGGAATATCCTCGCCGCAACTCTATGAGTACAGAAATGAGAAATTGCAAGAATTAGAACAACAGGAAAGGGAGGGGCGTATTGCCCAATACTGTGCTGATGAGAGCCACGTTTGTACCGAGGGATATGTTCCCTACGGTTGGCAATTGCCTGGGGAGGATGTGTGCATTGTATCCCAAAGAAATGCAAGGCTCAACATCTTCGGAATGATTGACCGAAGGAATCAATATGAGGGTTTCGCCACCACCGAAAATATCAACGCGGACATGGTTGTGGATTTCCTCGATGCATTTTCCTTCCGTGTGCTCAAAGACACGTTTGTGGTGCTCGACAATGCAACGGTTCATCGCAATCATAAAATACGGGAGTTGCGTTCCGTGTGGGAGAAAAGGGGCTTTTCCTTTTCTATCTGCCTCCTTATTCCCCGCACCTGAACATTGCGGAAACAATCTGGAGGATATTGAAAGGAAAATGGATCAGACCTCAGGACTATGTGAGTAAGGACACGCTTTTCTACACCACGAACAGGGCGTTGGCGGCGATTGGAAATACACTGTTCTTTAACTACTCTCATAATGTCGCTTAATTTTGATCACTTACTTACAAATTGTGTTGATGGTATTTTCTTAATTGACTGGGTGAATCTGGGTGAAGTTATTGTAGATAATTGTATTTTAAAGAATAATACAACAATAGCAGCTACAAGCGGCGGTGGAGCAATAGGTGGTCCACTTTGGAATAGTGTCAACGCGGGTAATAGGTTTAATATTACTAATTCTCAATTTATCGGTAATATTACAACAAGCAGTAACGGCGGCACGGGAATGTATATAGATGCTCAGGGTTATCCTATCTCTATTTCAGGTTGCATTTTTACCGGAAATGTCAGTAATTCTGAAGGAGGTGCAGTGTATTTGCAGAATGGAAATGTAACAGCAGCTACTCCTGCAACAATAACCAATTGTGTTTTTGCCGGAAACAAATTGACAACAACTAACTCTTCAGCAACAGGTGCAGCTATTTTGAAAAAAACGATAAAAATGGTTG
The DNA here is from genome assembly GCA_030706465.1 of Bacteroidota bacterium. Lineage (GTDB taxonomy): Bacteria > Bacteroidota > Bacteroidia > Bacteroidales > Paludibacteraceae > Paludibacter. The sequence goes on along the minus strand of JAUZOM010000007.1, from coordinate 18,594 downwards.
ATTGTATTGTAGCTAATAATACTTGTCAAACAACAAATCATAGTATTATTCAATTGTAAACTGCAGATTATCAGGTTTTGATCTCAACTTTTGCTCAAAATAGCACATTAGGAACCGGTGGTGTTATCGATTTTACATGGAAAGCTACCGGTTCTATGACAAATCGCTTATTCTGGGGGAATCCCAAAAATGCAGTTTTGACAAATACAGTAACAATATCATATAATGCTTTTGACACATCAACTTCATGAACAAATGTTGTAACGACTATAAACAAGACAAATACTTCTGTTTCGCCTACAAGTTTTCAGGGTGTTCCAACAGATCAAACTCAAATTGATGCTTTGGCAAATGCTAACTGGAAGTTAATGACCGGTTGTCCTGCTATTGATGCCGGAACTGATTTAACTGCTTCGGGTGTTACAAGTGCTATAGATGGAGTTGCACGCCCACAAGGGGCAGCCTTTGATATGGGGGCTTATGAAAGAAGTGGCTTAGGCACGGGAATTAATGAGAGTGTAAATAATTCGGTCAAATGTTATGGTCCTGGCCAATCCGTACAATTGCAAGGCGTTGCAGTTGGAAAAAATGTTGATATTTACGGAGTAACAGGTAATCTTCTTTACAGTAAAATAGCTGCAAATACTTCAATTTCAATCTCTTCAGAAAGTGGAGTTTATTTGGTGCGTGTCTCCGGTAATGTTTCTAAGGTGTTACTAAAATGAATGTCAGAGAGCTAAATCAAAATATTTTTGATTTAGCTCTCATTCTTTAATCTCTTTGGGTAAATTCCCCGCCACTTGCAGCGAACCAATTTCTTCGGTGGAGAAAAGGAACAATTAATACTCCGACCGCTTACGGCGTGGTAGTTTATTTTATTTTTCTTGTAAGATATTCAAATAATTTTTTATTTTAAGCGCATTTAGTGAGTACTTCAATACATAATCTTACTCTTTATTATATTATTTATCAATTATTTTATATTGTCAATTATTTAAATTTAAATGTTATGAAATTAAGAACTTACCTTTTGGCTATTATTGCCACAGTGATGGTGGAAAGTGCATGTGCACAGGAACGATTAATAGATTGGGATTTTCCTACATTTGCTGCAAATAGTTTTTCAAGCTGGTGGCCCGATGGTTGGACATACAGTGGTGCTCCGTGGGTGACAAATTGTATTACCGCCAATGCAGATAAGAAGCTTCAATTTGAGAATGTGGATGCGGGTATTGATTTTAGAGAAGTTTACCAATATGTAAAACTAGGAATTGGAACATTTAATGTAAGTGCTGTAGGTAGATGTTCGCATTGGGATCCTGCAACAATTTATCACATTAAAGTTTATGATCATAGTGGTGCTGTATTAGCAACTTTAAATATTGAATACTCAGAAGCAAACATTACATACGGTCCGGTTTCTTTCACTACAACGGTAGATGGAATTTATAAGTATTCTATACAAGCAGATAAACTTTTGGGATGGTCATCGGCTTGGTATCAATCGGTTTCATGTATGCAAATCGATGGAAATGAGTATGATGCTGCTGCAGATCCATTTGCGGGCATTAACAATGTGAAAGCAATTCGTTGCGAAGCTTATATAAGCGGGAATAAAATAATATTGAGCTCTGATGAACAAATTCAAACAGCCTCAATAATAAGTTTGAACGGCAGTTTAATTTCTAAGATTATAGTCAATAATTCTAACTTTGAAATTGAAAAACCTTCTCAAAAAGGTGTTTATTTTGTGAAAATACAAACTGCCACTCAAAGTAAGATTATTAAAATACAATAATTTACTTAGATTTATTAACACTAAAAAAGGAGATTTATTTTTAGTGTTAATAATAAATTCGATATAATAATCGAACCTTTCTCAGAAAATAAAACCTTCAACATTTTTTCTTAAGCCTATAGCTAAGAAATAGAGAGTTAACCAAGTAACATTTTCACAATAGAATGAAAATGGAGGGATTGTTTTGTTGAAATTTCTGTTGAATTTTAAATGTTTTGGACTTAAAGGTATTTTTTGAAATGGATCTTCAAAACTCAGTTATCTAAAAACAATCAAGTAAATTTATTGTAGTTCTAAGTCATTTGAAATGGAAGGTAGTTCGTTTAATATTAGATTTAAATATAGAATAAAGCATGTATTATAAATAGGCAGATTAAAATAACGTTATATAAAATATTATGAAAATTACAAAAACAATTAGAATGTTGATTCGAAACTCACTTCGGATAGTTGCTTTAATTCTTGCGTTATCATACCAGGTGTTGACATCTATGGGAAGTGCACAAAATCAGAGTCTAACATTAGTATTAGAAAACAAGCCATTAAAAGTTGTTTTGTCTGCTATAGAATCAAAAGCAAAAGTTGTTTTCTTTTACAATGATAAAGACGTAGATTTGAATAGGTTGGTTAAAATAAACGTAACAAATCAATCGTTAATTAAAGTTTTGGATGAAGTATTTAAAAACAGTTCTAATGATTATAGAATTGATAATAAACAAATATATATTACCAAAAAAAAAACAATTGTTTCAGTAAAACAACCACTTAAGACGAACATAGTTACGGGAAAAGTAATAGATGAGAAAGGGGAAGCTTTAATTGGTGCCTCGATTTTAGTGAAAGGTGAGAACAGAGGTGTCATCACAGACATAAATGGTAAATTTAGTGTCGAAACAAGTGATCATTCAGAATTAGTGGTTTCATATATTAGTTACGATTCAAAGACCGTACCAGTAAACGGTAGAAATCAGATACAGGTTATATTACAAGAGAGTAATAAAACACTTCAAGATGTTATTGTTGTTGGTTACGGACACCAAAAAAAGGAAAGTGTTGTAGGTGCTATTGCACAAACAAAGGGAGATGATTTAATGCGCACAGGTATAACAACAAATGTTGGGCAAACTCTTACAGGGCTTCTTCCGGGAGTTGAAACTATAACTACTACAGGGATGCCTGGGCAGGAAGACCCAACAATAAGAATACGCGGATTATCATCATGGAATGGTTCTTCGCCTTTGGTATTGATTGATGGTGTGGAAAGAAGTATGAGTGATATTGATGTTGGTCAAATTGAATCCATTTCGGTATTGAAAGATGCATCTGCTACAGCTGTATTTGGAGTAAAAGGAGCAGAAGGAGTTATTTTAATTACTACCAAAAGAGGAAAAGAAGGAAAGGCTCAGGTTTCATTTTCATCCAGTCTAACTGCAAAATTTATATCAAGAATGCCTCGTAAGATGGATTCGTATGATGCATTTTCTTACCAAAATGAGGTGTTGGAGAAAGCCAACGCTGCCAATTCAAATAACTGGAGTTGGTATATGCCTCAACAAGAACTTAGAAAATATAGATATCCGGTTTCTCCTAGCGATCCATATAATTATCCTAATGTTGATTGGGCAGATGAAATAGTAAAATCAACAGCTATGACACAACGTTATGATATAAATATAACAGGAGGAACAAATTTTGCGAAATATTTCGCAGCATTATCATATGTTAAGGATGATGATTTGCTAAAGTCTGGACTCAATGTAGGATTACCCTATACTCCTAAATGGGGATTTGAGCACTACAATTTTCGATCTAACATCGATTTAAATATTACGAAATCGACTGTATTCTCTGCCAATCTTGCCGGATCTGTTCGTATAAAAAATGGATTTGATAACGCGGTTACTCATATTTGGTCTGCATTTTATCAACTTTCGCCTGCCGCATATCCAGTTCGCTATCCTGATGGAACTTTTGGATACAATACCAATAAACCTAATGATATGAATCCGATAAGGATATTAAGTGGTAGTTCAGGACTTTCAACAGCCTATACGACCCAACTATCTTCGGACTTTACATTAAAACAGAATTTTGATTTTGTTACTCAAGGATTATCAGCTCAAGCTTCTTTATCATATGATAACGGCTTGTATTCTGCGTCATCAATTTCATATATTGATCTTTTAGCAAAAAGTGTTTCGAAAACAGGTGTTGTTGATTATAATCCGGTGAATGGAGGAAATGACATGGATTATTTTCAAGTGCCTGGAAGTCTTAATGCTGAATCATTTAGCGTGGGTGCAACAACCCGTAGATTATATTATAAAGGACAAGTAAATTATACACGTACATTTGGGTTACATGATGTCACTGCACTAGCTCTGATGAGTCGTGAGGAACTTACCTCCGGTAGTGAATTTCCACATTACAGGGAAGATTGGGTTGGTCGGTTAACCTATGGATATGCAGAAAAGTATTTTATTGAGGTAAATGGAGCATATAATGGTTCAGAAAAATTTGCTCCAAAATATAGATTTGCATTTTTCCCATCTGTTGGTTTAGGCTGGATGCTTTCGAATGAAAAGTTTATGAAATTTGATTGGTTGGAAAAATTAAAAATCAGATATTCAATAGGTAAAGTTGGAAGCGATAACTTTGCTTCTTCCAGATGGGCGTATATGTCCGGTTGGTCAATGACAGGGGCAAAAGTTCCTTTCGGAACAACCTTTGAAGGTCCGGGGGCTGGGGTAGGTGCAACTTATCCTGAATATACCGAATCTGCGGTAGGTAATCCTGATTTACACTGGGAAGTTTCCCAAAAACAAAATTTTGGATTGGATTTTTCTATTTTTAAAGGAATATTTTCAGGATCTTTTGAGGTTTTTAGAGATGACCGAAGCGATGTGTTCCTTTCCGCTGATTCTCGTTCGTACTCTACACCTGCTTATTTTGGCGCAGCACCTGTTGCTGCAAATATTGGTAAAGTATTAAATCAGGGTTTTGAACTTGATGTGAAACTACAAAATACATGGTCTGGACTTCATGCATGGACAAGAGTTAACTTCTCGATGGCAAAAGATAAGGTAATATATGCAGAAGATCCCGCTCTAAGACCGGATTACCAGAAAAATGCAGGGTTCCAAATAGGTCAACCAAAAGCACTTGTGGAGCAGCCTGGTTATACTAAAAGCTGGGATGAAGTGTATGGTAGTGTTGGATTTGAAACAAATGCGCAAAGATTACCCGGTGGTGTTGTAAATGTAGATTATAATGGCGATGGTGTGATTAATGCAAATGACCAAATTGCAACAGGTTATCCAAACCGTCCTCAAGATACCTACAATTTTTTTCTAGGTGCCGATTATAAAGGATTTAGTTTTATGGTTCAATTTTTAGGAGGTTACAATATCTCTCAATGGGTAAATTCATATACAGCATCCTTAGATAATAAGTCACCAACCATTAGTAGTTCAGTATCTGATTATTGGACTCCCACTAATCAAAATGCAACATATCCATTGGGTAGTGTATCAGCCACAAGGAATATGCTTATAGATGCTTCTTTTCTTAGATTAAAAAATGTTGAACTAAGTTATACTCTGAGTAATCATTGGTTAAAACTTCTGAGAATTAGTGCCATGAAATTGACTCTATCCGGAAATGATTTAATATTATGGTCAAGGTTGCCGGATGATAGAGAACAGTCTGTTGATATATGGTCACAAACGGAAACACTATATCCAACGTTAAAAAGACTAAATTTAGGTCTAAATCTCACTTTCTAATACTAAATGATTATGATTAAACGTAGAATATTTTATATTGTATTTGCAGGGCTATGTGCCACTTTGGCTCTAACATCGTGTACAGATTATTTGAATAAAGCACCTGAAGCTGGATTGACAGAAGATGATATTTTTAAATCATTTGATAAATTTCAGGGCTTTATAGAAGAAGGTTATTGGTGTATGGAGGACCCAATGACGTCATTTAGTAGTAGCATTTTTAATTTTGGAGATGATATTTACATGCCTAGAGCTCAATTTATGGGGTCTACCAACTCTGATTATCGCAGTTGGGAAACAAGCCAGGAATGCATTTTTTATGCTAACGGTACAAAATATGTCCCTTATTCGAATCCAGGATCTAATTCAGATGGTTATTCTAATGTTGGTTATTGGGATGGAGGTTGGTTAGGAATACGAAAGGCGAATATTGCTTTAGAGAATTTAGATAAATTAGTTATTCCATACAAGGGCGCACCCTTACAGGAACAAAAAGATTTGATAGAAGGACAAGCGTTATTTCTAAGAGCCTATTTATATTTTCATATAATTCGAGTTTGGGGCGGAATGCCATACATTACGGATAAATTAATGCCGGCAGATAATTTGAAATTTCCAAGATTAAACTATGCTCAAACTTCAGATATGATAGAGAAGGATTTGCTGCGTGCAGCAGAATTGCTTCCTGCAGATTGGGATCAAACTGCTACAGGGCAGATTACGTCAGGAAATAATTCAGGAAGATTTACTAAAGGTGCAGCTTATGCTCTATTGGGGAAAGTAATGTTATATGCAGGTAGCCCTTTGATGAATGGAGAATCTACCGGAAACTACACATATAATAAAGAATATTGTAAAAAAGCGGTAAAATACTTTGGCGAAGTGCTAAAGCTTTCTGCAATAACAGGTGGAACTATATATGATTTAGTGCCATGGGAAGATTATCGCACTAACTTTGTTGCTTATCAAAATATCATTCCATGTAGTGGAAAAGAGGGAGTTTTGTCTCCTCCAATTCAATCGCATTTAAGAGTTCCTCAGATTGGAGATTTCCTTAACTCTATGGGAGGTTGGGGATTAGGTTGTGGCCCACTAGAAAATTATGTTCAATACTTTGGGATGAATAATGGTGAAAATTTTGATCCGAGTGTTTATAATTCACCTTCAATAAATCCTTGGGCTAATCGTGACCCACGTTTTTACATAGATATTGTAACTGATGGTTCTACGCTTATGTATAATGCGTCAAGTGCTACAAAGGCCAATCCTGCACAATTTTATTTAGGTGGAAGGGATCGGAATGGAAATGGAAATACTGATACCGGCTATGGATGGCAGAAGTTCAGAGATAGTACGCTTTATGCAACTTCGCCTACACAATGGTCACAGTCGATAAATCGTAGACTTCCTAATATCCGATTAGCAGATGTATACCTGATGTATGCTGAAGCTGTAAATGAAGCCTATGGATGTAATATCTCTCCATCGGCAGTGGATCCAGCACAAACCATAAATGTTGCAGCATGGGAAGCTATAAAAGCTGTAAGAGACAGGGTTCATCTTCCAGATGGTTCTTCATTGCCATTACCTTCACATATGTATGCAACTGATGCTGCAATGAGAGAAACAATTCGAAGAGAACGTGCAGTAGAATTAGCTTTCGAGGGTCATCGTTGGTATGATCTTAGACGTTGGTATGTTGCGGATCAGCCTGAATATATGCGGATGGATGTTTTGGACTTTGATAAAGCGCATACTTATTATAAAATTAGGCCAATTGCAACAAAAGTATTTCAAAAGAAACATTTTTGGTTTCCATTAAAAGATTCTCAGACTCAGATTTATTCTGCTTTTGGTCAAAATCCGGGATGGTAAATCGATTAATTACAATAACATTAGATAATATATTATGAAGCAAACAATAAATAGTCACATACTTTTCCTTATTATTTTATTTTTGGGATTTATGTGCTGTCAAGGAATTTGGGCACAAAAGCTAAAAAATGAAAAGGCTGAGATTGTTTTCGAAGGTAAATTGATTGATATAAAAGGAAATCCCATTGAAAATGCTATAATAAATGCCAATCAGGGTGGTACTATCGTGTTATCAAATAAAGATGGATCTTTTAAAGTAAAAGTAACTCCTAATTCTGAACTGCTAATTGAGAAAGAAGGTTATGAATCAATGACAATAAAAACGATTGTCGAAAAACATATAATAACTCTTTATCAAGACAAATCCGCCGATGAATGGACTGCTAGAATTCCAGTAGCATATCGTTTGTCAAAGAAAGATCAATTGGTTGGAAATATTTTAGCGATCGATGTACCGCAAGTGCTAATGACGAATAATGTAAGTCGTTTTCAAAGCTTAATTGATACTTATGGTACAGGTGTGAGAGGTGGAATTAATCTTTTAGGATTAGGAGATGCATTGGTTGTTGTTGATGGATTGCCAAGGGATCCATCTGTGTTAATGCCAGAGGAGATTGAAAGTATTAGTTTTCTGAAAGATGTGAACTCGGCAGTATTATATGGTAGTCAGGCAAAAAATGGTGTTATTCAAATTAAAACAAAAAGAGGTGTTGCCAATAAAAAAGTAACCCAATTTAGTGTTCAAACGGGAATAAATATACCAATTCAATTACCTAAGTATCTTAATTCAAAAGATTATTTGACTCTCTATAGTGAGGCACAGGTAAATGATAACCCGAATAAACTTCCTGATTATTCTGCGACAGACATTGAAAAATATAATGGGGACAACCCATATCGTTATCCAAATGTTGATTATTATGGTTCAGATTTTCTGAAATCTTTTTATAATAGTACACGTTTTGTAGGTGAATTTAGTGGTGGTAATAAAGTGGCTTCTTTTTACAGTAGTGTTGGTTGGGAACATCAAGGTCAATTGTATAAATCCAATACATATAATTATGGATCTGATAGGTTGAGAGTTCGAGGTAATGTAGATTACAATATTACAGAAAATATATCCAGTCATTTGGATGCGGCTTTTGTTTTTGACATGGCAAATTCTCCACGTTCCGATTTTTATTCTATGGCTTCAACTTTTCGTCCAAATGATTATACTCCATTACTCACAGCGAATATGTTTGATGATCCTACTTTGATTGATCCATTACTTAAATTTGGTGGTAATACAATTTTGGGAGGACAAAGTCTTATTTCCAAAAATACTTATGGTAAGAATATCTATGGTGAACTTAACATGGCTGGAAATTCGAAAAATTATAAGCGAACCATGCAATTGAATACTGGCGTTTCTTTTAATTTGAGTGATTTGACTGAGGGTTTAAAATTAAATGGAGATATGTCATTTGATACTTATGCTAGTTTCTCTGAAGAAATTCAAAATACATATGCTGTTTATGAACCAATCTGGAGTGACATAACTGGAAAAATTTCAGGGCTAACTACTATAAATAATAACTCTAAAACAGGCGTATTAACTCTTACTTCCGGCGATCTGTTTAGAAATATAAATGCAAAAATAGCACTTGATTATGACCGAATTTTTAATGAAGAACATCATGTAACTTCATCTCTTTTTGGATATTATTCACAATCCACAGTAATGAATTCATTGTATTCTACCAAAGATGCACACATTGGAATTCGTGCCGGTTATGACTATAAAGGTAAATACATTGCTGATTTCAGTGGAGCTCTAATGAATTCTGTGAAATTGGCTCCAGGTAATAGAGTTTCATTCTCACCATCATTAGGATTGGGTTGGGTAATAAGTGGAGAAGATTTTTGGAATAAAGGTGGTATTGTAGATTTCTTAAAATTAAAAGTAACTGGGGGAATTCTACAAACTGATGCCTCAGCAAATTTTGGATATAATTTATTCAGAGAGATTTATGGCGGTGCAACAAGTTTTGCCACTGGTGATGCTGGTGGTTATAATTTTGCTTCAATCGTTGTTAACCAAATAGCCAATCCAAACTTGGGAATGGAAAAAATGAAAAATATCAATCTTGGTGTTGAAGCTGCATTGTTCAATAAATCTGTATATTTGGACGCAAGTTTCTATAAAACGAGATATGCCGGCCAAGTGGTACAGCGATTTAATTATTACCCAACATTGATGTCATCATTTATTCCTTACGAAAACTATAATGAAACAGATTATTCAGGCTTCGATGGTTCAATTACTTATAACAAAAAGTTGGGTGATTTTTCAATACTTGCCACCTTTAGTTTGTTATATGCGACATCGGAATATGTAAAAGTGGATGAAACACATGACAATGCATATCAATACCTTGTTGGAACATCGCCCGATGCAATACGTGGTTTGAAATTTACTGGTTTTTTTCCTACCGATGCACAAGCACAAGCAGCTAATCAACAATTTGGTACAATCAGAAGAGGTGATATGTCATACTTAGATAAAGATGGGAATGGTGTTGTAAACGACAATGACAATAGCGTAATTGGCAATTACAATCCCCGGTTTACAGAAAAATTTAATTTGAATTTGTCATATAAAAACTTTTCGTTATTTGTCGGAGCAAATGCACAATTGGGTTATAACTGGGTTATGAGCGGGTCATATTTCTGGGTGGATGGAACGACAAAATACTCTAATATTGTATTAAACAGATGGACTGATGCTACTGCAGCTACTGCCACTTATCCTAGATTAACAGCTCAAACAAGTGCAAATAATTTTAGAATTTCAGACTTTTGGCTGAGAAATGGAGATAGTTTTTCATTGAGTAAAGTTCAATTAAACTATAGTTTTTCTCAAAAATTACTTAAAGCTAGCTTTATTAAAAGTGCTTCAATATATTTGACTGGAGATAATTTGCTATTTCTTGCACAAGATGCAGAATTAAGACAAACAAACACTTATGTTCTAACTAGAAATTTTTCTTTAGGTCTTAAAATGTCATTCTAAACACTAATATGAAATATGAAAACAATAAATAAAATAAAATATTCATTATTCCTGATAATTGTATTGTTTCTTTGTGGATGTAATTCTATGTTTAACCCCGATTTGGATAATGTTTTCGGAGAACAACGAGCATCAACAAATCCACAGACTGCATTGGGGTTTTTAAACTCAGCTTACACATCAATTCCTTCTACTTATTCTTTCTCTGAATGTGCTACTGACGATGCAGTTATGAATGATCCTACAAGTTCATTCCCTCGTATGGTAGGAGGGTCTTGGAATGCATTATTTGATCCATTAGCAAACTGGTCTCCTACTTATTGGGCAATCATGAATGTTAATCAATTTATGACATATCTGCCAAAAATCACAATTAGCTGGAGTAGTGAAACAAACGATTCTCTTTATAGAAAAAGATGGACAGGCGAAGCCTATGGAATGAGAGGATTCTTACATCTTCAGCTACTTCAGTATTATGGTGGTAAAGATAATTCAGGTGCTGTACTTGGTGTTCCTTATTTAAGTTCAGTTATTGGAATTTCAGAGTCAAACTGGGTAAATCTTAAAAGACCTTTGTTTGTTGAAACCGTTGCGAAAATTGCCAGTGATTTAGATTCGGCAATTGTATATTTACCAATGGATTATTCGGGTACTACAAGTATCATAACTGGTTTGAAAAATCGTGGTAGATTCACAAAACGAATTGCTTATGCCAGTAAAGCGCGATTGTATATGCATGCTGCAAGTCCGCTCTTCAATGGGGGTGATTATAATAAGGCCTATTGTGATTCTGCAGTTAAGTATTCCGTTTTGGCAATTGGAGCAAACGCTATAGGGACAAATATTACCTCTCAATTGTTTTATACAACAGATTCTCCAAGTACATCAGAAATTATTTGGCGTATGAATATGATAACAGAAGCGACAACTGATGCTGCAATGGCTGCTACTGTAGAAGCAAGAAATTATCCTCCTTCAAAATCAGGTAAGGGACAAGTTAATCCAACACAAGAATTTGTAGATGCTTTTCCCGATAAAAATGGATATCCAATTACTGAAAGTACTATTTATAGCGCTTCAAGTCCCTATTTAAATAGAGATGGACGATTAGATAGTATGGTAATTCGTGATGGTGGAAAACTCAAGGGAATTGTAATTCATACTGCAAAGAGTGATTCTAAAGATGGTATTGAAAACCCAGGTGCAACTCGAACCGGTTATTATTTAAAGAAATTATTGCGTCCTGATGTTTCTATTACTAATCCTGTTGCAGGAAAGAAAAATATGTATCCAATTTTCAGAACAACAGAAATGTACTTAATTTTCGCAGAAGCTCAAACAGCCAGCAAAGGTGCAGACGTGACGTATCAAATTGGAACATCGGCAAAGTCACCTAGAACTGTAATAAAAGGGATACGCACCAGAAGTGGAATCCCATCAGCGGATGTTTATGCTACGAATCTAGCTGCTTCCGATTTCATGAAATTAATTCGAAATGAGCGCCGAATTGAACTTGCTTTTGAAGGGTTTAGATTTACAGATTTAAGACGTTGGATGTTACCTTTAAATGGAACCGTACATCGCGCTCGTATACTTACTGCAGGTGGAAGTCCTCAAATTTTAGAGATTACAGAAGAACCGAGAAATTATTCTCAATTTATGTATTTTGCTCCAATTCCGAATAACGAAATACTTAAATGCCCAAATATAGTTCAGAACGCAGCGCAATAATCAATTATTTAATACAATAATTTTATGAAAATATTAATAAATAATATAGCCCTTGGAATAATTTTTCTTTTGATATTAGGATTTAGTTCTTGTCAAAATAATCCGAATAATTTTCCTGATTATCTTTATACAACTACTTATTTTCCATTTCAATACCCTGTACGGACGTTGGTGCTAGGAGAAACAGCTTATTATGATAATACCAATGATATCAATCACAGGTTTGAAATTAATGCTTCAATGGGTGGTGTATATAATAATACTAAAAACAGAAATGTGGGGTTTGAAGTTGACCAAACACTTGCAGATGGACTTTATACTATTAATGGAACTGATACTGTAAAATTACAAGTACTTCCATCTAATTACTACAATGCAATTACTGTTAATAACTTTACAATTCCAAGTGGGAGCTTCAATGGTGGTATAACCATTCAGTTAACAGATGCTTTTTTTGCTGATCCGCTTTCGTATACAAAAAAATACGTGTTACCTTTAAGAATATTAACTGCTCAAACTGATTCTATTTTAAAAGGCAAACAACAATTAACAGCAGTACCTTCTATTATTTCTTCAGTCGCATCTAAATGGGGAATAGATCCAAGAGTTGGTTCAAATTGGGTTACTAAGCCTAAAAATTTCACCATTTTTGCTGTAAATTATATTAATAAATATCACGGATATTATCTGAAAAGAGGCACTGAAACCGATGAAAATGTGACTCCAAATGTTGCAAAAAACTACGGTTGGGAAAATATCTATATTGAAAGATCTACATATATTCCAATGCTTTCAACTCTTGCCCTAAACAAACTCCTTTATGCTGACATGTGTGCAGTTTCAAAATTGAGTTTCAGGTCTGTTTTGACTGTAGATGGCAATAACAATGTGATAGTATCAAGTGAATTACCAACTTCAAGTGTACAAGTAAATGGCACTGGTACATTTGTAACAGACAAAGAGCAATGGGGCGGCAAGAAAAGAATTGCATTTTATCTGAATTATCGTGTGACTAATTCTGTTACAAGTAAATCATATAGTGTAAAAGACACTTTAGTGATTCGAGATAACAATTTAAGTTTTCAGGAATTTACACCAATAGTTAAGTAAAAAACACAAAACTAACTAAAGAAAGACCTTGAACTGTTTAGAAACATCTAATTAGTTCAAGGTGTTTTTTTTAAAATTTAAATAAATATGAAACGCATAAAATTATTAGCAATTATCTCTGTAATCACTTTATTAACTGGAAAAATATCAAGTCAAAATGTAACTAAAGTGATACTCCAACCCGGTGAAAAAGTGTGGGCAGGAGTTGTATTTGATGGTCACTTAATGCCATTCTCAATGGATTATAGTATTGATTTATTTGGTAAAAACAAATCAAATCAAGTTCAGCCATTACTAATGACTAGTAAAGGACAATATATCTGGAGTGAAGAACCTTTCAAATTTGAGGTAACTAAAAAAGAAATTATTATTACCGACCGCTTCAATAAAGTTGTGACTGGAGTTTCAGGTAAAACACTGGCTGAAGTTCAACGTTTTGTTTCCAATAAATATTTTAAAGCAAGTGGTTTAATTCCTGATAGCCTTATGTTTACTGCACCTCAATACAATACCTGGATTGAACTTAATTATCACCATAATCAAGCAGATATCCTTAAATATGCAAAAGCAATTATTGATAATGGAATGCCTCCAGGTGTTTTCATGATTGATGATACATGGCAGGAAGATTATGGTTTGTGGGATTTCCACCCTGGTCGTTTCCCAAATCCAAAAGAGATGATAAAACAACTTCATTCAATGGGTTTCAAAGTCATGTTATGGATTTGTCCATTTGTTAGTGCTGACCAAAAGCTTATATATTTTAATCTGAAGAATAAAAATGCTTTTTTAAAAGAAAAAAGCAAAAAAGATGCAACCTGGGAATCTTCTCAAAACCCGATTATGATTTCATGGTGGAACGGAGTTTCCGCCGAATTGGATTTCTCTAGTCCTGAAGCTGTAAATTGGTTTAATGCTCAGTTGGATAGATTAGTTAAAGATTATGGCGTGGATGGATTTAAATTTGATGCGGCAGATTTTCATTTCTATCCTGAGAATTCAATCAGTAAAGGTAATATCTCTCCCAATCGCCAATCTGAAATCTTTGCAGAACTAGGATTACGTTTCCCATTTAATGAGTATAGAGCATGTTGGAAAATGGGTGGACATCCACTGGTACAACGTTTACATGACAAATCTCATTCATGGGAAGATTTACAAGTGCTTATTCCTCAAATTGTAGTTCAAGGACTTTCTGGTTATCCTTTCTGTTGTCCTGATATGATTGGTGGCGGAATGTTAGGAACATTTGAAAAAAATGGTGGTTTGAATCAAGACTTGGTTGTTCGGTCAGCACAATGTCAGGCTCTTATGCCTATGATGCAATTTTCAGTTGCACCCTGGCGAGTGTTGGATAGTATCCATTTAGCTGCGGTGAAAAATGCAGTGAAATTAAGAACCAAATTTGTCCCTTTAATAATGAAACTTGCAAAAGAAGCTGCAAGGACAGGAGAACCGATTGTAAAAAATATGGAATTTGTATTCCCAGGACAAGGTTATGACATAATAAACAATCAATTTATGCTGGGCGATAATGTACTGGTTACTCCAATGCTAGAAGACAAATCGGTTAGAAATGTTATCCTGCCTAAAGGAAAATGGAAAGCTGATGATGGGAAAGTATATGAAGGCGGGAAATCATACGAAATAACTGTTTTATTAAATAGATTGCCTTATTTTCAGAAAATAAAGTAATATAACGTGAGTTCGACATAAGTAAACACGCAATACCTTATAAAACAATTAGTTGAATAATATAATAAGGTTTTGTTTGATGAAATCTTATCAGGCCACTAAGGTTTAGACTTTATTTCCATAGATATTCACCTTAGTATCAGTTTAAGATAAGGTTTTAAAAACTTATTACCTTATTTTTAATCAATATAGCGACAAAACATATAATTTCTTATATCGAACTCACGTTAATATAGACAAATTTATCTGATGAGAATGCCATTCGAATTGAACGAAAAGTGAAATCAATGAAATCATCAACGTATATTCGTAATTTGGCAAAATACAAGGAACTTCAGGAGAAGTTGGTTAGTAGCACCTGACTCTCCCGATAACTATCGGGACAGGGGGTCACTGGTTCAAGCCCAGTTGGGCCCACAAGACAAAAACACTTACATATTTATCGTGTAAGTGTTTTTGTCTTTTTATCCTCTGTCGGGTTAGCCGACCCGCACGATCTTTCCGCTACCCGCGTATTTCACGGCAGTAGGGATATTGGCCACTCCTACTTTGCCAAATTCAATACCCAGGCACAACAGCAAGGTAACCTCCTCAGGTATCGGGTTTTCGGTCAGCGGATAAGACAGGGTAAGGTGCAGGGCCGGTTGCATGCCCACGGCAGGCATCCAGTCCGATTCATAGACACCCAGTTGCCTGTCGCAATACCCATCATAAGGGGAACTGTATACTTTGTCACCCGGTAGTATCAGGCTGTCGCAGACCCCGCCCAGGTTGGCGATAATGCGGTAATAAGGGAGATTGCGGAAGTTGTACAGGTACATGCCGGTATCCACTTCCGGAAGTTCAATATGCGCTTCGCCGGTAGCCCTGTCCAGGGTTGTTTCAAAGGGCACTTTCAGCACACTTTCCAGGGTCTGCTTGCTGCTAAAGGGAAATCCCAGCAAGGTGTTTTTGTGTTTCGACAACCGGATGGCCCGCCTGCCGGGTTCCCCCTCCGTATCCATTTTTTGTATCTGTTTACAGATCCCGTTCAGCGTACCGGTTACCGGATAATCCTCCAGCCGGTTCATAGCCTTGAAGGACAGGCGTATATTCCGTCCCATCCGGGTACAGCCCGCCCATTCGTTTTCATTCTGCCTTAATTTTTCAAACTGAGGTTTCGTTTTAATCTGATTCCTGGTGGGACCGCCTTTCATGCGGACAACCACTTGCTCGCTGCCATGCAGCTTGTACATACTGACATTGGCCAGAGAGCCTGTCAGTTGCATAATACTCTTTGAAATTGCCATAGTAGTAAAATTTAATGATCGGTTAAACAAAAAATTGATAATGCCTGGATCTATCCTGCACTATACGATGGCTGGTGCATTAACTATGTAAAGACTAAGTACAAAGATAATTTAAATATTATTCTTATTTATATATTATAAGGATATAATAACCTTTTAATGCTATATAACATCTAAGTAACATCTAAGTAAAAACTAAGTAAGAACCAAGTAAAACCGACAAACTCACCGCGACTAAACATTGGAGATGACATACAGGGAGGATGGAGAAGCACGTGAACCGGCGGGAGCCGTTGGCGAACAAAAAAGGATGCGAAAAAGGGGGAGAGGAGCATTATATCGTCCGGAATTTTGTCCGCTTGGTGCAGGCCTGTTTCAGGATTACTACATGAGTTTTCTCCGGTAAGTCTAATTATCAAAAAGTACGCTAAGACGCCATGACGCAACCTGCTGTTTTTGAGTTGTATAATTTTAGTGTCTTCGGGTCTTTGCGTACAAAAAACACCTTTCGGAGTGGACTCATAACCATATTCCTTAGTTCTTTTCTTTCTGTTGCTTTCAATGATCATGACGAAGAGAGCAAAGATGAACATTCAGGAGATGATTTACGTTCCAAACAACGATCTGCAATTGAAAGAACCAATGCCCGGATGGATACCTTCAGATCTTTACAAAACAGATTTGACACTTCTGCTCCCGGCAGAAGAAGCTTCAATTACTCAGCGTTTATGATTCAATTATTCAAGGAAATAGAACAGGACAAAGAATGTAGCGGACTTCAATGTGTGAATCTTGCAAGTCATAACCAAAATTGTGTAAGGTTTTCGTCGTCTAAAGTCCTCACCTTTGCATAATGGAAGTAAACTCATTATTTAAAACAACTAAAATGAAAGTATTAAAATTAATCGTATTTGGGATAATGTTGATTCTCGCCTGTTCTTTAGAGGCTCAACTATCTGTAAGATTGAATATAGGTACACCGCCTGCCTGGGGTCCGTCGGGTTATGATGATGTACGTTATTACTATCTTCCGGACATTGAATGCTATTATGATGTACAAAATTCGATGTTTATTTATTATTCCGGGAACAGATGGATTCATAACAGATTCCTGCCGGGCCGTTACAGAAATTATGATTTATACGGCGGGTATAAAGTACCCATGAACGAATATCGGGGTAATGCTCCTTATTATCATTTCAGGGAATACCGGATGCGATATGCGAAAGGGTATCGGGGACGTGAACAACGAAATATCGGTGAACGGCATGACAATCGTGTAAGAGAACATGAAATAGTTCAGCCCAACAGGAATAACGGAAGAGGGAATGGCCCGGAAATGCAACCTAATAACAACCGGAATGCCGGTAAAATGAATAACCAGGGTCGGATGCATGGGAATGACAAAGGCAATGGGCCCGGGAATAATCAAGGCCGGAAGCAAGGGAATCATGACGATAAAAAAGAGGGTCATGATAACGGAAACAAGAGATAAGACTCTGCCTTTAGTCCCGGTTAATTACTCAATAATTAAATAAAAAACAAGATGAAAACAATTACGATCACTATTGCATTGGTTCTGTTAACGTTTGGAACGAATCTATCAGCTCAGCGTCATTCCTCTTCGAATGAGTATGGCAATACCCTCAATTTAGGGTTAGGTATTGGCGGGTATTCAGGCTATTATGGCTATTACGGAAATTCGTTGCCGGTTTTAAATGTGAATTATGAATTTGGAGTGGCTAAGAATTTCACGTTGGCTCCTTTTATATCCTTCTATTCGTATTCGGATCCAAATTACAGGGCTTATGTTACTCCGATAGGCGTAAAAGGTACTTATTATTTGGACCAATTGTTACATGCCGGTTCGGATTGGGACTTTTATGTAGCCGGTTCATTGGGTGCAGACCTTGTGACCACCACCTGGGATGCTAATTACTACGGGGACAGAAGCTACTATAGAGCCGTTGACCCATTGTATCTTGATTTCCATTTGGGAACCGAATACCATATTTCCAAAAAAGTCGGACTCTTCCTTGATTTATCAACCGGAGTTTCAACCGTTGGGATAGCCATACATTAAACAGAACAATAATTTACGTAAAAAAAAAACAATAGACATTATATAACTTAGATTGCTATAGCGTTAGCATTCAATGAATTTATAAAATTATGCAAACCGGTTGCTATAAGCATAACTTTATGATTAAAGCCAAACTTGCGGCATCTAAATGTTTCTTTGACGACTCTCCATCT
>JAUZOM010000069.1 GCA_030706465.1 Bacteroidota bacterium | reverse complement strand
TTTTTTTGAGAAATCATCCTGTTTTTCGCCTTTCTTCGTATGTAATTATTCTGCTCTCCTCTCCGGAAGAAAATGCAATAGCTGCTTTTACTTAGACTGGTAAGTATATCAATAAATCCCGTAACGGTTAATTGGTATCTAAGCGGAGACCGTTTAGCCTTGCAGTATTACAGGAGTTTTTCCCTGTTTGGGTTATTTTTGAGTATGCACAAGTTGATGATAAAAAAAAGTAACTGATTTTCAGGTTCTAACAGATATGTTCAGAAAATAAACCGATTAATTATCAGAAATTAATTTCAGAAAGAGATGGAAGGTAATATGACCGTATTGTTTATGTTCCTTTTATTCCTCTCTAACGGAACTGAATGTGTTTCCGTTTTAGGTATAAAGAGGATTCGGAGATACTTTAGTTAGGGGTTCGGATAGGGTTGGAATAGGCTGACCTATCCGAACCCTATCCGAACCCTAACTGAACCCTAACTGAACCCTAACTAAACCCTAACTAAACCCTAACTGAACCCCCTCTGAACCTAGACCGAAATAAGACTGAAATAAGACGTCACCCAGACTGAGAATACTCCCTCTTTTGATAGAGGCGAACGGAAGGCGAAGAAAATAAATGGTTGAATCGTTGTTTTGACAAAGCTGCAACCCGAATCGTTATGTAAATGGAACTGTAACCTGAATTATAAAAATTGCGTGTAAACAGCCTGACAAATAATTGTTTACGCTTCGTTTTAAAATAGGTTTACCAGAATATTTGTCCAAAAGAAGGAGCTGATAATAAGAGATCCAATTTCATGGACTTTTAATCGCAGAATTATAGTTCTTCCACAACTTATTTGACAAACCCAATTAAACCGGGATAAATTTTCCTCTTCTATGATCAATCTTTACTTTTTGGCATTTTTGCTTTACAGGTATATTATTTGATTTTTGTATCTTTGCGGCATGAATAAGATGCTTACTATCGAAGAGTTTTACAAGACAAAACTTAATTTTATGCCCGATAACCTGAAAAGAGAATTAGGGCATTTTAATGTATTCAGGATTGATGAATGCGTGTGCAACCGCAATAAGCCGATACCTTATAGCCGCAAAGATTATTTCAAAATATCCCTGTTGAAAGGGAAAAACTGCATTCATTTTGCCGATCGAACGGTGCTAAGCAACCGGTATGCCCTGGTATTTGCAAACCCTATGATTCCGTACAATTGGGAACCGTTGGAAGATAAGCAGTCGGGGTATTTTTGCATTTTTACAGAGGATTTTTTTAGTCAGTATGGTGTGCTCAAAGAATATCCCATGTTTAAACCGGGACAAAACAAAGTGTATATTCTCTCCGATGAACAGTTACCCCAAATTGAGGCCCTCTACCTACGTATGTTTAATGAAATCAACTCGGATTTTTTGTATAAATATGATGTAATCCGGGGATTGGTATTTGATTTGATACATAATGCCATTAAAATGCAACCGGCCGATGCAACCAATTATTCCGCTTCGAATGCTTCAACCCGCATTGCTTCATTGTTTGCAGAATTACTCGAACGTCAGTTCCCGATTGAAACCACCGTGCAACGAATGAAATTTCGCTCGCCCATTGACTTTGCCGAACAGCTTTCGATACATGTGAATCATCTTAACCGGAGTTTGAAAGAGATTACCGGAAAAACAACTTCACAGCTTATTACCGAACGGGTGTTGCAAGAAGCACGCATACTGCTACGCCATACTACCTGGACCATTTCGGAAATAGGATATTGTTTGGGATTCGAAGAATTATCACATTTCATTAATTTCTTTAAGAAAATAAGTAACGAAACACCCAAATCTTTCCGTGACCGGCAAGATGTTTGATTTTTGTAACTTTTTATTTGAATTTTACAAAATTAGTTTGCCTGATTGCCCTACTTTTGCCATTCCATTATAACAATTGATCTATTGAACCTTTAAAGGCATATAAATGGTGATATCCGAAAATAAAACAACCCAAGTCAAGCCCCTATCATCGTTCTTAGTAACACTTATGGCCGTTTCGGCTGGGGTTGCCGTTGCTAATATATATTACAACCAACCCATCTTGAAAAATATAGCTGCAGAGTTTAAAGCTACAGAAACGCAGGCAGGGATTATTTCCATGTTATCGCAAATAGGATATGGATTGGGACTGTTTTTTATCACACCCTTAGGAGATAAACTAAAGAAAAAAAACTTGATAATAGGTTTACAGGTCATGCTGTTTATTGCGCTTTTACTGGTTACGTTTACGAGTAGCATTGTACAAGTATGGATCTTAAGCGTGTTTATCAGTCTGTTTTCGGTATCTGTCCAGGTTATTATACCTATGGCTGCGGGGATGGATAGCCGGAACCGTGGAAAAACAGTTGGAACTATTTTCACCGGAGTATTAATCGGTATACTGGCTGCACGCGTGTTTAGTGGAACTATTGCCGAATGGTTTGGTTGGCGAAATGTCTATTTATTTTCGGCTATCGCCGTGGCTGGTGTTACTGTTTTGCTTAAAATCTATTTACCCCCTGCTGAGAGCGCATTTGATGGCAGTTATTTTCAATTATTGAATTCAGCGCTGAAACAATTTGGACGGTTTCCACAACTTCGACGGTTATCGGTTATCGGCATGTTGCAATTTGGTTTGTTTTGCTCATTTTGGACAACACTTACATTTCATCTCAGTGGAAGTCCGTTTCATTTTAAAAGCGACATTATCGGACTGTTCGGACTGGTTGCAATAGCCGGTGCGCTGTTAGCTCCACTGATCGGAAAGAAAGCAGATAAAGGCGAAAGTAACCGCGTACGGTTTATGGCAATAGGATTAATTATCATCAGTGTCCTGATGATGTTGATTTTTCAAAGTTCGGTTATTGCCTTGGCAACAGCCGTATTGTTACTCGATATTGGTGCACAGGCTCTTCAAGTTACCAATGTCGCCCTGATCTACACTCTGGACGAATCATCTCATAGCCGCATTAATACGGTTTATATGACTTCTTTTTTTATTGGCGGTGCGCTGGGAACCTTTATCGGCGTTTTATGCTGGGAGTTTGGCGGATGGACCTGGGTAACAGGACAAATGCTGATTTCAGCCTTATTAATCGTTGTATTGTTGATAAAAGAGAAACGACAAACACAATCTTAATTATTTAGATAAACATTTAATTATAAACAAATGAAAGTAGTAGCAATCAACGGAAGTCCTCACAAAGCAGGCAATACTTATCATGCACTTGAATTGGTAGGCTCAAAATTAAAAATGAACGGTATTGACTTTGAAATTCTACATGTAGGAAACAAAGCGATAAGAGGTTGTACGGCTTGTGGAAAATGTAGCCGGACACGCGACGAAAAATGCAGCATCACTACCGATCCGCTTAACGAATGGATTCAGATACTGAAGGATGCTGATGGCATCATCCTGTCATCGCCTGTATTTTATTCCGGGGTGGCCGGGACCATGAAGAGTTTTCTGGATCGTTTATTCTATGTCTCGCTGAGTAACGGCAATTTTTTCCGTCACAAGGTAGGTGCAGCCCTGGTAGCTGTACGACGCTCGGGTGGGTCGTCTACACTGGACACGTTGAACCATTACCTTAGCTACTCCGAAATGATGCTGGCAACTTCCAGTTACTGGAACATTATTCACGGAACCACTCCCGGAGAAGCAATACAAGATGCCGAAGGGGTACAAATCATGGAAACACTGGGTGAAAATATGGCCTGGCAACTGAAGATGCGCGAGGCTACCAAAGAAACCTTACCCGCTCCGGCTAAAGTACAAAAGGTTATGACCAACTTTATTCGATAAATAGCGTTATAAGAGAATTAGAATTAATAACCACAAATAAAAGACAAAATGCAATACAAACTATTAGGAAACACAGGACTTAAAGTATCCGAGCTTTGCCTGGGCACCATGACATTTGGTGGACGCGGTATGTGGACAGCTATTGGAACACTGCCGCAAGACGAAGTAAATGGTTTGGTAAAACTGTCGGTTGATGCCGGTATTAATTTTATCGATACGGCCAACGTGTACAGTGAAGGCTTAAGTGAAAATATGACAGGACAAGCAATCCGTGACCTCGGCTTGAAACGCGATGACCTTGTGATTGCCACCAAAGTGCGTGGTATGATGGGATCAGGGCCAAATAATTCAGGATTAACGCGCAAACACATTCTGCAGCAGGCCGATGAAAGTCTGGGCCGCCTGAATATGGACTATATCGACTTATATCAAATTCACGGCTTTGATCCGATCACTCCTTTGGAAGAAACACTTGAGGCCCTGGATACTTTGGTAAAGAGTGGCAAAGTGCGTTATATTGGCTGTTCCAACCTGGCGGCATGGCAAATCATGAAAGCATTGGGAATATCGGCACAACAGCACTTGGCTAAGTTTGTATCGTTGCAGGCATATTACACCATTGCAGGACGCGATCTGGAACGGGAAATTGTACCTTTGCTACTTGACCAGAAACTGGGTTTGATGGTATGGAGCCCTCTAGCCGGTGGCTTCCTGAGTGGGAAATACAGCCGCAATGCTGCTACCGAAGAAGGCCGGCGCTTGAGTTTCGATTTTCCACCATTGGATAAAGAGAAAGCGTTTGATATTATTGATGTAATGCAGGAAATAGCTTCAGCTAAAGGTGTAACGGTAGCACAAATTGCGTTGGGGTGGTTGCTGCATCAACCCGTCGTAACATCCGTGATTATTGGAGCTAAAAAACAGGAACAATTACTGGATAATATCCAAGCCGCAGAAGTGAAACTTACAGATGACGAATTGGCACAACTTGATGCTGTAAGTAAGCTTGCTTCCGAATATCCGGGATGGATGATCGATCGCCAAGGGGCAGACAGAAAAGCATAAGCAAAATAGGAATAGGGCAATGAGACCAAGTCTTAATTGGACTCTGTTATTTGTGCAAACGCTATAACATGCAGAAAATAGTCAAAAATAATTCAAGATAAATCTTAAGATAATATTTCTAATTTGGAAAATTAGTGTAATTTTGCACGACTAATGTATTAATACTGGAAAGTTGCCGGAGTGGTCGAACGGGACGGTCTCGAAAACCGTTGAACGGGTAACTGTTCCGAGAGTTCGAATCTCTCACTTTCCGCGATTAAAGTAAAAGGAGACCTGTTTGGGTCTCCTTTTTTTTAGCTCTATAACTTTTACGGGTGAGCCGTTTTTTTCATCATTGAACTTAGCAACTTCAAGATTCCGTTGCCTGTTTTTCAACCACCAGTCCTTCAATAGCCAGGATATCTATTCCCGAACGTTGAAAGCAGCCCATGGCATCCTGGGGTGTACAAACGATCGGTTCATTCATGACGTTAAACGAGGTGTTAATCAGCAGGGGACATCCGGTGAGTTCATAAAACGAACGGATCAACTTATAAAGCGACGGATTACTCTCTTCATTGACCGTTTGTACGCGGGCTGAAAAGTCAACATGCGTGATGGCCGGAACAACGGAGCGGACCTGTTTCAGCTTATCCAGGCCGGTTAATACAGGTTCTTCTTCCACCTGAAGCCTGTATTCTTTTTTCAGATAGCTGACTAAAAGCATGTAGGGGCTGGGTGCCGGCATATCAAAATAATCAGTTGCAAATTCTTCCAGGATAACCGGTGCAAAGGGGCGAAATGATTCCCGGAACTTGATCTTCCTGTTCATCACCGATTGCATTACCGGATTGCGGGCATCCCCCAGAATACTTCGGTTCCCCAATGCCCGCGGACCATATTCCATATTCCCGTTAAACCAACCGATAATTTTACCCATTGCAATCGCGGCTGCAACGGTTCGGTAAAAATCGTCTTCTTTCAGATCCTGGTAGCTGAGCTGATTTTTAGTAAGTAGTGTCTTAATCTCCTCCTTGCCAAAAGACGGGCCAAGCAAGGCATGGTTCATTTTATCCGTTCCGTTGTTTAGCGTGCGCGGATTGTTCAGATACCGGTAATACACTTCATAGGCTGCTCCCAAAGCGCCACCGGCATCACCTGCTGCCGGCTGGATCCAGAGTTTCTTAAACGGACTTTCCCGTAGTATCCTTCCGTTAGCGACACAGTTCAAAGCAACACCTCCGGCCAGGCAGAGGTTATCATGCCCGTACAGGCTGTGCAAATGATGTACCATGCGCAACAGGACTTCTTCCGCTACCTGCTGGATCGAACTGGCCAGATCCATATGAAAGGTGGTCAACTCCGATCCTTTCCGGCGGGGTTTTGCTCCGAATAGTGCATGGAATTTCCGGTTAGTCATCCGTAAACCGCGGGTAAACCCGAAATAGTCCATATTCAGCCGAAAGGATCCATCGTCTTTTACATCAATCAAATGAGTATAGATGGTGTCTGCAAAACGAGGCTTACCATACGGGGCAAGTCCCATGACTTTGTATTCATCGCAATTTACTTTAAAACCGAGATAGTATGTAAAAGCGGAGTAAAGCAACCCAATGGAATGAGGAAAGTTTATTTCCTGAAGAAATTTAATGCTGTTTCCGGAGCCTTCTGCCACGGTAGTCGTGTTCCACTCACCCACCCCATCGAGTGTAAGGATTAAAGCGTTGTCGAACGGAGAAGGATAAAATGCGGAAGCAGCATGCGAATGGTGATGTTCGGTAAATAACAGGTTTTCTCCGGTATAATCCCAGGACGAATCAATTTCCTTAAGCTTCCTGATAATTTCTTTCTTCATAAAGATTTTCCCCTTGATCCATACCGGCATGGATTTCCAGAAGGAGATCAACCCTTTCGGGGCAAAGGCTACATGGGTTTCAATGATCCATTCGAACTTGATAAACGGTTTTTCGTAAAAAACGATATAATCAACTTCTTTCAGGGTAATGCCGGCCTTTTCCAGGCAAAAACCAATGGCGTTAGCCGGAAACCGTTCATCGTTCTTGATGCGGGTAAATCGTTCTTCCTGCGCCGCTGCTGCAACGGTTTCGTCCCGGAGCAGGCAGGCTGCACTGTCATGGTAAAAGGCTGAAATGCCAAGAATATACATGTTATTGGGTTAAATAATAAATTAATTCTACTTCCGGATATAAAATATGAAAGAAAAGCTGTTGTAGACGCTCTTAAACCTGTCCGGTATCACACCCTGAACCCCTCACCTTGGGTGAATAGCCGTCGAGCTAAGGAATACCGATTCTTATAAATCACTTAGACTTCGGGCTGAAAGCCCAATAAATGATAGCCCAATGGCAAAGTCCTGAAAGGACAACGCCTTGGGTAAAAGTTCTGAAAGTCAATTTGCGCCCTGAAAGGGCAATATAAAAAGAATAGAAATCAAATCAATCCGGACGTATTCTTCGTATACTGCCTTTTTCAGGGTAAAAAACTTTAAATACAGCAGACATTCAATTTCTTAAACCCTTAGCTTGACAGCTATGCTCCTCTGGAAAGGAAGCTGGAGAGAGGCCGGATGCAAAAACTTGCACCATAGAGTTTAATATTGATTTTTCATATTACCTTCATCCTGCTCAGGCCGTTCGATCCAATAAGATGTAATTCGGTCATCTTTTTTTAGTTTCAGGCTGTCCTTGCCGGATAGCCTGAAGATCAGGTTTAAGGGAATGAATAAAACAAGATAAATTACGGTCAGCAAAAAATAGGTATTTACCAGGCCCATCCGGTTACCTACATATTCCAGGAATTTACGGAATGGATCGATCAACCGGGGGATAAATAAACCGGAAATAATGAATATTATCCCGATAGCAGGCACCCAACGGTTAAATGTGTGTGTATGCAAGTAAATATAGGTCGAAATGCAGAAGCATAGCAGGCCGATTAGGAGTCCGAATGATCGGCTTTTAGGTATATTCTTTTTTATTCCGGACATAGTATTTGAGTTGGGATTGACATCGGTAATTCACCGTAAACCTTGCAGGCCGTTTATTTCGTAATCCGGTCCAGCCATTTCAGCATAGCGATCATGGTAAACATGGACAGCAGGCAAGCTACCACAAATACGGTCCAGGTCAAATATATCGGAATACTTTTATAAAATATGGCCCCGACAACCAATAACGAATTACCGATAGCGGTAGCCCCCAGCCAGCATCCCTGCATGATTCCCTGATACTTGGGGGGAGCCACTTTCGATACAAACGAAATCCCCAACGGGCTGATAAATAACTCGGCAACCGTCAATATCAGATACGTTCCTATTAGCAGAAACGGCGTCACCCGTTGTGCATCGGGCAAACCGCCCATCGCCGTTATTTCCGCTTTGGAAGGTAATCCGATAGAACATAGTGACATAATCAAATAGGCAGATGCTGCAATTCCCATTCCGATCGCTATTTTCTTTTGGGTAGTTGGTTCTTTTCCCCTCGATCGTAAAGCGCCAAAAACAGCCATGATAACCGGAGTCAGGAATACCACGAAAAACGGATTAATCGATTGGAATATCTCGGCTCCCTGAAGGGTGGTAAAGCCCAGGTTGATCTTCATATTGCTCAGATCGGTATAATCTTTAGCAAAGAAAGTCAGGGTAAGCCCGTTTTGATGGAAAGAGAACCAAAAGAAAATAACAACGGCAAATACGGCAAATAAGGCATACAAACGCTGCTTTACTTCTTTCACATCCATCTCAATGTCTGTTGAAGAGGATTTGTCCGATGCAGATTTCGGATCAGGGAATTTCTTTTTATTTACCACGTAAACGGTAAGGGAAATAAGCATGGCTACAATTGCCACGGCAAAGGCATAATGGAATCCGGTTGCAAACAGATTGAGGTACTCCCGGGCAAAAGCAGCCATATCGGAACCGGAGTATCCGGCCTTAACGGCTAAATCATGCATCCGCAGGGCAGCTTCCGTGGAGATATTGCCATTTAATTGTTCGTGGCAGAGAGCGGGAAGATCGGAATTATAGGCAAAGCCATGTGAACTGACCCACCAGTTACGGACCCCGACTGCTGCAAACGGAGCAAATATGGCACCTACGTTGATAAACATGTAAAAGAGCGAAAAACCGGAGTCCCGCTGGCTGGCATATTCCGGATTATCGTACATCTGCCCCACCAATGCCTGCAGGTTCCCTTTGAAAAGTCCGTTGCCCAGCGCAATAACAAATAGCCCGAAACAAGTCATGCCTAAGTAGAGGCCGAACGAACCGGCCGGTACCGGTGTAGGCGTTGGAATCGCAATCAGGAAATAACCGATAGTCATCAGAATCAGCCCGGCCAGGATAGTTCCTTTGTAATTCCTCTTTTTATCGGCAATTAAACCGCCCACAAACGCCAGGATATAAATAGAAAAATAGAAGATGGAATAGATAATGCCGGCCTTTGTCTCGTCAAATCCGAATTTCGACATAAGGAACAGCGAAAGGATAGCCATCATGGTGTAAAACCCGAAACGTTCGCCCATATTCGCTAATGAAGCCGCGATTAAACCTTTAGGATGTTTTTTGAACATAGTATTTTGATGTATTGATTAGTTGGTTGATTAATTAGTTAATTAGTTGATTGGCATATTAGTATATTGGTATAAGTATTGAATGATAATTCGTGTTGTGTTAGGTAGAAAATGTCGCATCTGTATGAGTGAAGCCGTCACTGCTTACGGTACTGGATTAGGATTAGTGACGGCTTCACTATGCTTTTTAAAAGAATTACCGTCAAAACAGTCTTAACACAGCACTAGTTTATACAATTTAAAAGATATTTTTAGCTAAATAGCATACCTAAGTAGTAGGAACAATATATTGTCCTGTTTTATTTCTTGAAAAATACGACTAAAACAGCTTCTCCAAATAAGAAAATAAGGGCTTTAGTATGGGAAAGTTAGGTTTTCTACGGAGCTCTACTATCTAAAGATAAGGGCTTTAAATCGAAAACCTTATTTTTGTTTTTTACCCCTTAGTAGAAATATTAAGAAAAAAGATCTAACCCTTATTCCCTTCTATTTAAATTGGAATAATACGACATTATTTAGTCTCTGTTACTTAACAGGTTTTTAAAACCTGTCAGGTATGTTTTGAATACTCTAAACGAATTCCCCTGCTGTACTTATTAGTACAGTATGTTAATATAGTTTTTCATCCTATTTAGCTCTCAGAATACAATTAACCAGTCAACCAATAACTGTCAACTGTTAACTGTCAACTGTTAACTGTTACCTGTCCACTGCTTCCGGTTTCATAACCACTCCCTTATTTTTTCTTCCGTCCACTTTCATCACAATCGGTTTATCAAACCGGATATGGCGTATATACTCCGATTCGTAAACGGCTGGTTGTGCATTCAGGAATTCCGTATCGAACGAACCATCATGCAGGAAAGGGTTAATCGTAAAATAGACTACCCCGAAGGAAGTCAGGTTTTGGAAAAAGTGCGTTCCCTGGCTTGGGTCAACCCGGTAAGTGGATAACCCCGATTCCACGATTAACCGGGCATTACTGATGTGCGCCCACTTTACCGGAATGCCCAGCCACGGATCGGCCGAACCCCAACGCCCGGGCCCTACCAGCACATAATGACGGCTCTCGTCCACTAACCGGCGGTTGACCTTCTCAATCTCGTACATGATCAATTGATTCTTCGAGGCGCTGAATGCTTCCGGTTTTACATAAACCAGATCATACAGGTCGTTGGTAATCCCGTGACCCAACGTACTGTTGCTGGTAATAATGGCATTCTCTTCCGGTATGGAACCAATGTCCTCGTTGATGGTTTCCTTGCTATCGACGATAGGCCGGATCTGGAGCAGGTAAAATGTATGTTGCTTCTTAGGTGAATAGTCCAGGTTAACGGCAAATTCTATTTCAATAGGGCGCCCCATTTCGGACTGGGCAATATGCAGCACTTCCTTTAATATCTCTGCCAGCGGAAATACGTTATGCTGCAAGATATTGGCAAAAGTTATGATCTTCCGGCCACCTTCGTACACGCTGTCCTGGATGGACCGGTCCTGGAGGTTATACGTGGAGGCAATATAACGCAATGTACCGTCTTTTTCGGCTGCACTGATACCGATCTTCAACAGATTAAAACCGTCATCCACCTGGGGAACAAAATGAATCCGGCTTAAATCCAGCGCATTAAAATACGTTTGGGTTTCCCGCAAGGCAATATCCACACTGCTGGTTTGCAGGATATTATTCGGGTAAGCTGGCGAAAACCGCAGGCACATGCCACCATCCATGATGTATTTTCCCAGGCCCATGGCAATATTGGCAATGCCATCTTCCGGTTTCTCCGCCCCGATCGGATAGTAATTCAAAGAACGGGCCACCCCCGAAAAAGAGGGGTAGTAACGGTTCTCATAGGCATTTCCACAGATTTCCTGTAACACAACAGCCATTTTTTCTTCGTCAATCACGTTTTTCGTAGCCGTCATGTAGGCTTTGCTGTCGCGGTAAAAGACCGAGGCATACACGGCTTTGATAGCTTCGGTAATCATGACCAGCATGTGCGTTTTGCTTTCACCGTTATACGGCACCATATAGGTGGTATAGATTCCGGCAAAAGGCTGGTAATGCGAATCTTCCAGCAAGCTGGACGAACGCACGGCTATCGGTGAATTTACGGCGGAGGTAAAGGCATGTAAATCCGCTATCAGTTTCTGTGGAATACGCGCCTTGAGGAATACCCGGAGAATTTCCTCATCATCCAAATCGGACAAAGCAACGGTATAAAGCTGGTTCAGCTCCATAAATTCGGTGAAGTTCTCCGTACACAATACCACCGTCTTGGGGATGGTAACCTGGGTATTTTCAAACTTCTCCAGGCTGGTATTCCGTTTTATCATGGCATCAATAAACGCCAGTCCACGGCCTTTTCCTCCCAACGAACCTTCGCCGATCCGGGCAAAGTTGGAATACTGGTCGAACCGCTCCCGTTGGAATACGGCAACCACTCCCCTGTTTTTCACCTTCCGGTAGTTGACAATCGCATCAAAAATAACCTGCCGCACTTTGTTCAGATCGCTTGAAGGAAAATTATCCACATTGATGTTTTTCAGGAACTCAGCCAGGGGAAACATGGCCCGGGAATATAACCAACGGGATATATTGTTGCGCGATACATGAAAATACAGGGAGGCATCGCTGATGTTGAAAAGACATTCCTGCAAGCCGCGCAGGTTTTCAACACGGGCTTCTTCCACTCCGGTCACAGGATTGATAAACAGGAAGTCGCCAAAGCCGAAATTCTCCGTAATCTTTTCCCGTAATTCCATCAGGAATGTCTTCGACATCTTGTTCAGGAACGCCGCTTTCACCTGATCAGCCGCTTCGTGGTTTGATTCTTCGGTCGACTGGACAATTAGCGGGATAAAGGTATCGTGTTTCCGGATATCACGGCACAAATTAATGCCGGCCTGTTTATTCTTAACTCCCTGTTGCAGGTAACTGACGTCCGTTATGACACCCAGCATATTGTGCTGGTATTTTTCATAAATGGCCAGTCCTTCTTCGTACGACCGGGCCAGCACGATCTTCGGGCGGCCCCGCATCCTCAGCATCTGTTCATGTTCGTTCAACGCTTCGGTCATAAACGAGCGGGACTGTTTAAACACAAATTTATAGAGGTGCGGTACAATAGACGAATACCAGCGGATGGAATCTTCCACAAACAGGATCACCTGAACACCTACCGAGTTTACATCTTCTTCCAGGTTCATGCGGTCTTCCACCAGTTTAATGATGGCCAGCAAGATATCGGAATTACCCAGCCAACTGAATACATAATCAATGGCGCTTAAATCCTCATTGGCAATACGCAATGAAACCGACTTGGAAAAGGGCGTCAGCACAACGATCGGGATATCCGGAAATTGTTGCTTTACCTTTTTAGCCCACTCGAAGGGATTGATGCTGTCGCCGCTGGGCATGGAAATAATGAGTTCGAACGTGCGCTCCAGCAGCAAGGCATTGGCTTCCTCTTCACCGGATACCACCCGGAAACGGGGCGGATAACGCAGGTTAAGCGAGGTATATTCATTGAAAATCAGCTCATCAATCCGTCCATCCTCCTCCAGCACGAACGAATCGTATTTACTGGCGTACAACAACACATTATAAATGCGGTGCGTCATCAGGTTGGCAAACGACGTATCCTTAAAGTATAGTTTTTTTATGCTCGGAGTATTCATAAACAATTCATAATCAATGATGCATGATTCACAATTACCAGCTGGCTACTTTCTGTTTAAAAGTAACAGGGCAAAAGTAATAAAAGCATTTAATTTTTGGTAACAAAACGAATATATATTTAATCGGAATCGTTGATGAGTCCTAAATAAGCAAGATTAAATGTCGATATATTTGTTAAATAAAGAACGCAAGCATTTTTGCATTTATTTTATTCCTGACCCCCAACCCCCAAATGGAGGTTTCAGAGTGCATTATCAAACGTAATTTAAAATCAGAATGATTCAAATACTGCGTCTTAAAGCCCCCATTTGGGGGTTTGGGGGTCATAGCTCAAAATAGTTCATTAAATTTTTTGAATTACCTAAAATGAAACTACCGGGTGCCTAATCTTTCAAATTCGGTTGCGTGGAACTCACGCTTTAGCTTTCTATCTAACTGCCCGATTGTTTCAGCTATTAAAACTTCCGCATTATCAGGGTTCCCTCCGGTTCTTTATCGGTCCCTATACTACCTGTATAGTTCGTCCTTAGTGTGTTCTTGGTTTAAATAGGGTTTAATTACATATACCATATATATACCATATAGATACGATATAAATACCATATAAATATGATATATTAATATAGTTATATTGTATTTATATGATTCTTAAATTGAATTCATATTGAATTAAAAATGTACATATATTTGTACCCTATTTAAACCCTATTTATACCCTATTTAAAGATAGACTGAACTATAGAGGATGTATAGAGGTGCATAGGTGCATGGTTGATTGGTTAATTGGTTAATTAGTTGGAGAATGGCTGAAATTATCAGTTGGGACATGCTGGTATTAGCCAAAAGCTAATTAGTTTATAGCAGGTTACATTCCTGAAATAAGGCTTACCCCTACTCCACTGAAAGCCGTCCGGATAGCCGTATCAGGACGGTTTTTTCAGGCAAAGAATTTAATAATTTTACGATTCATTAAAATAATAGTACAAAATGTTGGAGGTGTTAAAAAGAGTTTGTACTTTTGAAACGGGAAATAACGGATAATGGATTTATCATTGAATGCTCAGTTAAAAAACTGCATTGGTTTTGAGTCCCACTTGTTCCGGTCTATCAGGAAGGTTCACTTCGTTAAACATGAACGATTCTGTGTGAACTATAATCAAACATAGGAACTAGATAAGGTAAAAACGGAAAGAAATGGACACCTAATTTAGAATAAATATTAGTCGATTCTTGTAAATAAACGACAATGAGAAAAAAGAAAATAATAATTTGGCTACTATCTATTCTCGTTTTGATTCTTTTATTATTCTTCATTTTTAGGAAGAGTTTTATAAGTCAAATTGCATTGGGAGATTTTCACCCACGAGAGCCAAAGAACGAAATTGAAGAAACTTATAATCTCGGCTGGTGGTCAAACCAAGAAACAATGAAAGTAGATACATTTACGGTTAAAATCATTGAAAGTAAATTAAACCTATTCAACTCATTTTCATTAATTAGATATACAGTTCAAGGAGAATTAAAAGATAAAAGTAATTGGAAACCCTATGTTTCTAAAGTGCATATAAGCCAGAGATTTGTACGCAAATATAATCGAAAACTATACCCTTATTTAGACAGAGATACGATAAGTGCACCTGAGGCTATTATCGAAATAACTCCAATTATTGAAGAAAAAGAAAATAAGAGATATAAAGGCGAGAAAATACCCTTTAAGTTCACGAATGAATTAAAAATAGCTTCATATCACTGGGGAGACAACAAAGTCAGAATACAGTGTTGTGACTTTCATAAAGACATTATGTTACAACAACGAAAATAAAATCGAACCGCTAATACCAGCTATGTTAATTGGTTGGCAGACGTGCGTTTCTGCAGTTTTACTCCCGCATTCACTTTGTCGTTAAACGACAAAGTGAATGCTCCCGCAAACCACCAAATGCCCATAGCCTCGGTCGTTACCAGCAATCCTAAAAAAAACAGTAGTATTCAGTTGATACAAAAAACTATATAATTTTAATCTTAAAACGAAGTCATGAAAAAAAAAATATTTATATTACTTTTTCTTCTTGAAATATCAAATTTAGGTATTTATTCACAAAAGTGTGATACCGTAACTGTCAATAGCGAATATCCTAAGTGCATAAACAAAACTATTCTTGCAACCTTGAATAACATACCTGCCTATATACAAAAAGGTTGCTATAATTATTTTAATAAAGTAGATTCGTTTTCTATTGTATTACTAAATCAACCTGATGTCAATTATTATATTAGAGAGATTTATCCAATAGGACAAGTTCCTAAAGAATTCCAAAGAAACAATTTATATGTTCTGATAAGCGGGAATATTCTTGATTACAAGAAAACCAATAATTGTGTTCCTGTTTCACATAATAGCGACTATCTAGGTACGAATATGTTTGAATTGGAATTGATAAAAATTAACGAACAAGGCGAGTGTTCAAGATGTAATGATACTACTATTTTAGCCATTTTGAAAGATGAACCTGCTTTTATACACAGAGGTTGTCTTTTTGAAAGTAACTTATTTTACATTGAATTAATTAAGAAGCCTGAAATAAATCAATATATTTCAAAATGGATTTATCCTTGCTGTGGAATTCCTGAAAAATTTCAAATAGATGGACTATCTGTTTTGGTAAGTGGTAATATTCTTCGCTGTGGAAAGTATAATCCATGCTTCCCGTCAAAGCCTAATATCAGAATTGCTCCAACAAATTTCTTTGAATTAAAAAACATAAAGATTGCTTCAAAATGAAAAGGATACTCTTAAAACTATTATTTATTTGTTTATGTGCTCAAGTGCATGGACAGAGGACTTGTGGTTCCGAACTAAATCTCTCTAAATTAAAACTATCAGATCCTGCAAGATACCAGCGTATTATGGACTTAGAAAATCGAACAAAGAAATCTATGAGTAAATCTGCGGCAATTAGCAGCAGTGAACAATCTACAAATACTATAATTATTGTCCCTGTTGTAGTGCATATTGTTTATAACAACTATATAACTCAAAATATCTCTGATGCGCAGGTTAATTCACAACTTTATGTATTGAATGAAGACTATAATCGTTTAAATTCTGACCAGACAAAAACACCTATCTCATTTGCAAGTGTTGCAGGAAGTGCAAATATTCAATTTAAGTTGGCAAGTAAAGATCCAAATGGTAATAACACTAGCGGTATTACTCGTACTTATACCCTGAATAGCGCAAGTTTGAGCGAAGCGGAAACTTCCCGATAAATCGGGACAAGTAATGCTGGAAATAAGAACGGTTTGTAACTGTGGATGTATTCTATAATCAGTTTAAAAACCGCATTGGTTTTGAACTTAGGACAGTAAAAATGAAACGAAGAATTAAAACTATTTTGGAGTGTATTTTTGTTATTGCTTGCTTTTGTTGTGGACAACTAAGTTGCAAAAATACGAGAACAGAGCAATATGTTGGAATTGATGAATGCAGTTCTACAGAAATTAGATTGACGCTTGCTCCAAATCAATTATTTATGCTGTCAAAGCTACTTGAAGACAACAAGGCACGAGGACACGAAAAACAAGAAATTGTAAGAGGAAATTGGGTAAAAGAAGGTAAATTACTGAAACTAAACACAAATGACAAAAATATTATTGTTTACGAACTGACAACTGAAAATTCAGTAATTGCTGGACACGAATTTAAGGTTGAGACTTATGTATTCAAGACAAATCTCAAGGACTTTTTTGCATCCAAAATAGACCTGAATTTAGACAAAACAAATTAAAAAAGAAATAACAAACCGCTGATACACGCTTATAGGCCATTGGCTGGTTGAAGTGCAATTGCAGGGTTTGCTCTTGCATTCACCCTGTCGCACATTGTCTGAACTTGGATTAAGCTGATGTATCAGATAAAAACAGATACTCTGAAATCTGATGCAATCGTGGTTCGGACAGTTCAGCAGTTTGCACCTGCATTCACGTTGTCGTTGGGCGACAGCGAACGCTCCCGAAAATGGAACATCCCGAGTATTAGGGACCGCCAAATAACCATAGACTCGGTCGTTAGTCTCCCTTATAGGAAACAAAAAACAGTGTGAAACATACGATAAATTATTTATAATTACCCGAATAATTCGAATATCCTAAATATAGTTGGGTGCGGAAGCCGAAAAGCTTGAGAGTAGGCGAAAAAAAACAATAAACAATTTTTCATGAAAACAATTTCTCTTTTTGTTTTATCGCTTTTATTGGTGTTAAGTTTGCCATGTATTGCTGCAATAAACTACAGCATTACTTTTACTGGAACTGGTGCTAGTAGCACCGTTGCTGATGTAGTTGTTCAAAATCTCACCAAAGGCACTACGGTTACTGTACCTGCCGGAAACATTTTAAATTTATCGGATGCATTATCCTCTGTAGACCAGCTAAATGCAAACGATGAAACCATTCGTATTTATCCAAACTCCGTGGAAGGAGCATCCACTTTATCTTTTTCCACAAAACAAGCCGGTAGCACTCAAATCAATGCCTACAGCCTTGCTGGTAGAAAAATAGTTAGCATAAAACAAAATCTACAAGCAGGTAGTAATTCGTTTCAACTTTCCCTGCCTTGTGGCTCTTATGCCATTCAGATAGTAAAAAATGGATACTCGTACACTTCTAAGATTATAAATCAACGTGCTTCAGTAAGTAAACCGGCAATAACTTATATTGGTACTGAAAAACCATTGTCTCCAGCCCCACAAAAAAGTAAAAGTTCCACCACAAGCACAACTACAATGACTTATAACACAGGCGACCGTTTGCTTTATAAAGGAACTTCAGGCAACTACAGTACTGTTGTTACCGATGTTCCAACAGCCAGTAAAACTATAAATTTTGATTTTACAGCTTGTACTGACGCTGATGGTAACAATTATAGTGTAGTTAAAATTGGGACTCAAACATGGATGGCAGAAAACCTTAAAACAACCAAATACAACGATGGCACTTCTATTCCAAACGTTACAGATAATATAGGTTGGGTAAATTTGTTAACTCCAGCATATTGTTGGTATAACAACGATTCCACCACCTATAAAAACATTTATGGAGCTTTGTACAATTGGTACACCGTAAACACAGCCAAGTTAGCCCCTGCAGGTTGGCATGTACCCACTGATGCCGAGTGGACAATTCTCGGAAATTATCTGTTGGTTAATGGTTATAACTACGATGGTACAGCAACTGGCAATAATTATGCAAAATCCTTAGCCGCAACTACCAATTGGACAATCTATACAAGTACTGGTGCCATTGGCAACGATTTAACAAAGAACAACAGTACCGGTTTTTCTGCCGCTCCGGGTGGCAGCCGTTTCGACGATAATGGTAAATTCGACCACCTAGGCTTCAATGGTTATTGGTGGAGTTCTACCCAGCTCAGTACGAGAGACGCCTGGACCAGATTCATGTACTACGACAATAGCCTCGTGGACAGGTTTTACTGCCACAATTTTGCGGATGGGTACTCAGTACGTTGTCTTAAGGATTAAGTGTATCAAGTAATAAATTTAACGATAATCCCTGAATAGCGCAAGTTTGAGCGAAGCGGAAACTTCCCGATAAATCGGGACAAGTAATGCTGGAAATATGAACGGTTTGTAACTGTGGATGTATTCTATAATCAGTTTAAAAACCGCATTGGTTTTGAGTACAAGTTTCCGCTTCGCTTAGATTTGAACTATCCAAGAATTTCGAAATAAAATAGTTCCGCATAACGTATACCGATTTAT
>JAUZOM010000068.1 GCA_030706465.1 Bacteroidota bacterium | reverse complement strand
GCTGGAATTATACCGCCAATTGATAAAGCCATTTTTACTCAGGAGGCAAAAAAGTTCAGTATTAAAAGACTTACCCGAAAAGTCGATTATTGTTCAAAAGTGTGAAATGAATGAATCGCAGCAGGAATTTTACCGCCAGACTCGGAATAATTACCGCGATAGATTCATGGATGAGATGGATAAAGAAGAAAAAGTCAGTACAATTCTGTTACTCGAAGGCTTGCTTCGTTTGAGACAAACAGCAAACCATCCGGTCCTGGTGGATGATAAATACTCCGAATCATCCGGGAAATTCGAAACTGTATGCCAAATGCTTGAAGACGTTGTACTTCAAGGAGACAAAGTACTTGTGTTTAGCTCGTTTGTCGAACATCTAAAGCTCTATAAAACTTTTCTTGAGGAACAAGGAATAAAGTATTGCTATTTGGACGGGAGTACCAAGGACCGGAAAGAACAAGTGGAACGGTTTCAGCAGGACAATGATTATCCGATCTTCTTGCTTTCACTCAAAGCCGGTGGTGTAGGGCTTAACCTAACCCGTGCAAGTTACGTTTTCCTGCTCGACCCCTGGTGGAATCCGGCTGCCGAAGCTCAGGCTTTCGATCGAGCACACCGCATTGGGCAACAAAATAAAGTATTTGTTTACAAGTTTATTACCAGCAATACAATTGAAGAAAAAATTCTGAAGCTACAAGAGGAAAAGAAGCTACTGTTCGATACGATGATTGAATCGGAAAACGGCATCTTCAAGCAGTTGGAATTAAATGAAGTCATAAAGCTGATTGAGTAGTTTTACTCAACATTTCGTTTAGTTATACTAAGCTATTTCTATAGTAAACGTTTCCATGTCAGGCGTTTATCTTCAAATACGGGAAGGTACTTTGCTGCTAATGGTTACAATTCCAATCCATCCAGTAGTTGAATATAAATCTCTATCGCTTCTTCAATTTCAGTCAACAAAACATACTCATCGGCCGTATGTGAGCGAACCGATTCTCCAGGGCCCATCTTCAGGCTGGGGAAAGGCATTAATACCTGATCCGAAAGGGTTGGAGAACCAAAAATATAACGGTTCAATTTTCGGCCACGTTTTACAATCGGATGATCTAAAGGGGTTGCTGTCGAACTTAACCGGGTAGAACGGGGTTGCACATCACAAGCAAGCTGATTCCTTATTTCGTCAAGGATTTCCTGGTTCGAATACATCTCATTGCTTCGCACATCTACTACAAACGAGCATTTGTCCGGAATTACATTATGTTGTGTTCCGGCATTAATTTGGGTTACCGTCATTTTTACAGCTCCCAACAAGTCCGATTTTCTTTCAAATTCATAGGTTCTGAACCACTCTACAGCAGGTAAAGCTTTGTAAATAGCATTATCTCCTTCGTTCCTGGCGGCATGACCAGCCTTTCCCTGAACCGTACAATCGAGCACCATTAATCCCTTTTCTGCAACAGCCATATTCATTCCGGTAGGTTCACCAACTATGGCAAAATCGACACGCGGGATTTCTTTCAACAACAGTTCTATACCGTTTTGGCCTGAAATTTCTTCTTCTGCAGAAGCAGCAAATATTAGATTATAATTTTGTTGTTGTTGAGTCAGGTAAAAGAATGCATGTAATAAACTTACTACGCTGGCACCTGCATCATTGCTACCCAATCCAATCAGTCTTCCATTCTCAACGGCAGGGATAAATGGATTATGAACCCACCCTGCAACCGGTCTAACCGTATCAATATGCGAATTAAGCAAGATGGTCGGACGTGTGGAATCAAACCCCGGGCTTAATGACCACACATTATTTTCAATTCTGGAGGCTACATATCCTTTAATTTCGATATACCTTTCGATAAAATCCGCAACAGTTTTTTCTTCTTTGCTATACGAAGAGATAGCTATCATCTGTTGCAGTAAGGCAATGGCATCGTTTGTTTCTTCTTGTATCTTCATTCTGATTTACAATTTAAAATTGACAATTTACAATTGAGAATCGAGAATTAATTACTCATTGATTAAACCCCTCGCTTTTAGCCAGGTTTTCAAGAGCTCCGGCCAGTTGTCTACAGGTATACCTCGTTTTCTCATGCCAAAGCCATGGCCACCTACATCAAACTTATGTAACTCAGCCGGAATTTTGTTGTCCTGCAACGCTTTCAGCAATTGTTCACTATTGGCAATGGGCACTGTTGTATCATCAATAGCATGTACAATAAATGTCGGAGGAGTTTTTTTTGTAACTTGCAATTCATTGGAATAACGTTCAACCTGATTTTCTGCGGGATTTTTACCCAACAGGTTTTCTCGTGAACCGCCATGTGTAAGCCCCTTTTTCATGGTTACAACGGGATAGGCCAATATCATAAAATCAGGACGTTCAGCTTTTGTTCTAAAGTGGGTTCCTACTGTCGAAGCTAAATGCCCACCAGCAGAGAAACCCATAATGCCAATTCTATTTTTACTGATATTCCATTCCTTTGTCCTGGTTTTGACAATTTGTAAAGCTGCCTGAGCGTCTTTCAGTGGAATCTCCGTATGTCCGTTTGGCATACGGTAATAAAGCACAAAAGCCGAGACACCTAGTTTATTAAACCATCTAGCAATTTCATAACCTTCTTTCTCAACCGAAATTCCATAATATCCGCCTCCTGGACATATTAAAACCGCTGCTCCCGTAGCAGTTTCTTTCGGAGCTAAATAAGCATACATACGAGCATCAGTTATGTTAGTTACAAAATCATCTTTATCTCTGGATTCTGTTCCTAAAATGCCATTTATTTCTTCCGGTGATGTTCTGTATAATTTTATTTCTTCCTGAGCAGTTAAAGTATAGAAAGAAGTCACTAAACCTAAAATTAAAAAAAGTAATCGTTTCATATTCTAGTCTCTATTTTTATAATTTAATTTGTGTACCTTTATTTGTATGAATTTGATCTGCACGGGTTATAAGTACCCGCTTCACTCCTTTGTTCAAGGCTTCAAATGAGTTCTCAAGTTTCGGGATCATTCCACCCTGAATTACTCTATCCGAGACATATTGTTCAAAAAGTTCTGAGGTTAGTATTGGAATAACACTTTCATCATCTCCTTCGTTTAACAATACCCCCTTTTTCTCAAAACAATACATCAAAGTTACTTCAAAATCATTAGACAATGCTTTTGCAGCTTCTCCTGCAATTGTATCCGCATTGGTATTCAATAAATTACCGGCTTTGTCATGTGTCAGGGGAGCCAACACGGGGACTACTCCTTTCGCAATCAAATCAACCAATATAACAGCATTCACTTCCTTTACATCTCCAACAAAGCCATAATCCACATCTGTTACCGGGCGTTTCTCTGAACGCATATAATTCAAGTCTGCACCTGTAAGTCCAAGGGCATTAACACCAATAGCTTGTAACCCGGCGACGATTTGTTTGTTCACCAGTCCTCCATAAACCATGGTCACTATTTTCAGCATCTCCTCATCGGTTATGCGCCTGCCATTTACCATTTTACTCTCGATACCCAGTTTAGCAGCCATGGCGGTAGCCGAACGGCCTCCACCATGAACTAATACTTTGTAGCCTTCGATTTTTGAAAAGTCTGATAGCAATTGCTTTAAACTCTGCGGGTCCTCTACTATCTTACCTCCGACTTTGACTATTGTCAGTTTTTCCATGTTATATAAACGAGCCAGCGGTAAAACATTGCATTGTCTATCGGTGGCCTTTCTGTTTTATTATTTAAAATTTAATGAGTGAATGAATATCTTTGGCTCCTTTCAATCGCTCTATGCCGTTTAAGAAACCAAGCTCAATTAAAAAGCTAACGTACACCCCTTTATGAGTAAAATTATTTAGTAGAGTCAAAGCGGCATTAGCACTTCCTCCTGTTGCCAGTAAGTCATCATGCAACAGGACCACATCATTCTCATCAATTGAATCTTTATGGATTTCAAGAGAATCCTGTCCATACTCAAGATCATAATCAATCCTGAATGTCTCGGCAGGCAATTTTCCGGGCTTACGCAACAAAACAAATCCCGCATTCAGTTTATAGGCCAGAATACTCCCCAGCACAAAGCCGCGGCTTTCAACGCCAACAACCTTCGTTATTCCCTTGTCCTTATAATACTCATATAAGTTGTCTGCTATAAATCTCAGCACTTCGGCATCTTTCATAGCAGTTGTAATATCTTTAAATAATATTCCTGGCTTCGGAAAGTCAGGTACATTCCTTATGGAGGCAGCTACAGTTTCTAAATTCATAGTTTTCTTTCTTTTCATTACAAAACACAATAGTTCTTTTGTGATTGCGATTTATATATTCTTTTGTACCAATTATTGTTATATGTTTTCTAACAATTTCTTAATGACATATTGAGCGGATATTTCACGGTTTGCTGCTTCCGGAATCACAATCGATTGGGGGCTTTCAATTACATCATCCGTCACAATCATATTTCTTCTGACCGGTAAACAATGCATAAAATAGGCATTGTTAGTAACTGCCATTTGACGGTCGCTGACAGTCCAGTTACGATCAGTGCTCAGAATCTTTCCATAGTTAGGATCCTGATAAGCTGACCAGTTTTTGGCATAGATAAAGTCGGCTCCTTCGAATGCTTTCATTTGGTCATATTCTACATAAGCGCCACGGACAAATTGTTCTGCCAACTCATACCCTTTCGGCTGCGTAATTACAAAGTCCACATCAGCCTCGTTCATAAAATCAGCAAAAGAGTTTGGTACGGCCTGAGGCAAAGCACGTGGATGCGGTGCCCATGTCAAAACCACTTTAGGACGGGTAGTTTTTTTGTATTCTTCAATAGTAATTAAATCGGCAAAAGCCTGTAACGGATGACAGGTTGCTGCCTCCATACTGAAAACCGGCCTACCGGAATATTGAATAAACTGATTGATAATTGTTTCCTGGTAATCGAATTCTTTGTTTTCAAAATTAGCAAAAGCACGGACTCCTATTACATCACAATAACAACCCATCACCGGAATAGCTTCCAGAATATGCTCGGGTTTATCCCCATCCATGATCACGCCACGTTCAGTCTCCAGTTTCCAGGCCCCCTGATTTATATCAAGTACCATGGTATTCATCCCCAGGTTCATTCCGGCCTTTTGAGTACTCAGACGTGTACGAAGACTGGAATTAAAAAATACCATCAACAAGGTTTTGTTTTCACCAATATGTTTATAGGCGAAACGATTCTTCTTTATTTCTAATGCCTCTTTTACAGCTTCCTGCAGGTTTCCAAGGTCTTTTACATTAGTATAGTTTTTCATATTTATAGTAAATGAGTGAGTAGACGTGACAACAAGAAGTAACAATTCATCATTGTTTCTTTATTTCGGTTGCATAACAATAATCGGAATCAACATTTCTTCAAGCGAAATTCCACCATGCTGAAACGTATCCTTATAGTAACTAACATAGTGGTTATAGTTGTTCGGGTAGGCAAAGAAATTATCGTTATATGCAAAAATATAGGTTGAGCTGACATTCGGACTTGGCAGACCTACTTTGGAAGGCTGGGTTATTTCAAATACTTCCTTTTTATTGTAACTTAGGTTTTTTCCAACTTTATAGCGCAAATTCACATTCGTATTCCTGTCACCGATTACTTTTATAGCGTTATCCACTTGAATGGTTCCATGGTCGGTAGTAAAAATAACTTTATACCCGTTTTGCGCAATCGCTTTGAATAATTCATAGGTCGGGGAGTGCCTGAACCAGGAAAGAGTCAATGAACGGTACGCTTCAGCATCATTTGCCAACTCACGCATCATCTTCGATTCTGTCCTGGCATGTGAAAGCATATCTATAAAATTCAATACACATACATTCAATTGGTTCCCATTTATGCGAGGAAGCTGGTCGATTAATCGTTCACAGGAATTCGAATCGTTAATCTTGTGATATGAGAATGTATAATTTTTCCGATAACGCTGAAACATGGTTTGTATCAAATCTTTTTCATTCAGGTTCTTGCCTTCTTCCTCTTCCTCCTCTACCCAAAGATCGGGGAACATCTGTTGTATTTGTAAAGGTAAGAGTCCTGAAAAGATCGAATTTCGCGCATACTGTGTTGCGGTTGGAAGAAGACTGCAATACAACTCTTCTTCATTGAATTGGTAAAATTCGTTGAGTAATTCACGAATAACTTTCCATTGGTCATATCTGAAATTATCAACCAACACAAAAAATACTTTCTCCCCATTATCAAGCAATGGAAATACTTTGGTTTTAAATAAATCTTGACTCATCAATGGACGATTTTCCGGATGCTCAAACCAATTTACATAATTCTTCCGGATAAATTTGGCAAAAGTGGAGTTGGCTTCAGTCTTTTGCATTTTCAACATTTCATCCATACCGGTATCGGTCTCCGTAAGTTCCAGTTCCCAATAAACCAGTTTTTTATAAACTTCCACCCAATTATCGTAGGTCAAGGAATCATTAATTTGCATTCCAATACGTCCAAATTCAGTTTGATAAGTAGAAGTCGTATGTTCCGTAACAATTTGTTTCTGATGGATGTTTCTTTTCAGCGTCATTAATATCTGGCTAGGGTTAACCGGCTTTGTAAGATAATCAGCAATCTTACTTCCGATAGCCATGTTCATAATGTTCTCTTCCTCGCTCTTGGTTATCATCACCATGGGCACAGTAGGGTCAATATCCTTAATGAGAGCAAGTGTTTCCAGGCCACTTAAACCTGGCATATTTTCATCCAGAAAAATGATATCAAAGGTTTCTTTCTGACATAATTCTACGGCATCCTTTCCATTGGTTGCGGTAGTAACCTCATATCCCTTTTCTTCTAAAAAAAGAATATACGGACTT
Source organism: Bacteroidota bacterium (assembly GCA_030706465.1). GTDB lineage: Bacteria > Bacteroidota > Bacteroidia > Bacteroidales > Paludibacteraceae > Paludibacter. The sequence continues at coordinate 12,536 of JAUZOM010000068.1, read as the reverse complement.
AACAGATCCATTTCATCATCTACCCACAGTATACGATCTTTTTTCATAATTGGACAAATATTTTATTGTTACTTATTTTAGCCTATTTTAAATAGTATTGCTGCATAAACTCAAAATATTGATTCAGGGCATTCTGTTGAATTAATACATTCAGGTTCTTTTGAGAACCCAGTAAGTTACGATAATTGGCACCTCTCAACCCTTCAAACAAGCTTTTTTCTTTTACCATTCTGATTAAATACGATTTAGCCACCTGAGCATCGCTCAAACTACCGATGATTATAACCTGTCGTTTATCTACTGTTTCGAGTGACACATTCAAATTCATGACACCATAATTCTTTGAATTATAGGCATTAAATGCAGCCTTTACCTTTTCAAAATCAATTTTCCCTGATAATATATAGATTGCTATAAAATGCGGTTCGTTCGCCCTGTAACCAAACAAGCCTTTAAATAAAGGAACATTATCCTGTTTGGGCTGTGTAGTCAATGATGGAGTCGCTTTTGCTTTATCCTCCTGTTTCGAATTTACAACTGCTGATGCTTTATCATCCTGTTTTGGGCTTGTAGCAGGTTCAGTTACAGTCTTCGTTTTTTCTTCCTGACTTTTGCCGATAGGCTGCTCGGCTAAGGCTTTTGCTTTATCTTCTTGCTTTTGAATGATCGTTGATTCAGGTCTTGTTTTGGCAACAACTTCTTGGGTTGTTGGCAGAATAGTTTTATCAATTGGCTTCTGTACGATTTTTTCAGTTGACTTTGCCAAAGTTTCCGTATTAGCTTTGTTAACCGCAAGTTCAACCGGTTTTTCTGTTTTTATATTATCAACCTGATTCTGATTTACAGGAACGACTTTAGCCCCTTTTATTTTTGTCCCTGGCATTGCCGCTGCCTTCTTTGAAGCCCGGTTATCAGCAACTAAAGGAATCTGTTTTTTTACCGGAGGATTTGATTGAAAGGCTAGATATTCGTTCAAATTAAAACCGGTTTTTAACAAAGCATAATTTTCCTCCGATATAATAACCTTTTGAACATGAAAATCGTTCATTAATTTGGTCAAAACGGCATCACTGGCAACTGAGTTTTCATACCACACCGCTTCATCATACGATTCCAAATTCGTAACAGACAAGGCGCTTTGAGTGCTGTCGATCTTGTTTATAACTAAATCGAAATCTTTAATCATAAACCGGGAGAAATTGAATGACGCAATGTTGTAAAGCAATTTATTCATACTCTGCTGATCCGCATCACTAATAAATAAGATCCTGTGTTTTGATTGCCTATCAGTAGAAAACTGCTTAGGTGCAATTTCATTAATTTCTGATTTTGTGTTTTCCTCTCGCCGGGTAATCAACGATCCGCTCGAAGTTCCTGGTTTGGCTTCCTGCCCTTGTTTCATCAAGGCCAGTATATCTTTAGCCATAGCACTCACATCGCTTTGAGGAAAACTGCTAACCAAATCATTCAACGCATTTCTAAACAAATCGGGAGTTTCATTTTTTCCAACGCTTAGGGCATTTAAAAATAGGAATTTAGGCATTAAAGACGATAACGGATAATTCTTTTTTATGAATGTAACTTGCTTATAGACCGTCTTGAAATCATTTTCATTATAAGCCTTGTAAGTCAGGTTATAAATTGAATCCTCCACGCTACGCATGCTTTCCAGTTTCTCCGCATAATCGGGCTGAGAAAGGATCTTTACATATTTCGACTTTGGGTATTCATTGATAAGTTTCGATCGATACATCCCCGCTTCGCTTTGATTACCTTGTTTTGTCTGCATCAAATAAATGTAGAAACAGGCATCGGGGACCCGTTCATCCGTTTTAAATCTTCGTATAAACTCTTCAAATGTACTGATTGACATTGGTATGTCTTCAATCTTATCTCTGTAAATCTCACCCATTGAAAATAAAGCGTTGGCAATTTCTGCTGTCGACTTTGCCAGTTGTGCCGGCGTTACCGGAATCTGGCTTAAATAGAATTCCGGCTTTTTCTTATCGGATATTGCTTTCGATTTTGAAATCGTATCTGTCGAATCCTTTTCTGCGGTTTGAGCAGTATTTTCTTCTGCAAAAAGCGAGGTAGCCTTGTTAGTTCTTCTCCAGTTATCTTCGAGCTTGCGCTTTCCCCACTTTTTCAGGAATTCTGACTCCCCATTCCGCAGAACATCGATATTATAAAAATACCAATCGGCTACAGCTCCGGGGTTGCCTCCGATAGGCGGCAGATTGGTAAAATTATCTTCGGCATTAGCCTTGGCTTCCTGCTTCTCTCTCAATTCTTTTTCGGCTGCCGCTTTTTCATCTGCATTCAACTTCTCAATTAATTTATTGATCACCTCAAGACGTTTACTTTCAGACATGGCAGACAATCGCTGTAAACTATCCTGTAAAATAACAATATCATTTTGGGTCACCAATTCGCTCAACATTTCTCCCCGTCGTGTAACACGGGCATAATCTTCGTTTTCGTTTGTTATTATTTTCCCGGCCTCATCGTAACAAGGTTGGGCCTGCACATAATTGTGTTTGGTATAATACAGGTCTCCCAATGTGATTAACGCTACAGCTTTGTCAATGCCTTTCCGGGTACTCTTGTCTGCTGCCTGCTTATAATTTTCTATGGCATTTAAAGTATCTCCATGGTGCAGATAAGTATTCCCTAGTGCATAGTATAATTGATCCTTATATTCCCGGTTATTCTTGTTCTTCAGCATTTTCAACAGTTCTTTCCGAATGCCTGAAATCTTTCCCTGGTCCAGTTGGGCACGATTGATCCGGGCATTGAATTCCATTTCGTAGGGTGGATTCGATTTAATGACTCTGGAATAAATATCGTAAGCGGTTTTATTATCTTTCGTTTTTTGATAGAGTTCTGCCAGTAAAAAACCGAAACGTTGTTGAAGGCTCTTATCCGTTTCTTTTGATAAGGCCAATTCTAAAAATGGAATTGCATCTTTATAGAGATGCTTTTTCAATAATAAATCAGCATTAACCGACGCAAAAAGTCCTACATTCGATCGTTTTAAATTATCCTGTACAATTTTAGACAGTATTTGTTCGGCTTCATAAATCCACCCCATTTCGCCGTAGGCACGGGCAATCCATAGCTGGCACGTTGCTTCCATATCCTTATCGGCACCATAATGGCGGACGATATAAGAAAACGTTCCGACAGAGCCCAGAAAGTCAGCTTTATGAAATTCAGCTTTTGCCAGTAATAACCAGGCTTCTTTCAGGGCCGGGTTAAATTCCTCCTGATTGTAAAAAAGTTTATAATCAGGAGAATTGGCCTTTTTATAATTCTTTACCGGCTTTACTTTTATCGAATGCAACTTAATGGCTTTGCGGCACTTTTCAATGGTTAAATCCATATTCGTTGTACCGGCAGAAGCATTGGAGTGCCGGCTGATGGGGTACATGGGAATAATGGAGGAATAATCTTCCTTATTTGCTTTCAAGATGTTTTTTAATCCCTCATTATAGCTGACGTAGCCATTGAAATAAACATTATAGCGGGTGTTGGTAGCTTGGTAGCTCCTCGACATCCACGTATTCTTTTTCGTTGAGCATCCGCTGATAACTACTATCAGTAAAAAAAACAGGATTTTATATGTACGTAAATTTTTCAAAAGAGTCTGGGTTTAAAAAATAAACATAAAGCGATTTTTAAATCATTTGCTGGATTCTTTCAGGTGCCATTCCAAAAATACAATAGACCTGACACAGGAGCCTAAATTAAAAACTTTAAAAAGCACATTCTATTGCCTTTAAGCTTACAAAAATACGTATTTTTGAGCACTTATTGTTAACTTCGACTGTAAATTCATCGATTAACTCCATGAAAAATAACTAATGCGAGTGTGATTTTGATTTTGTGAAGATGCGAAACTTATAAATTCCCGGGGTTGTTCAGTTGCCTGTTAAACCGGCTCCTTAACCAGAGTATTCCGAAGATCCCTAATGCGCCACTAAGTAGGCCTATCCATAGCGTATTCCCGAAACCAATGGAATCAATATCGGGCAATTTATAACCATTGAACCGGAGGTAATAAAAAATAACCGCAACAACATTATTTATAAAGTGAGCCAATATCGGCAACCACAGATTGCCACTCCATAAGAGCAAATACCCAAAGAAAGCACCCAATAACAGCCGGGGAACAAAACCATAAAACTGCAAGTGTATCGCACTGAAGATGAATGCAACAATCCAAATAGCCGGTTGGAATCCTCTCCATTCCCGGAAAATACGAATCAAGGCACCTCTAAAAAACAGTTCTTCTCCTATAGCAGGCAAAACAGCTATCAAAACAATATTGAAAAACAAGGCATACCAACTATGAACCTGAAGCATTTTTTCTTCCAGTCTGGTCGCCTTATCTTCCGTTAACTTCATCCAGTTCTCCAGTCCGGAAAAAGATTTCGGAAGTACCAATTGTTGATTTAAATCGCCCAATAAATTTACAACGGGAATAATTAAAAGCATAAACAAAATTATGGTTCCGGCATCGGACCATTTCATTTTGTCATTTAAATATAGGTAAGCGGAAGGTTTCTTACTGCACAAATAGGCTAAGACAAAGGGAGGTAAAATAAACGTTCCAATGGAAAGAAACAATTGGGAAAGCTTCATCTGCTCAACGGCCGACAAGGATGAAACTGAAATAAGTGAAGAAATCGGGGTTAAAATTAAAACAAAAAAACATAGGACCGCAAACAACATGACAAGCTTAGAAGACAGGCCGCTTTGTTCTAGTATTCCTTTTAGTTTGTTCATCACCGGATGGCTTTTACAAAAAAACTCCTGTCATTTTTCAATAACAGAAGTTCTTCTTGTGTGATTTGAAAAAGATCTTAGTTTCTTGGTCTGGCTTCTTTAACAACCATTGAGCGACCGTCAAATTCAGCTCCGTTTAATTCTTCGATTACTTTTGCAGCTGCGGCATCATCAGCCATTTCTACAAATGCAAATCCTTTAGATTTACCGGTTTCACGATCTTTAATGATTTTGCAAGATTCTACTTGACCATACTCTTCAATAACCCCTTGAAGGTCATTCTCGCGAACTTTGTAACTTAAGTTACCTACGTAAATGTTCATAAAATAAAATAAAAATTGAATAAATTGTGTTTCAAGAACAGCATAAACAAACGCGGTTAAAACGTAATCGGTCCTTGAAAAGGAGAGTTGCAAATAACCCAACGATAAAATACACTTTCTTATTGGTTACAAAGGAAATCATTTATTTTTGAATATACAACAAATAGTGTAAATATGTTTGAAATTTAGTGAATTAAACTCTTATTTTTTATTTCCTTATGTTTCCGTCCCCTTTAATGATCCATTTGTAAGTACATAATTCGGCTAATGCCATCGGCCCACGGGCATGTAATTTTTGGGTACTGATTCCTATTTCGGCACCCAGACCGAATTGCGCACCATCGGTAAAAGCAGTTGATGCATTCGTATAAACGCAGGCTGCATCAACCATTTTATCAAAAATATGTATATTTATCTTATTTTCACTGACTATGCATTCACTATGCTTCGAACTATATGTCGAAATGTGATCAATCGCCTCTTCAATCGATTCCACCGTTTTTATTGCCATCTTGTAATCAAGGAATTCGATGCCAAAACTCTCGTCATTGGCTTTTTGCAATAAATTTTTGGGATATTTTCCGTTCAGGAAAGTGTATGCTTTCACATCCGCAAAAATAATTACATTCTTTTCTGCTAATTTCCGGCATAGCTCAGGCAAATCGGCCAATCGTTTTTCATGGATGACCAAACAATCCAGAGCATTGCAAACGCTTACCCGTCTCGTTTTGGCATTGAATATTATCTCTTTTCCTTTCCCGGCATCCCCAAATTCATCAAAATACGTATGGCAAATACCGGCACCGGTTTCAATCACCGGGATTTTTGAATTATTCCGTACAAAATCAATCAACCCTTTTCCTCCACGTGGAATTATCACATCCACAAAACCCACAGCATTCATCAATGCTGCCGTCGATTCACGCCCTGCAGGAAGCAGGGTAACTATATTCTGGTCTAATCCGGCTTTGGCCAGGATCGATTGGATCACTTTTACAATGGCCGTGTTGCTGTGCTGGGCATCAGTCCCCCCTTTCAAGACACATACATTCCCCGATTTCAGGCAGAGCGAAAACACATCGAAACTTACATTCGGACGAGCTTCGTAGACAATGCCAACAACCCCAAAAGGAACCGTTATTTTTGAAATATTCAGACCATTTGGACGGACAGTTTCCATCAACTTCTTTCCAAGAGGCGAAGGCAATAAAGCGACATTACGAATGTCACCGGCTATTCCTTCTATACGTTCTTTTGTGAGTAACAAACGGTCATACATCGGGTCGTTAGGATCCATCGCTGACAAATCTTTACTATTTTCTGCCAGAATATATTCCGTTTGCAGGACGGCCTCATCAGCCAAAGCATCCAAAACTTGGTGAATGATTTCATCACTGACCTGATTAAGTGAACGCGAAGCTTTTTGAACAGCCTGTTTCCAGTTGATACTTATCGAAGTTGGACTCATAGGGATGATTTTAATTTTGAAAAGTTGGAATGTATAGCTCTCCACATGAGAAAAAAGCGGATATCTACTTAGCCCTTTTGCTTCTGTGTGAATAAAACCATTTTTATCCGAAGCTTATTACCGATATCAATTATGCTTACAACATCCTGAAGATTAAGCGATTTATCTGCATGCAACAGAACAATGACATCTTCACCGGGTTTTTTGGCTGTAAGAATGGTTGACAACTGAGGTTCAATATTCTCAAACGAAACTTCTTTTTGATTTACGTAATATCGGTGATCAGAAGTTATAGTCAGATTAATTTGTTTTTTTACCACCACTTTCTCCGATGTTTTCGCTTGTGGAAGCAATACCCGGATGGTCGACGGAGCCACCAACGTCGATATGATTAAGAAAAATAACAACAAGAAAAACATGATGTCGTTCAGCGAGGCGGTATATACCTCTGCTGTTCTCAACTTTCTGCGTTCTATTTTCATTTTATGAATTGTCTTTGAATAGTTTATGTTTTTAAATCAATAATTGGTATTGCCCTTCGCCGGTTATAAATAAACAGTTAACCGCATTTATTGGCGTTTATACAATACATCCTATTAATTCATCTGACATGTATATAGTGTATCGGTCTGATAGAAATAGCCGTCAACCCTGCCTCCGGATTTTCACATCTTGGTTCTTGAATCTTGGTTCTTGGTTCTTGGTTCTTGGTTCTTGGTTCTTGGCTCTCTGCTCTTTCCTCCCCACTCAATCTATCAATATACTTTTATTTTATTGACTCTTTTATAACTCCGGATATCTTTCAACAAGTCATTCGAGCATTTGTCCATCCGGACAACTATCCTATCAATACGCCCGTTCAGGATATAATATCCCGCATAGGCTAAAATTCCGACAAACAAACCGGCACCCGAACAAATCATTTTTTGATACAATCCATCGGATATATTGGCAATATTCAAATCGTTAGTCACTGAAATATTATAGAATATCTTAATTACACCAAAAATAGTACCTAAGAAACCTAACATCGGCGCAATGGATGCGGTAATCCCGAGGTAATTCATTCCTCTTTCAAGGATCGAAATCTGTTGGCGGGCTTCACTCTGCAATGCATCCTGAACTTCCGTATCATCGCCTTCCGCTGCAGCCTCTAAGCCGGCAGCAAGTACTTTGGAATAGGATGTCGGTTTTTCATTGCAAAATTTAACAGCTTTCTCTATTTTCCAATCAGCCACAAGTTCACTGATACGTGTAAACCACACATCATCATTTTTACCCAGCGTAGAGATCGACACCCAACGTTCGATAAACATATAGATTGAAAGAAAAAACAAGAAAAATAACGGAAGCAAAATCCATCCCCCCTTTAATAATAATTGAAAATAATTCTGATTCGAAGCCATAGCAACAGCAGTTGTTGTAGTTGAATCAGTTGGCAAGTTAGCAGGCACTTGAAGCAAAATGGTCAGTAAGTTCATTTTAATTTATTTTTTATGGATATATCGGTATCCCTTGTTTTAACAACCGATAGTAGAATAATTTCGATATGTTTTTAACGCAAAAGTAGCTGAATTATTGATGCAAAAAAATTGTTGTTAGTAATAATTAACTTGATCAACACTTTCAATCTCTGAAATTTCATAGCATTCGTTGTTTACAAATCAGTCTTCGAGCCCAAAGAAAAATTTCTTTCTGTTTACCGGATTTATTCTAACCGGACAAAATAAAATTTACACGTTATTATCCCGGTGTTATTCTTTCGCGACTTTTTAGTATCTTTCAAATTCGTGTATTTTGTGGCACAGTATTTAACTAACTATCGAAAACAAGCTATTTAAAGGGTTACAAAAACCTAAGAAATATCAGCCTTTATTTGTGCAAATTTGCGGTATTTGCGTCGTTTGCGTTCTGCCTCTCGGTTCCGGCTTATCCGGGTTAGAGAAACCAGGATGTAATTTCCCGCTCAAATAAACAGACTCCTACCCGGTTGATATGATCAAGTAAGGAAGTCTCTTTTATCCGGTGGTAAAGTATCAAATCAAACTTATACGGTAAGCTTAGTTTCTCTATTTCAATGAATAAATCCAAAATATCAGTTAACACTAATTCATTTTCTACCAACGCTATATCAACATCCGAACCGGCCAGGTATGTTCCTTTAGCTCTCGAACCAAACAAAATGATTTTCATAACCTTCTGGTTCTGTTGCAACACCTAAACGACCTGCTTCATATCCGGTTCCGGCAGACCATATTGTGTCTTGTATATCATATTGCTGTAAAATCAGTTGTGTTTAATTCCTCTTTCAACCTCGTTTGTAGGCTCTTCAATAAGTGGAAGTATTCATTCCGGATACTTTCGATTATTTCTTCTGCCGTTTCTTCGTCGTAAGTATGACTTGTCAGGTTCCGGCTCACGTGCATCCGCATCCAGCCTTTGCCATCTACAATATAGCCATCCTGAAAACTTTGTTCAATAACCGGTTTTGGACCAACCACATCGGTGTATCCCTTGTCTTTCAGTAAATCCTGCAAAGTTTTCCAACTTAATTCATAGGTATATTCAAAGGCTTTGATCAATCCCTGTTCTTCCATCTCATTCAATGCCTCCTCTTGCATAAAACGTTCCAATTGACTGAAAGCCTTATTAAAGTTGATAAATCGTTGTTGCCAACGAATGTCAGAATTGAGAGTTGTCATAAATTATTGGAGATTTTGTAATCCTGTTTATTTTCCATTTAATCTTTAGAAAAAAATTATTGATTTCAAATTTCTACTCCAAATACAAATAATCGCAATGTACCAGCGGTTTCTGGTTCTTTTTACCAAGCATCTCGCGGGCTTTACCGCTGTCGTATTGCACCTTCCCCACACCCAGGGAATGTCCGTTCGCGTCGATTATTTTCACAATATCATCCTTTTCAAAATCACCAACTATCTTTATTGCTCCGACAGGCAACAGGCTGACGGCTGCATCACCGGTCAATGCCTTGGCGGCATTTTCGTTGACGTGTATCTCGCCTTTGGCAAAGCCTTCACTGTGGGCAATCCATTTCTTGACACTCGATACTTCGCTCGTGGAAGCGACAAAGTGGGTGGAAACTACCTCTGACTTTTTATCCAACAACTGGAGCAGTATGTTATCACGTTTCCCGTTTGCTATGATGACTTCAATGCCCTGGTCGGCAATTTTACGGGCAATCGCTGTTTTGGTCAACATGCCGCCGCGTCCGAAGGTTGAATTGGAATTTTGGATAAAGTCCGAAATATCCTGTTCTTTCTCTATCCGAAGGATGACTTTTGATTCCGGATCAGCCGGGGAACCATTGTAAATGCCATCAATATTGCTCAGGATAACCAACGCCTGCATGTCCATCATGGAAGCAATAAATCCGGAAAGCTCGTCATTATCGGTAAACATGAGTTCGGAGACCGAAATCGTATCATTTTCATTCACAATTGGAATGACGTTGTTTTCGAGCATCACCCGCATGCAGTTCCGTTGGTTCAGATAATGCCGGCGGCTTCCGAAGTTTTCTTTAGTAGTCAACACCTGCCCCACCACAATGCCTTGTTCTCGAAATAAGTCATAATAGTGGTTGATAAGTTTTGCTTGTCCTACTGCCGAATATAGCTGGCGCTGATCCACCACATCCATCTTTTTATGGATACCCAGTACGCTCCGCCCCGATGCAACAGCACCCGAAGATATCATGACCAGCTCAACCCCTTTTTTGTGCAACAGAGAGATCTGATCCACCAAAGCAGACATCCGGGTAATATCAAGCGTACCATCCGCCCGGGTCAACACATTACTCCCGATTTTTACAGCTATCTTTTTATAACGCAATGACATATTTTTTATATGATTTTTAATCGCTCCTTCAAAACCCCAACCTCATCTCTCATTCCTCATCTCTCATTCCTCATTCCTCATCTCTCATTCCTTACCTCTTACTTCTCATTATAAACCACATGCATCAACGTAGTCCCGATTGCCCGGAGGGTGTTTTTGTCTACATTCTCCATCGTATCGTGTGTCGTATGCCAGTAACCGGCAAATCCGGTTTTTGAATTCGGGTCGAACTGGATAATATCAATGCTTGGGATGCCAATGATCTGGTTGACGTAAATATGGTCATCGGTAATTGCCCCTCCCTTTTGATCTTTAAAATACTGTCCAAAACCAAGGCTTTTTGCCTGGGACCACACATTATTCACAACGTTGGCAGCATAATACTCCGATGCTTGTTCCCTGTAAAAAGTAGCCTGCTTGCCCCCCACCATATCCAGTAAAATTCCAAATCGCGCGGTATAGCCGGGAATATGCGGATTCTTTGCCCAGTATTGCGTCCCCAGGCACCACGAATCTTCAGAATTCGGCGCCTTGGCACTTTCCGGGGAACCATAGTCTTCCGAATCGAAAAACACAATATCTACCCCTACTGCCGGTTGGCTTTTCCCGATCAGGCGAGCCATTTCGAGCAATACACCAACACCGCTGGCACCATCATTGGCGGCCATGACCGGTTTTTTATGATTCCCGGCCAGGGGATCCTGATCGGCCCAGGGACGGGAGTCCCAATGGGAAAAAAGTAATATCCGGGAAGACGCTTTCGAATTAAACGACCCGATGATATTGATCGACTTAAGAACAGTTCCATCAAAAGCAGTTAAATCCGCTTTTTGCTCAATCACCTCTGCCCCAAACCGCTTTAATTCTGCCACCAAATAGGCTGCACACCCATCATGCGCCGTTGTGTTTGGAACCCGGGGCCCAAAATCAACTTGCTTTTGAGTAAACCGATAGGCCGAATCCGATGAAAAGCCGGGGACAGTCACTTTTTTATCTTCATTTTGTGCACTACGGGTGGTATGATTACAAGCTGAAAGTTGGATAACGGCAAACAGAAAGATCAATATTTTTCTCATAACTATAAAAATGAGCTACAAAGATACAGATTTATCGTGAAAAATCACTTCATACAGGGTGCATATCCTTGATTTTTCACAGGCTTCCAACCCTGAAAGAACTGAAACAGGGGAACCGGGTTCAACATTGTATCCATTCACCTTTGAGGGCCTGCCGGGCTTCTTGTGAAAGTAAGCATCCGGAAGATTTAAACCATAATAAACACAATAGTTAAAACCAACTGTCTTTATTTTTATCCTGTCCAAAATAATACGGCATGTATTATACGATTGTGTCCTGTATTTTGAAGCCTTATTTCAAAAGATTGTTTGTTTTAATATTTTCTACGATGTCTGGTGTGGTTTATAAAACTGTTCTTCACAGGAAATCCAGTTGTACTACATTTGGTATACCTTTCATTTGCCATTTATTCATAGATAATTTACATTTTAACCAAAACACAATGATAAACAAAAAGCGAAGTAACCCCGAAGATGCACCAATCGCCAAAAGCCAGGATTATCCATTTACCAGGACGTGAATTTCCGGAGCATGGATGACAAACGTCCCCCAAAGTCGGATTGTAAAATTTCAACCGGATACCAGCCGATATAAATTCAGGAAATGGAAGTCTTAATTTTTTAAGATTTATTTCAATAATCTTCGTTCTTTTTTCTGATAAATCAACTTGAAATTTTATCTTTACAACACGTTTTCCAAATTCACCGAAAAAAATATCCAGAAACAGAATAATTATAGATTAAATCAACAGTATCAATTTTTCAAACAAAAAAACTCATAACATCCTGTTTATATGAACGTAACAAATTAAAATAGATTTAAATTGCTACATAAAATCTACCAGAAGGCCCAAAAATAGGTTGTAAAACATGTTTTATTGCTTGTGCAACTTCATTTTTACCCGTTTATTTGCATCGTTAACTAAACAACACAATCTTTTTTATACCTTAAAAAAACTAATACCTATTTAGACGTGAGACTTTGTGAAAAGTCTCACGTTTTTTTGTGCCAACCCGGCCCGT
>JAUZOM010000067.1 GCA_030706465.1 Bacteroidota bacterium | reverse complement strand
CTGACACTGAAAGACGAAAATGGTAAATTCATTGAAACTGTATCCACGAAAATTGGATTCCGTAAAGTGGAACTCAAAAACGGGCAACTGTTGGTCAACGGGAAACGTATTCTGGTTCACGGTGTCAATATGCATGAGCACAATCCGATCACCGGGCATTATCAGGATAAAGAGACCATGATGAAAGATATCCGTGAAATGAAGCAAAATAACATTAATGCCGTTCGTTGCAGTCATTATCCAAACAATATCGGTTGGATAAAGCTCTGTAACCAATATGGAATCTATCTGGTGGACGAAGCCAATATAGAATCTCACGGCATGGGTTACGGGCATGAGAACCCTGCTTATCATTCAGAATGGGATGGAGCCCATATGGACAGGACTATTAGTCTGGTAGAACGCGATAAAAATGCACCATCCGTTATTCTCTGGTCCCTGGGAAATGAAGCAAGCAACGGGGACGTATTTATGAAAACTTACAAATGGATCAAGGGTCGGGATAAAACCCGTCTGGTTCAGTTTGAGCAAGCTGCTGAGAAAGAAAATACGGATATCGTTTGTCCGATGTATCCGGGCATCAATTATATGAAAGAATATGCTGCGCGCGAAAACGTAAAACGTCCGTTCATTATGTGTGAATATGCTCATGCCATGGGAAACAGCACGGGTAACTTTAAAGAATACTGGGACATCATCCGCGGTAGTACGAACATGCAGGGTGGATTTATCTGGGACTGGGTTGACCAGGGATTCGAAGTGACCGATGAAGCTGGACGTAAATACTGGGCGTATGGCGGTGATATGGGCAGTCAAAATTATACCAACGACGAGAACTTCGATCACAATGGTTTGGTTTTCCCTGATCGTATTCCTCATCCGGGCCTGAAGGAAGTAAAGAAACAATACCAGGACATTCGCTTCATTGGCACACAACCGGAGAAAGGATTGATCTCTGTAGAGAACAACTTCTTCTATACCAATCTGAAAGACTACGAATTAAAATATGAAGTCCTGAAAAACGGTGAAGTTATCAAACAGGGTTCATTCGACCTTAATTTGGCTCCTCAGACGAAGAAACAAGTTCAACTGGCTTTACCCGAGTTGCCGGCTACCGACGGAGTTGAGTATCTATTGAATGTATTTGCATTTACCCGGACAGGCACGGAAGTAATTCCTCAGGGTTATGAAATTGCCCGCGAACAATTTAAACTGGGTGAAGGCAAATACTTTGTAAAAGCAGGTCCAACAGGCAATGCTCCATCTGTTAAGGATGAGAAGAACCGGATTACGATGAATGCCGGAGGTGTAGAAGTCAGCATCAACAAATGGACGGGGTTAATTGGGAATTACCGTTTCGAAGACAAAGAATATCTTAGAGATAAACCGACTCCTAACTTCTGGCGTGCCCCAACCGATAATGACTTTGGAAATGAGATGGGGCGGATATGCAATGTCTGGCGAACAGCAGGAGAAAACACAACTGTGAAAAACATTTCCGTTAAGGAAGAAGGAGGTAATACTACGGTTACGGCTGATATTTATTTGAAAGATGTTGCTTCCGACTACCAGCTTGTTTATACCCTGAGTGGGGATGGAGCCCTGACTGTAAACGTACATTATAAGGCAGGAGACAAGGAGCTGCCGGAACTACCTCGTTTTGGTATGATTATGTCGTTGGATAAGCAGTTCGACAACTTCACCTTCTACGGACGTGGTCCCTGGGAAAATTATTCCGACCGGAATGATGCATCACAAATAGGCATTTACAGTAGCAAAGTAGCCGATCAGTATGTGCCGTATACACGTCCGCAGGAAAACGGGTACAAGACCGATATTCGATGGCTTACGTTGACCAACAACGAAGGGAAGGGAATCCGTATAGAAGGGTTGCAACCCATATGTGCCAGTGCCCTGAATAACCTGCCCGAAGATTTCGATCCGGGGTTATCAAAAAAATACCGGCATACCAACGATATCACTCCACGCAATGAGGTTATTCTTTCTGTCGATCTCGCTCAGCGCGGAGTAGGAGGCGATACCAGCTGGGGCGCTTTGCCTCACGAACAATACCGCTTAAAGGCCAAAGAATACAATTACGGATATGTCATTAAGCCTGTAAAGTAAAAACAAGGCACTATCTTTAAAGGCCCTCATTAGTAAAAACTTATGAGGGCCTTTTTTTTCTGTCCTGTTGAGATCAGGAGCCAGGAACTTCCGAACGGCTGGCTATGGCTCTTTTATTAAAGCATCAGAAAAAAGAAACCGAAAACTCATTTTAGTACTTTTGTAGTATTCCTCAGATTTCACATTCAATTATTAAGAATCTACATTCTGCAGCGTTTAGGTAATGATACTAAAGTTTCGGAGGAGTTTACTTAAACAGTTCTCTCGTTGTTTGCCAGGGACTCTCTCTCTCCTATTAGGCTGTGCAGAACCTCCTGGAAACCTCCTGAAAAAGGTATTATATAATACATATATAAAACATATATAATACATAAACAATACATAGTTAAAACATATTTATATAGATATATATTAACTATGTATTGTTTATGTATTTCCAATCTTTTTAGGAACTCTTTTATAAGTCCTTTCTCGGGAGGTTCCCAGGAGGTTCTCCGGAGGTAGATAGTCTGTATAGTTGTCGGTATATCGCTTTATCGTGCTTCGGATGGCAGGATAGAAATTCAGGCCTCTATCTCGTTCATAATCGTACGATGTAAAGATCGGTGCAGACAGGATGGTAATTATTAAAACGACCCAACATGAACCGATAATCTTGTTTCCATAAAAGCAGGGTTTTGCTAATTTTACGACTTCGCTACTAACGATCTCCTAACCAGTAAACTAATTGCAAATTCCATTTTTTTGGTAATTTCAGGCCCTTTATTTTCAACAAGTTATTTTAATGCAAAACTTTAAATTGATACTAATGCTCATTTATCTTTACTTCAAAACTTATTAAGTAACAGAAACTAAATAATGTCGTATTATTTTAATTTAAATATGGAAATAAGGGTTAGATCTTTTTGCTTAATATTTCTACTAAGGGGTAAAAAACAAAAATAAGGTTTTTAATTTAAAGCCCTTATTTTTAGACAGTAACCATCCGTAGGAAACCTGACTCCCCCTATTAAGACCCTTATTTTTTTATTTAGAAAAGCTGTTTTTAGTCGTATTTTCCAAAAAATAAAACAGGACAATATATTGTTCCTACTACTTAGAGTCAATCTGAATGAATATATTTTATTATTTTTGACTCCGCAAAACAGGCTGTGCAGAAAAAGAGAATAAACTGATTAAGTAAAAAGAATTTATAATGTCGGTCCTGCGTATTTCATGAATCTTATCAATGATGTTTAAGGTTAATTCTTTTTCTCAGATCAATATTTAAATTGACAACTAAACAATTAAAATAAACTATAAATTCAACGCTGCAACTATGAAAATTTATTCCATGATTGGCTCCCTGGTAGTGACCGTCGCACTTGTACTCTATTCTATCGGATTTATTAAAGAGCAACGACGTAAACTTGTTACATCGCGTGTTTTACTGTTTTTTACTATTGGGGTACTATTCGACATCTCAGCCACCATCCTGATGATCCTGGGCTCCTCCAAAGGATTGTTGACCATTCATGGATTCATAGGCTACTCTTCACTCCTGGGCATGGCCATTGACACCTTCTTACTCTGGAGACACAACCTGAAAAATGGTCCTCAAGCGAAAGCCAGTAAAAGCCTTCACCTCTATTCGCGTTTTGCTTACACCTGGTGGGTGATGGCCTTTATTACCGGCGGCTTATTGGTAGCATTGCGACACGCGTGACAGTTGACAATTGATAATTAACAGTTAATGATTCACTTCTATTTATAGAATCAATCCCAATCCGATTTTTCAATGTTTGATTGAGAGTTTTATCACAGGTAAAACTCTCAATTTATTTTATGTCCGTCTACTTCCCCGAAGTATCTATCCGGTAATAAACATTTATCATTAAAACATGAATTCATTTAAGGATGAACCTTTCTTTTTTCTAAGTGTTTAAATTGTCAGTGAAATTTATGAATCCGGAATGCAGCAACTACTTTCCGGATAGATTAAGGTACAATGAACTATTACGAACTTGGAAAATCCGGTATATTGGTTTCAGGACTTTGCCTGGGAACTTTGACATTCGGAGGAAAAGGATAGTGGCAATCCATTGGTCAATTAGCCCGGAGCGAAGTAAACCAGTTTGTAGAAATCTCCCCCGACAGCAGAATTAATTTTATTGGCGCAGCCAACAGGTATTCAGAAGGGCTTTCGGAAACGTTATTGGGAGAATCATTGAAAAAACCGGGCACGATACATCAACATGAAGTGATTGCCAACACGGAACGGTTGCGAATGGGACTTGGCGCTAACCAGGCAGGATTATCCAGGCTTCATACCGTGGATTCAATGAACGACAGTCCTAAACGTCTACGGTTTTCGCCCTTGATTTAGACTCTATCTATGATTAGATCACATTCCGCCTATTGAAAAAGCAGGCCTGGTTTGGGAGATGCTGTACGTCTGACAAAGTAAGATATACCAGCATCAGCAATCACAGGTACCATTATCGGGGCTAAAACGTTACATCAATTAAATGACAATATTAAAGCAGTAACGCTGAGAAAAACATTCTTAACATCAAATAAAATGGAACATTCAATGACAACCAGGAAAATTATCAAAAACTACTACGACCAAGTCAGTCAAAAGGGAGATTGGCAATCTGTAATCGCTAATGATATAACTTTTACAAGTGTGGGGCAAATTACTCATACAAAAGAAGCTTATGTCGAAGCAACAAGCAGATTTTTACAGGTAGTTAAATCATTAAAAATAAACGAATTCATTGTTGAAGGCAATAAAGCATGCATTACAGTGGAATACAGTCTGCAATCACCAAAAGGAAATACTGCCAGTTGTGAGGTGGCAGAAGTTTTGATGGTTCAGGATGATAAAATTAATTCGTCCTGTATTTTCTTCGACACCGCTTCTTTCAAAAACTTTATAGCTCAGGGATAGACAATTATCCTCTTTTCAACGTTCAGATTAAAATGCCAATTAAAAATAAAGACATCGCTAAAAACAACGGTTTAATTAAATCGGGGAAAGTTGATTTAGAAATAATTTCTTTCGTTTCACAGAAAGAATTTGAAAAGTGGCAGGAACATAACCACCACATTATAACCGGGATCTGGATCAGGTTTTATAAAAAGAATTCGGGTATAACTTCCATTACCTACGACGAGGCATTGGATGTGGCTTTGTGTTACGGCTGGATTGATGGTCAGTTGAAGAAATATGATGAGCTTTCCTACCTTCAAAAGTTTACTCCCCGCAGGCCCAGAAGCATGTGGTCGAAAAGAAACAAGGATCATGTTATCCGTCTTGAGAAAGAAGGCAAAATGAAACCTTCCGGAATAAACGAAGTGGAAAATGCCAGGAGGGATGGAAGATGGGATAAAGCGTACGATTCACCCGGCAAAATGGAAGTTCCGGAAGATTTTATCCGGGAGCTTTCGAAGAACAGGAAAGCATTCGGTTTCTTTGAGTCCTTGGATAAAACAAACAGATATTCCATTGGCTGGCGACTTCAAACAGCTAAAAATGCCGAAATCAGGGAAAAACGGATGAAAGAAATTATAAATATGATGGAAAAAGAGGAAAAATTTCATTAATCCTTAAACAAGGAGAAACGTGTTTATTCAATGAAATAAAGATCATTTTCTTAACAATAAGCTTTTTTAAGAATAGAAAGAATTATCACGAACCTCAATAAGTATTATTTTTGTACGCAAAAAACAACAATTTATGGCAGAAGAGAAAAAAGAACCGTGGCTGAATTACCTGGCCTTAACCACCATCATTTTTGCAGTTGCTGCAACGCTATCGACTTTCAAAGGCGGAGGATATTCCACCCGATCCATGTTAAGCCAGGAACAGGCCTCTAATAAATGGGCATACTTTCAGAGCAAGAGCCTGAAGTTGTATATTTATGAGACTCAAAAAGATGTACTTGAGCTGGACACCAAGGGCATGAAAAAGGAGGACCCTTCTGTAAAAGATGCTTATCAAAGCAAAATTTCAGAATACGAAAAGTCAATAAAAAGGTACGATAAAGAAAAAGCAGATATTAAAAAGGATGCCGAACACTTTGAAATATTACGCGATGATGCGCAGACACATTCGCAGGCTTTCGGAATGGCGGTTATTTTCCTGCAGATTTCTATCTTATTATCATCGATAGCAGCTTTAATCAAACGCAAATACCTTTGGATCATTGGAATTGGAGTCGGTTCGGTTGGATTAGTTTATTTTATAAACGGGTTCTTATTGTTTCTTTAAATCCCTGTGCTGAATTACACGACCTTACCTATACGACTGACTATAAGATCTTAAGTACAATAAATACTCATTTTCTTTTATCAAACAGATCATGCAACTATCAAATAACAAGATATTAATTACCGGCGGGGCAACAGGTATCGGTTTGGGACTTAGGGAACAATTCATAAATGAGAATAACATTGTGTTGATTTGCGGACGAAGGGAGTCCGCTCTAAAAGCTGTCTACGACAAGTATCCTTCTGTCATTATAAAGGGTTGTGATTTATTTAAAGCAGAAGAAAAAGAAAGTCTTTACAACTGAATTTCAGAAGAACACCTAGATCTGAACGTATTGATAAATAATGCCGAGATACAAAGTACCTATCTATTTCGGACCCTGATTTCTATCAGCACGCAAAAGAGAAACTGGCAATAAATATCGATGAGCCCATTCATTTAGCTTCACTTTTTGAAAATCTGAAATCATTAACTACTATCATGAATGTTACCCCCGGTCTTGCATTTGTTCCACAGGCCAAGGCACCTGTGTATTGTGTTTCAAAGGCTTTCATTCATTTACCATATCATAGCTCCATTTACTGAAACAAAAAAATATAGAAGTCATTGAGATTATTCCTCCAGTGTTGAATACAGACCTGGGCGGAAAGGGTAAACATGATTATGCGCCTCCTGTCAGTGATTTTATTAATGCCGATTTGTCGCTATAAAGCCTGATATTTTTTTCGGCATTTATAACGCTTTAAGCAGATATTTTGATATCTATTTAGGTATTAAGCCAAAAAGCATGTCAGACAGATAAATAAAAAAATAATAAACAACGTATTAAATTTTAAAAAGCGAATAGATTATTCGCTTTTTTATTTCATTCATTTTCTGTCTGCGACACCCTGTTGAATTAAAATTATCTAACAAGCATGTAAGCATGTTAGACGGAATTGTTAAGTTTGGAATGTTTCAAAAAAAAGTAGTACTTTTGCACATCTAAATTTTCAATGTTAATTACGATTGAGCAATCGACATTCCACATGGCTAAAACTAAAAAACCACTTCCCATTCTTGAAAAAATTACAATTACCGATATTGCCGCTGAAGGGAAAGCAATTGCCAAAGTAAACGAAATGGTGGTATTTGTACCTTTTGTGGTACCCGGTGATGTGGTTGATTTACAGGTCACGCGTAAGAAGAGCCATTTTATGGAAGCGCGCGCACTGAATTTCCATAGTTACTCCGAGAAACGGATTGATGCAGTTTGTGCACACTTTGGAATTTGCGGTGGATGTAAATGGCAGATCCTCCCCTACCCGGAACAAATCCGATACAAACAACAGCAAGTTGTCGATGCCCTGACACGCATCGGGAAAATAGAATTACCTGAAGTTTCCCCTATTCTGGGGTCTGTAAGAACAGAATTCTACCGTAACAAGCTGGAATTCACCTTTTCAAATAAACGTTGGAAAACATTCGAAGAAATTGCAGAAGGTAAAGAATTCGATACTATGAATGCAGTCGGGTTCCATATTCCCGGACAATTTGATAAAGTGCTGGACATTGAAAAGTGCTGGTTGCAGAAAGATATTTCGAATAAAATTCGTAACGAAATAAGGCGCTATGCCCTTGAACACGACCTTAGCTTCTTCGATTTGAGAAACCAGGAAGGGTTTTTGCGTACCATGATGATTCGTACTACTTCCACCGGAGAACTGATGTTGATTATGGTATTCTTCCACGAAGACAAAGAAGCACAGGAAGCCTTACTGAAGCATATTGCCGACCATTTTCCCGAAATAACCTCTTTGTTGTACATTATCAATTCAAAAGCAAACGATACAATAACAGACCAGGAGGTATTGGTTTTTAAAGGAAATGAATGTATCTATGAAGAGATGGAAGGTCTAAGGTTTAAAATAGGACCTAAATCTTTTTACCAGACAAATTCGGAACAAGCCTATGAACTTTATAAGGTAGCGCGTAGCTTTGCCCAGCTTGGCGGAGATGAATTAGTCTATGACCTCTATACAGGAACGGGAACCATTGCCAACTTCATAGCACACCAGGCAAAACAAGTAATTGGCATAGAATATGTACCGGAAGCAATCGAAGATGCGGTGATTAATTCGAAGTTAAACAATATTGAAAACACCTTGTTCTTTTCGGGGGATATGAAAGATATTTTAAATGCCTCTTTTATCGAGCAACATGGCAAGCCAGATGTAATTATTAGCGATCCACCACGGGCAGGTATGCATGAAGATGTCATAAAAGCCATTCTTTTTGCTGAGCCGAAACGAATTGTATACGTCAGCTGCAATCCTGCCACCCAGGCGAGGGATTTAAATCTACTCGACAGCCATTACAGGGTTGCAGCCGTTCAACCTGTTGACATGTTTCCTCACACCCATCATGTGGAAAACGTGGTACTTCTTGAGCGTCGAATGGTATCGCTGGAACTTGTTTAAAAAAGTCTTTCACTGAAATCTTTATATTTTTCACAAATCATTCAACATAGTCAAAAATTCAAATTTATATGCAAAAGCAGATTTTCCAAACAAATTCATCAACTCGTTGGAAGAGTTTTATTTGGTTAGTACGAATTTTGGTTGTTTTCTTAATTGTTATTATAGCCTCTGTGACCATTTCCTTGTTGAATAAGCGGGAGTATGATTTAAAAGTGCTGACTTATAATGCCAAGAACTTACCGGATCTTAACACAGATAAATCCAAGACCATTATCTCCAAGACGGAAGAAGTTGCTTTTGCCAAACATATCGAACGTTATCGGAAAAGGCTTAAAAATGCCAGAAAGAACAAACTGCATGCAAAAGGTGCCACATCGCCTGAAGCTGCAAAATTTCTGCCAGTCAGGGCGGGATTCTATGTAAACTGGGATAAGAATTCATCTATTTCACTGCACCGGAATATCGGTCAACTGAACATGGTGCTCCCGGAATGGATCTTTCAGAAAGATGCGAAAGGCAATCTCGACGTAAAAATTGAAAACGAAACGCTTGATTTTATCCAAAATCACCGGGTTGCTGTAGTCCCCATGTTGAGTAATTTTTTCAACAAGCGATGGAATGGAGACAGCACGTTAGTAATGCTAAAAAATCCCAGGACGCGCAGGTTATTAATAACCCGGATAAAGAATTTATTGGAGAAAAATGACTTTCAGGGGATTAATATTGACTTAGAAAACTTGCCTACCGGAGCGCATCCCTATCTGCTCCAATTTTCGAAAGAGCTTTCGACGACCCTACATGCAGAGGGTTATCTGACGACCATAGATATAAACCCAACGGATGATGGCGTAACTTATAAGGATGTATCGCAATACTACGATTTTATATTTTTGATGGCTTACAATGAACACTCGCCCGATGATCCTCCCGGCAGTATTTCATCTTTAAACTTTGTGGAAAAATCGATGGATGCAGCTATGAAAGAAGTTGCGTCCGATAAGATTGTATTATGCGTTGGTTCGTATGGCTTTGATTGGGAGAAAGGAAAACCCGGTGAAAGAATTACCTATCAGGGACTTATTTCCAGGGCTAAAGAACACAATGAGCCTGTTTATTTTGATTTTGCCAAATCCGATTTAACGCTTTATTACTACGATGATGACGGTCATGAACATGAAGCGCATTGTAATGATGCCGCAGGAACTTTCAACATAATACGTACCGCCCAGGATTATAATGCAGCCGGAGTATCCTTATGGTATCTTGGGTCCGGGGATGAACGTATCTGGAATTTCTATAACCAGGATCTTGATGAGACTTTCTTAAAGATGAAGCCTTATAATTACAAGCCATTAGAATATATCAGTTCGATATTGTCTGTCAATTATGAGGGAAAAGGGGAAATTCTGGATATGATAAACGAGCCTGATCATGGACACACAAAAATAGATTTTAACAAAACTGACCAGCTAATCACGAATGAACAATATCAGTCGCTCCCGAGTGCATATATGATAAAAAGATTCGGGGCCAGTAATCCTAAAAAAATTGCATTGACCTTTGATGATGGACCAAACAGCGATTATACTCCAAAGATATTGGATATATTAAAAGAGAAGAACTGTCCGGCAACCTTTTTCGTAACCGGGACCAACATTCAAAATAATATCCCGCTCATCAGACGGGAATACCGGGAAGGACATGAGATTGGCAATCACACCTATACTCATCCAAACCTGGAGTTAACCTCTGACAACCGGGAAAGAATCGAACTTCGCTCAACCAGGTTGCTAATAGAAAGTATCCTGGGACATTCTACCCTTTTATTCCGGGCTACTTATTTAACCGATGCAGAACCGACTAACCTGACTCAAATCAGATCGTTGTCGATAGCTCACGATGAAGGTTTCATAAGTGTAACCTCTTTCATTGATACAAACGACTGGGAAGAAGATGTCTCGGAAGATTCTATTATGACCAGAGCTATAAAACACATGCATGATGGGAACATCCTATTAATGCACGATGCCGGAGGCGACCGGACGGAAAGTGTCGTGGCATTGCCACATATAATTGATTACTATAGAAAGCATGGCTATGAATTTGTAACGGTATCTGCATTGATGGGCAAAACCCGCGATCAGGTCATGCCTGCCGTAAAATCTCAATTCGGGATTACTGATACGCTGGACTTAATTTTCTTCACCCTAACCTTTTTATGGGAACATTTTCTGGATGGCTTTTTCATAGTCGCTATATTATTGATAATAATGCGATTGCTTGCCATTGGTATTTTGGCAATTACACAGCATATCCGGGAAAAAAGAAATAAAGCATTACAAAATAGCTATTTACCGAAAGTAAGTATTATTGTTCCGGCTTATAACGAAGAAGTAAATGCCGTCCGGACTGTAGATTATTTGTTAAAATCAAATTATCCTGAAATCGAAGTTATTTTTGTGGATGATGGCTCTTTGGACCAAACGTATTCGATCGTTAAATCGACATTCGAAACTAATTCAAAGGTGAGAGTCCTGACAAAACCGAATGGAGGAAAAGCTGCTGCGCTAAACTTTGGGATCGAACAATCTTCGGGTGAAATATTGGTTTGCATTGATGCAGATACAATCTTACCAGCAGATGCCGTTTCTAAATTGATACCTTTCTTTGCCGATGACAAAGTTGGTGCTGTTGCAGGTAACGTGAGAGTCGGAAATACTTTGAATATGCTTACAAACTGGCAGTCTATTGAATATACTACCAGTCAGAACTTCGACCGGCGCGCCTTTGATGCTGTAAATGCAATTTTGGTTGTACCCGGAGCAATAGGAGCATTCCGTAAAACGGCCATGGCTGAAATAAATGGCTTTACTACAGATACGTTAGCAGAAGACTGTGATCTCACATTAAGGATGTTACGTTCCGGATATGTCATACGAACCTGTAACGAAGCCTTAGCGTTGACTGAAGCCCCGGAAACACTTAAGATGTTCATGAAACAACGTTCTCGTTGGACCTTTGGAATGATGCAAAGCTTCTGGAAACATCGTGATTTGTTATTTAGTTTCAAAAAAGCAAATATAGGATGGGTCGCTTTGCCGAACTTACTGATCTTCAATTTTATTATTCCGCTTTTTTCACCGTTAGTGGATATACTTTTTATTGCAGGATTATTTACACACGATTCGGCGCAATATATTTTCTTTTACCTGCTGTATTACTTTATAGATTGTCTGATTGCATCGCTAGCTTATCACTATGACCATCAAAAATTTAACCCTAAGAAGGCATTGTATTTATTTGTGCAGCGCTTTATTTACAGGCAATTATTGTTTTTTGTCTTATTCAAAGCCTATAATAAGGCTATAAAAGGAGAGCTTGTCAGTTGGGGCGTTTTAAAAAGAACAGGAAATGTAAAGGATTAAACAAAGTTCTTTTATAAAAGAGGAGTATAGTACAGTTTATTTCTCGTTTTTTCAACGAAGAGAATAAACTGTACTATGTTCATTAATTTAAGCTGATATTTAAAGCAATTGAGATTCAAACACATATACTTCTACAGGTCAGAAACCGTTTTAAAGTGTTGGCAGTTGGAATTATTTTGCGTTATTTTACATGATTTTTTGAATATACATTTTAATAGATATCGATATGTCCGTAATAATTCGTGAGGTCACGTCAAGAAAAGAATTAAAAAAGTTTATCTGGTTTGGAATAAATCTTTATAAAGATTGTGAGTTTGCCGCCCCACCCTTATTAATGGATGATTTACTTAATTTAAGCATAGGTAAAAACCCGGCACTGGATTTTTGTGAAACAGCCTATTTCCTGGCGTATAAAAACAATAAAATAGTTGGTCGCATTGCAGCGATTATTAATCCCGTTGCAAACGAATCCTGGGATCAGAAGCGGGCACGTTTTGGGTGGGTCGATTTTATTGATGACGAAGATGTTTCAAAAGCATTATTTGACACAGCTATAGCTTGGGCTAAATCCAAAGGAATGAATGAAATTCACGGTCCACTTGGTTTTACCGATTTCGACCACGAAGGCACCTTAGTAGACGGGTATGACAGAAAGGGTACTTTAGCTGGCATTTACAACTATCCATATTATCCTGCTCATATTGAAAAATATGGTTTCACTAAAGATATTGACTGGAAAGAATATCTGATTACAATACCAGATGAATTTCCTGAAAAGTATTTTCGCATAGCTGATATCGTGAAAAGCAAATTCAATTTAACGGCTAAGCGTTTTACATCCCGAAAACAGATCGTAACCAATTATGCAGAGAAGATCTTTGATTTATTGAATTTATGTTATCAACATTTATATGGTTTTTCCAAGCTTAACGAGAAACAAAAACATTTCTATATCAGCCTTTATTTTAGCTTTTTCAGACTTGACACAGTCAGCATTATTGTCGATGAAAAAGACGATGTTGTAGCCCTGGGAATAGCTATGCCGAGTTTTACAAATGCATTGCAAAAAGCCAAAGGACGTCTTTTCCCTTTTGGGTGGTTTTACATGCTAAGAGCATTGAAGAAAAATGATACGGTAGATCTATACCTAATGGCTGTTCATCCCGACTATCAAAGTAAAGGTGTGAATTCTATCCTATTTGCAGAACTAATGCCAAGGTTTGCAAAAAATGGTTACAAATTTGCTGAAAGTAATCCTGAACTGGAAACGAATACACGTATGTCATCGCAGTGGGGAAACTTTGAATATGTAAATCATAAATCGAGGAGGGTTTACGTCAAAGACATTTAATCAATAATAAAATAAGAGCAGTAATTTACCCTACTGCTCAAATTTTTTATCAACATATTTAAACTGTGCTTGTTTCATTACACGTACAGTAACTTATTTCATTCAAGTTTAAAAATGACACGTAAATTTGATTTCTTAGTCATTGGAAGTGGTATGGCCGGTATAAGTTTTGCTCTTAAGGCCGCCAAATTTGGTAAAGTAGCTTTATTGTGTAAAACCACACTTAGTGAATCCAACACTTCCTTTGCTCAGGGAGGTATTGCTTCGGTAACATACGAACCGGATACTTTCGAAAAGCACATCGAAGACACCCTAATTGCTGGCGATGGGCATTGTAATTTAGCAGCAGTGGAGAAAGTAATTTGTGAAGCACCTTCTCAAATAGAAGAATTGCTCAGATGGGGAGTGAATTTCGATCGAGACGAAAATGGACTTTTTGACTTGCACCGCGAAGGTGGACATTCCGAACACCGGATTTTACATCACACAGACAATACAGGTTATGAAATACAAGAAAGTTTAATCCGTCAGGTGAAGACACATCCGGAAATTGAAGTATTCGAGCATTATTTTGCAATTGAGATCTTAACGCAACATCATTTAGGACAAATCGTAACGCACCACACTCCAAACATCGAATGCTATGGTGCTTATGTCTTGAATCAACAGTCAAACAATATACATACATTTCTTTCAAAAGTAACATTATTAGCAACCGGTGGGATTGGAAGCGTATACTCCACTACTACCAATCCTGAAATAGCAACCGGAGATGGTATTGCCATGGTACACAGGGCACGTGGTATCATTAAGGACATGGAATTTGTTCAATTTCACCCAACAGGATTGTATCATCCAGGGGAGCGTCCTACTTTCCTTATTTCTGAAGCAATCAGGGGCTATGGAGCAGTATTGCGCACGCAGGATGGAAAAGAATTTATGCAAAAATACGATGAACGCGGTTCTCTTGCTCCACGTGACATTGTTGCCCGGGCAATTGATAATGAAATGAAACTAAGGGGCCATGATTATGTTTATCTGGATGTAACTCATAAAGATCCGGAAGAAACGAAAATGCATTTCCCCAATATCTACAAAAAATGTCTGGAAGATGACATTGATATTACGAAAGATTATATTCCGGTTTCACCCATTCAACATTATTTATGCGGTGGCATAGTTGTTGACTTGAATGCCAGAACCTCCATCAATCGGTTGTATGCCGCCGGCGAATGTTCATGTACAGGACTTCACGGAGCAAATAGACTGGCATCCAACTCATTGCTTGAAGCAATTGTATATGCTGATGCCGCAGTAAAAGATGCTGTAAAAATAATTGATAACCTTACATTTAATGAATCTATTCCCGATTGGAACGATGCGGGCACTTCACTTCCGGAAGAAATGGTATTAATAACTCAAAGTTTTCGGGAAGTAGAACAAATAATGAGTACATATGTTGGAATTGTACGTTCCAATTTACGTTTGATTCGAGCAATGAGACGTCTTGAGATTCTATATCGTGAAACCGAACATTTATTCGAGAAATCGGTTGTTTCCCGGGAAATATGTGAACTTCGCAACGTCATAAGTGTTTCATATTTAATAATAAAACAAGCGTTATTACGTAAAGAGAGTCGTGGGTTGCACTACACGATTGATTATCCGGAACGGATGAAAAATGAGTCTTGAAATAAATTATATCTAGTGAACTTTTTAATAATATGCTGATGAAAAGAATACTTACACTTTTATTTTTGATAATTATTGTAACAGGTTTTTTTGCTCAAAGCAATCAAAAAGGAGACACACGTTCAACGAATCAAAATACAGTTATAAGAATCGAAGGATCTGCCCAAAATGGATGGGTTAAGGGGGATAATGATGCTTCTGCTGGTGCCAGTGTACCGGCTGCAGGGAATGAGAATGTCAGTTTCAATGCTACAGCTGAAGGCATTTATGTAACGATTCTCAGCGGAACAAATAAAATCAAATTGTACGCTTTAACGGGGCAATTACTTTTAAACGGTGACCTTACTCAGGGACGCTTCTTCATACCAGCCAGGAAGGGCATTTATTTTCTAAAAGTAAATAATAAAAGCTATAAGGTAATCTGTAAATAATTAAACCTTGAAATGTTTCTAATCGAATAAATTAGAAAACACTTTCAAGAAAACTAATAAATAAGTAAATATGATCAAACACATTGTTTTTTTCGGTCTGGCAGATAATGCTGAAGGAAAATCGAAAGCAGAAAATGCACAAATAATTAAATCCGGATTAGAAAACCTGATCCATTTAATACCTGAAATAAAAAAAAATAGAAGTAGGTATCAATTACCCAAATGCACCAAAAACAAATTATGATATAGCTTTATATTCTGAATTTGAAAATTTTGAAGCTGTCGACATTTATCAGGAACATCCTGAACATAAGAAAGTAGCTGCATATATTGGGAAAGTACGAATTTCGAGGGCCGCTGTAGATTATGAAGTCTGATTTCAATAAGAGGATTGTTCTATTCATAAAAGCTGGTTTAAAAACATGATTTTTAAACCAAACAGATAGTTTTAATTGTTTTTAATAGATCAGTTAAATTGAAAGTAATACAAAGAAAAATGTTTATTTTTACAACAATTTTACCATTATATTATTAACCGTTTAAATGTAAAAAATCATGTCTGTTAACAAAGTTATTTTAGTAGGAAATGTCGGGAAAGATCCCGAAGTCCGTTATTTGGAAAAGAATGTAGCTGTAGCAAATTTCACTTTTGCCACGACTGACAGGGCGTATACTACGCAAAATGGAATACAGGTACCAGAACGAACCGAATGGCATAATATTGTAGCCTGGAGGGGACTAGCTGAACTTGCAGAGAAATATATCCGTAAAGGGAGTCAATTGTACATTGAAGGAAAGATTCAGACACGTTCTTGGGAAAAAGATGGGATCAAACGGTACACCACAGAGATTTTTGCCGATAATATCCAGCTATTAGGAAGAAAGACTGAAAGCGCTGAAGTGGTGACTGCTGTTGCCGCCCCTGCAGCAGATAGTATAGCAGCTCCTCCTCATGTAGAAGATGATCTTCCATTCTGATCTAAATCACATTTCAAAAAAGCTATAAAAAACCACTTCAACTCATGAGGTGGTTTTTTATTTAGATCAAAGTTGCTAAAAGACAGATAAATGATATAATATTAGCAAAGCCATAAAAAGTACCATGTAAACATTTATGCTCGCAAATGATCTTTTAAAATTAAGTTCAGTAACTCTCACAAACGAAAGTTTAGCAAAAATAAAGATAAACAAGATATTCAATGCAAAAATAAGGAAGAAGAATGATACGGAGATGTTTCGTAAAAATAAAGGAATTGTAATTGAGAATGCCGAAGTAGCTATTAGCCAGGAAAATATAATCTTTTTCAAACTTTCGGGACCTATGGATTGATTGAAGGTTGGAAAACCGGCTTGTTCATATTCTTCTCCGTACTTTAGCATTAATAGCCAGAAATGGGGAATTTGCCAGATAAAGAGAAAAAACGCTATAAAAAGAACCGTTGAATCAATCAAGTAACCGCCGGCAGCAGTCCAACCTATTAAAACAGGAACTGCTCCAACCAAAGAACCCGGAACGACAGCAAATGGTGTAAGCCTTTTAAGATTAGTGTATAATAGATTATACCAAACAATATTAAATATGCCCAATAATGCCGGAATTAACCCAAATGAAATAAATAGTAAAAATATCCCTGAGATAATAAATAGAACTGATATTAAAGATGCATAATGTGAGCTTATCTTACCTGATGGTATGGGGCGATGCATAGTACGCTTCATTCTTGAATCGAACGTGCTTTCCTGGACTTCATTCAATGCACTCGATCCTCCGGCAAGTATAAATACACCGCATGCCAATGTTATAATTTGAAGTTTAAAACAACCGATATATACCATGTATCCGGTGATGGCAGTAAAAGTAACTGCCAGGGACACCTTGTATTTAACTAAGGTCAGAATTGTATTTAACGAAACAGGCTTCATTTTAGAGTTTTCAGATAATCAACCACTAATTGAATATCTTTATCGGCAATAATTCCTTTATAGGACTTCATGACATTTTGAGGATATCCATTCACTATATCTTTATTTGGCTCCAGAATTGAGGTCCTGATATACGTACTATCCGCCTTTATTTTATGATTCACCCCATCAGTGGTAACGTCCACCGCAGAACCGTATAATCCTTTAAAGGTAGGTCCGGCTAATTTACTTCCATCAACCGAATGACAGGCAATACAGCCGTTTTTCTCCAGCAGTTTATGGCCCAAATTTGTATCTTCCTTTTTAACCGGTAATGCCGCCAGCCATTTATCGAATTTTTCTTGCGGTACAATCCGGATGATGGCTTGCATATATGAATGGCTCACTCCACAATAAGCCGAACAGAACAAGTCAAAGTCACCTACTTGACCCGGAATAAACCAACAATAATTCTTTTTACCGGGTACCACATCTTCTTTTATTCTGAAAGCAGGGACAAAGAAACCATGAATGACATCCAGAGAGACCAGATCAACCCGAACTGATTTGTTTATTGGTAAGAACAACGTATCTGATTGCTTGTTGCCTGAATATTCAAATGTCCATTTCCACATTTTGCCAATTGCTTTTACATGCATGGCATTTTTTGGATCCTGGCGCATTGGTAAAAAGCCTTGCCAACCTATATAAAACATCATAAGAACCAAAATCACGGGAATTGTAGTCCAGGTAACCTCTAAAAGTGTATTATCTTTAACCTGAACAGCTTTATTATTTCGTTTTCTGTTATATTTAATGATAAAATAGATCATTAATGCTGTAAATGACAACAGGAAAAACAAAGAAATTCCTCCGATTATCAGGAATACCTTATCTACACCATGTACAAAATTTGATGCGTTACTGAACATAATTAGTTACAATTTACAAGTTTAGAGATACAAGTCAGAAAGCCCAAAATAGAATTACCGATAGGCATAATCAATAAATGTAATCAAGACGATGACTGCATAAAGCACAAAAATCATGGCAACCAATATGCGAAGCAACAAACTTTCGTATTTTAAATGCATGAAATAAGTCAATACCATAAAGCCTTTTATACCGGCGATTAATAATGCAATAGTTACACTAAAGGCAGCCAGTTTATAAGAAGTAACACTGATTGTCAAAAATGTAAGGAACATTAGCACCAGCAAGACCCTTGCTAATACCTTATACTCGGTTGTATGTGTAGTATTGTTTGCCATCTTTATTTGTTCTACAATTTTATAAATTCCTCCCTCAACTCTTTTGTTTCATAAGTCTTGATTCTTTGATCTTGGCTCTTGGTTCTTGATTCTATCTCAATCAGGTAATCAGATACAATAGCGGGAACAGGAATATCCAGATTAAATCCACCAAATGCCAGTAGAGAGCTCCATTCTCCAGATGAATATAGTTCAGCGAATGGATTCTGCCACTCCTTACTTTAAAGAAACAAATAACAAGCAACGCCATTCCGACAAGGATATGAAGTGCATGTAATCCGGTCATAAAAAAGTACAGACTGAAATAAAGTAAGTGTCCCCTGTCTAACAAGGGCATCAAAGGTGATCCCGGATAGAGGCCATGTTCGAATTTTGCACTCCATTCAATGTACTTATTAAAAAGAAAGACGGTAGCCATAAACAGGGTTAATGCAATCAATTGCATGGCTAATTTCTTATTATTCTTTTGCATGGCGGTTAACGCCATGGCAATAGTCATACTGCTTGTCAACAGTGCAATGGTATTAACAGCCCCAATCGTCACACTTAGTTCCAGGCTTCCTTCGTGAAAGTTTGCAGGGTATTTAGCCCTGAATACAGAATATACCAGGAACAAGCCTCCAAATAATAACAGCTCGGTGAAGATAAAGAGCCACATACCCAATTTTGAAGCTTCATCGTCCCTATGTACTTCAAGATGTATTTCCTTTTCGCTCAT
>JAUZOM010000066.1 GCA_030706465.1 Bacteroidota bacterium | reverse complement strand
ACGGCTTTCCATCAGACAATGCCTGAATATGCTTATATGTACGGTATCCCGTATTCATTGTATACCAAATACGGCATTCGTCGTTATGGTTTTCACGGGACCAGCCACCGGTATGTTTCAAAACGGGCCTGTGAATTCCTTGGGCTTGATCCAAATAAAACCAAGATGATTACCGCCCACATTGGCAACGGAGCTTCCGTAACAGCCATTGAAAACGGAAAATCGGTGGATACTTCGATGGGATTCACCCCGATCGAAGGCTTGATGATGGGTACCCGTTCGGGAGATGTGGACCTGGGAGTGGTTACGTTCCTGATGGAGAAAGAAATGATAGGTGCGGGAGCTGTTTCCACCCTATTCAATAAACACAGCGGCGTATTGGGTATTTCGGGTATTTCGTCGGATATGCGCGATATTGAGAATGCCATTGAAGAAGGAAACGAACGGGCCACCCTGGCCATGGATATGTACGAATACCGGATAAAGAAATATATCGGGTCGTATATTGCAGCCCTGAGCGGTGTGGATGTGCTTGTATTTACGGGCGGAGTAGGAGAGAACCAGACCAGAACACGTGAGTATGTTTGCTCCGGACTGGCCTTTATGGGTGTAAAAATAGACAATGAGCTAAATGCCCGGATACATGGGAAAGAAACGTTGTTGAGTACTCCCGAATCGACTGTAAAAGTGGTGGTCATTCCAACCGATGAAGAATTTATGATTGCTTCCGATACACTGGAAATTGTAGGGAAACTATAGATTTTTGATTTTAAATTGTTGTTAAAGCGTCCGGTGCTTCACGTGCCGGGCGTTTTATTTTGTACCTCATTTTAAGGATGGCATTTTTCAACGTAACCTAGCACCGGACCATTCATTATATTACCGGTTAATACTGATTGACTTGCCGATGAATATGATATTTTGTAAAGTAGAGTTAAATGAGTTTAGATTTAAGCGGGAAACCGCAGAATCCGATAATTTGAATTAATTTTGCGGCCTGCAACAGACGAAACTGCTTTTTATAACAAGGCAATGCTTCAAAGTTTGAGTATCAAACAACAACAATATTGAATTATGGAGATAGGAATACTGATATTGGGAATCGCGGCGGGAGTTATGTCCGGCTTGTTTGGAATTGGAGGCGGAATTATCATGGTACCTTCGTTGATTGCTATTTTCGGTATGGAGATGCTCAATGCCAACGCCACTTCCCTGGCAGCGATGTTGCTTCCGGTTGGTATCCTGGGAGTTATCACTTTTTACAAAGCCGGATATATTAATTTCCGGAACGCACTCTGGATTTCGGCCGGGCTGCTTTTGGGTTCTTACTTCGGTGCTGAATTAGCAGTTTCGGTAGATGTTAAGGTTTTGTCGAAACTTTATGCCGTCTTTTTGCTTTATATAGCAGTTGGTTATCTGGAGATCCCCAAGTTACTCCGGGGGAAGAAGCATTCCAACATCGAAAGCCCGGTAAACGGAGAAAATATTCATTACCCTTTTTGGCAGTTTATTTGCCTGGGAATTTTTGCAGGAGTGATTGCCGGGTTGTTTGGGAAAGGAGGCGGACTGGTAATAGTGCCTATGCTGATTAAATTTTTTAAATACGATGCCAAGGCAGCTTCTGCCACATCGTTGGCGGCATTACAACTGCCCGTCGGGTTGCCCAGCGTGATTGTGTATGCACATTCAGGTTACCTGAACTGGCTTTATGCTGGCCTTATGGCATTGGGTATTGTTTTCGGAGTATTCTTTGGCACTAAATTAGCCATCAAACTTCCTACAAATACGTTTAAAAAGGTATATGCCTTCTTCCTGTTGGGCGTTGCGGTTTATATGGTGTATAAATATATCTGATTATTCCCTGGAAAGAAACAAAAAAGGAAGCTACTTTTATAGTGCTTCCTTTTTTGTTTTTAGAAGGACCGGGAATAAATGAAACAAATTATTTTCCTTTTTCGCAATATCCTTTCCAATTACTTTCTGAGTGATTGAGGATATAATTACGTTGAATGATGAATTCTATTCGATTAAGTACAGCATGGAAATTAGTCTATATTATTCAAGACATACCTAACAGGTTTTTAAAACCTGTTAGGTATCCTATTTCGCTAAAAATATCTTTTAAATCGTATAAACTAATTATCGTTCAATACTTATTCAGAAATAGTTTGTATTTTTACGGCGTAATTTAGTTAATATAATCCTGATATTATGACTAACCCATCTTCCCCTTCAGAATCATCCTATCGTTTCACGGCACTGGATATTTTTCGCGGACTAACGGTGTGCTTTATGATTATTGTCAACACGTCTGTCAACGGAGCCACTACGTATTGGGCGTTGCAACACGCCGACTGGAATGGATTTACACCAACCGATCTGGTTTTCCCTTCGTTCCTATTTGCTGTGGGAAGCTCACTGAGCTTTGTAATGAAGCGATGGAAGACCATGAAAGAGTCGGAAGTCTTGTTGAAAATATTTAAACGGACAGCGCTTATCTTTCTTGTAGGCTACCTGATGTATTGGTTCCCTTTCTTCAGGATAGATAATCAGTTGCGTGTCATGTTTTCGCCGATATCGCAAACCCGTATCATGGGAGTATTACAGCGGATTGCCCTGTGTTATGGCATCGTGGCGCTGATGGTTTATTATTTGGGGACAAAGAAGACGATCGGGCTGGGAGTGTTTTTTCTACTTGCATATTGGGGATTGCTGTTCATCTTTGGAGTTCCCGGATCGGAACTGACTAAAACGGGAAATGCCGTACTTCGTCTGGATACCTGGTTGTTTGGGGTGAATCACCTGTACAATGGGGAAGGCTTCCCGTTCGATCCCGAGGGAGTATTAAGTACGCTGCCGGCTCTGTTTAATGTAATTGGCGGATATGCTGTAGGACGGTTCCTGCAAAAAAAAGGGAAATCGTACGAAGGGCTAAGCAAACTGCTTCTTGCCGGTATAGGCCTATTGATAATTGCCTATTGCTGGAATTCGTTCTTTCCGGTCAATAAAAAGCTATGGACAAGTTCGTATGCCGTACTGACGGTTGGGTTGGATTGTACCATATTGGCTGTCATTATTTATATTACCGATTTCGTGGGAATGCAGAAAGGAACCCATTTCTTTCTGGTAACTGGTAGAAATCCGTTGGTCATTTATCTGATGAGTGAACTGGGGGTAACGGTGATGTGGATGGTTAAGGTTGGCAATGAAAAGTTTTCCTCCTGGTTATACCATCATGTATTCCTGTTAGCCGGCGATTATTTTGGTGCGTTTTTATTCTCGGTGTGGTGGATGCTTTGTTGCTGGCTGCTGGGATACTTTATGGATAAGAATAAGTTGTATGTTAGGTTATAATTCCAGCCTATCTTTCCGACCTTGCCGCATCCAATCTAAGCAAGGTAAAGAGCAAAATGGTAAAACCCCATAGCGATGAACCTCCATAGCTGAAAAAAGGCAACGGAATGCCAATGACAGGCATTATCCCGAGTACCATACCAATGTTTATCATCAGGTGGAAAAAGAGTATGCTTGCCACGCAGTATGCATATACCCGACTGAAAGGGTCGTGCTGTCGCTCAGCCATACGGAGTATCCGCATGAGTAGAAGCCAATACACAAATAACACCAGGGTGGAACCCAGGAATCCATGTTCTTCGCCAACGGTACAGAAAATGAAATCGGTATCCTGTTCGGGTACGAACTTTAGTTTGGTTTGAGTTCCATTTAAGAACCCCTTCCCCCAAAAACCGCCTGAGCCGATAGCAATTTTGGACTGATTAACGTTATAGCCAGCTCCCAATGGGGCGTTATCCATATTAAGCAATACTTTGATACGTACCTGTTGATGTTCTTCCAATACATTCGAGAATAAATAATCGGCAGAAAAACTGAACAATACGGACCCAAGGGAAAACAGGATCAGAAACCAATACTTTCTATACCGGTTAAAGAGTTCAACAAACAACCAATAAATACAAGAAGCGACTACTGTAAAAATGGCGACGTAGTTGTAATTCAAATAAAACCAACTATTGAGTACGTACGAAGCTGCTCCTATCACCAGAGTGCCTAGCAGTAATATAAGAGCCTCTTTTTGATTTTTACAGTAGAAAACAGCATAACCAACCTGTATTAACAGGATAAAAGCCATACCCAGCACCATTCCCAGCGTCCCACGGTCTACCTGTATAGGAACAATACTCAGTTTAATAATGGTAATAAAGAGTGCTACAGCAAAAGTCCCGATCAGCAGAATGATGCCATTCATTCCTTCCCGGTAAAGCATTAACAGGAAGGCAACATACACCAGGGCTGTTCCGGTTTCGTTTTGAAAGATAATCAGGATAAAGGGAATGAAAATAATAAGCCCCAGCGGGACTAAATCCTTCCATGTTTTGAGCTTGTAATTATAGGCACTCATATACTTTGCCAAGGCAAGCGCAGTTGCCATTTTGGCTAATTCAGCCGGTTGAAAGCTGATCGGGCCAAGCACCAGCCACGAACGGGAACCCTTTATATCATGAGCCAGAAATATAGTTGCGAAAAGTAGTAATACAGCCCCTACGTAAATGAAATAGGCAAAGATGTTATACATTTTCGCATCAATCAGCAGCAGTACACCTCCAATGGCAAACGCCGTCAGAATCCATAAGAATTGCTTGCCAGCGCGTTGGCTGAAATCAAAAATACTTGCCTGATCGAAATTGTAGCTTGCACCATAAATGCTAACCCAACCCATAAGGATCAGGGCAACGTATAAAAATATCGTTGTCCAGTCCAAGGCATATCTTATACTAACGTTCTTGTACATTTGAGTTCGTTACTGTATTTATAGTTCTTTCCTCCAGATCAGTCCGTGTTATTTTACCTTTGAGGTACTGATCCATCAGTAAACTGAAAATTGGTGCAGCATAAGTAGATCCATATCCGGCATTTTCGACTACCACTGCAATGGCAATTTTAGGATGAACCCTTGGGGCAAATCCCACAAAAACAGAGTGAGGTTTTCCATGACTATTGTCGGCAGTACCTGTTTTCCCACACATATCGATTCCTTCAATTTTTGAGCTTCTTGCTGTACCGTATTCAAACACGCGCCACATTGCCTCAAATACGATGGGAAAGTATTTTTTATCTACTTTGCAGTAATGTACTTTTTTCAACATTGAATCGCATTTGTTTAAGTGTGGACTGATATAACGCCCCTCGTTGGAAATAGCGCACATTAGGTTGGCCATTTGAAGGGGAGTTGCCAGGATCTCGCCCTGTCCGATGGAGTTGGAGCGGATGGTGATAGCCCGCCAACCTTTTTCTGAACGGTACACTTTGTTGTAAAATTTTTGTGTGGGAATATAGCCGCGAGACTGCTCATAAATATCGCTGTCAGTAAATTTTTCACCTAGCCCGAAGCTTTTTACCCGGTTAACCCATTCATCGTAGGTGGTTCTAAAGTTTATATTCCTGGGGCCGTATCCGTTTTTTTCGACTGTTACCTTGAATGCATTCCAGAAGTAAGGGTTACAACTCTCCTGGACAGCACTCAGTAGGTTTACCGGTGAGCCATGATGATGGGTACATTTTATAGGATATGTCTCAGGTCCGTTACAGGCGAACAAGGTATGTTCATTGATACCACCCATTTGTTGCAGAACCAATGCCTGAAGGGTCTTGAAAGAGGAACCAGGTGAATACAGGGCTTGTGTGGCACGATTAATCAACGGCTTTGTCGGATCATTCACCAGTTGCATATAATTTTTAGAACGCTGCCGGCCAACTAAAATTGAAGGATCAAAAGATGGACTGCAAGCCATAGCCAGGATTTCGCCGGTTGAAGGTTCGATAGCTACAACACTTCCTACTTTACCAGTCAATAGCTTTTCCGCTAACATTTGTAATTGAACATCAAGCGTTAATGTCAGGTTCTGACCGGCTTTGGGAGCAATATCCTCTTTGCCGTTTTCATATTTACCTTTGATTCTTCCTTTGGCATCACGTAAAAGTATTTCCACTCCTTTTTCACCACGCAATTGTTCTTCATAGGTTTTCTCAATTCCATCACGTCCTGCAAAATCGCCCTGTTTGTAGTAGTCGTCGTTATCAATCTTAGTTTGGGATACTTCACCGATACTTCCAAGAACATGTGCTGCGGTGTGGAATGCATACTCACGCAATGTACGGCTTTGAATGTAAAAACCGGGATACTTATACATGGATTGTTGGATAGTAGCAATATTCTCTATGCCCAGTTGGGTCATAAAAATCTGAGGAGTGTATGTGGAATATCCTGGATTTTTCCTGTAATCTTTAATTTCTGCAATCCGATTTAGAAAATATTGTTTATCAATATTCAATGCTTTACAGAATGCAATTGTATCTAAATCATGGATTTCGCGAAAGATTAATGCAATGTCATAAGCCGGTTTGTTATAAACCAATAACGTGTGTTTCCTGTCGTATATAAGTCCGCGGGGAGGGAATTGTGTTTTTTTTAGAAAAGCATTACTATCTGCGCCGTTTTTATATTTTGTATCGATTATTTGAATGGTAAATAGTCTCAGAATATACACAACAATGACAGCCGACATAATGATTGAAATCACATATCTTCTGTTTTGAAGTGTATCGTTTATCATATATTATCTTGTTTTAATGGATTGAATTCCCAAAATCAGCATTATTGTTATCAACGAACTAATTAAGATTTTTACTAACATCAACCAGAAATGGGCAAAAGAGAAAGCTTCCAGAATAAATAGAGTTGCATGGTGAATTAATACCATGACTACAATATATTTTACGTATGCACTTACTCCGAAAGTATGAAAAGACGGTGTTGGGTTATTACCTTCCTCGATATTGGTAAATAATTTAATAATTCCATCTCGTAAAAAAGCAACAAATACGGTTGCAAATGCATGCATGCCTATTGTGTTGGAAAAAATATCAATGGTTAGCCCTATAATGAAAGCCAATACAAGCAAAAACCAACGTGGCATCTGTACCGGAAGCGCCAGAATGAATAAAATGTACAGGTATGGATTGATATATCCCAGAAATTGGATGTTGTTCAACACCAGTACCTGGAAAAGTACTAATAATACAAACCGGAATATATTTTGAAGTACGGTAGGCATTATCTTAATTAATAATTAATAGTTCACAGTTCATAATTAAATATTCAATTCGGTTTTCCTCTGCAATAATTGATAACCGTTCACTGGTTATTGTTCTTCCGATTTCTTTTCCAATTCTTTTTGTTCCTGAAAATTCAAATAATTTATTACTTTAACGTGCGAAAGTGTTCGGAAATTAACTGCCAGTTTCACTTTGATTTTATAGTAAGCATCGCTTTCCTTGATCTTAAAATCTTCGATGTAACCGACAGGTATACCTTCGGGGAATGAACTGGTAAACCCGCTGGTAATAATTGTATCGCCTAAAGCTAGTTCTACGTGGCGGGCAATATCTGTCAGGTTTCCATAGCGATAATCTTCACCCGACCAGATTAATCCACCGCTATAATTGTTTCGTTTGAATTTACAGCTAATATCGCTTTTAGGATTTAAAATTGGAATAACTACCGAGAATTTTTTTGAAACAATTTTTACGATCCCAACTACCCCTTCATCACTGATGACACCCATGTCGGCTTTAATGCCATCTATAGCACCTTTATTCAAGGTTATATAGTTTTGAAGTTTGTTGGTTGAACTATTGATTACTTTAGCCGAAATAAACTGGTATTCCATCTCAGGAGGGACACGGAAATGAACTGAATCGGAAGTTTCAGGTTTTAAGGTAGACAACTTGTTCTGCAAGTTGATAATTTGATTCTTAAGTGCAGTATTTTCTTCCGACAGGTTGTCATTTGCAGCTCGTAGTTTAAAAAATTCAACTATCGAATTGCTCCATTCGTACATACCGGAAACCATCGAATTGCTTGAAGAGAGAAACACACTTTTTTGATACTCCTGATTTTTTACAATCAATGTAAAGGAAATTACTTCTAAAAATAGAAATAAAAACACAACACTGTATTGAATCAAAAAATTGATGAGATTCTTCATTATTGATGAAACTGCAAGAAGAAAAGAAGTTTTAGAACAAAAATTTTCGATAAACACACGCATTTGATGTGCTTATCGAAAATTCAATTTAGTTTTTATCGAATCAGGAATGAGAATTTATCAACATTTTTCAATGCAATTCCTGTCCCACGGGCT
Source organism: Bacteroidota bacterium (assembly GCA_030706465.1). Lineage (GTDB taxonomy): Bacteria > Bacteroidota > Bacteroidia > Bacteroidales > Paludibacteraceae > Paludibacter. Next base: position 11,513 of record JAUZOM010000066.1, on the reverse strand, counting down.
ACTGCACGTAATGGATCTTCAGCAATATGAAATTGTATATTTAATTTATCAGTTAAACGTTTGTCTAATCCACGGAGTAATGCTCCACCTCCTGCTAAATAAATGCCACGTTGTACGATATCGGCATATAATTCAGGAGGAGTTTGTTCCAATGCACTCAGAATAGCAGCCTCAATTTTAGAAATTGATTTTTCCAGGCAGTGGGCAATCTCCTGGTAGGATACCGGAACTTGCATTGGTAAAGCAGTCATTCGGTTTGGCCCATGAACAATATAATCCTCGGGAGCATCTTCCAGATCGGTCAACGCTGCACCGACGTTTATTTTAATCAATTCAGCGGTACGTTCGCCTACTTTGATGTTGTGCATACGTCCCATATATTCTACAATATCCAGAGTCAAATCATCGCCGGCAATACGTATCGATTTGTTCGAAACAATACCGCCTAACGAGATAACGGCAATCTCAGTCGTTCCACCACCAATATCAACAATCATACATCCGTTTGGTGCTTCCACATCGATCCCGATACCAATAGCTGCCGCCATAGGTTCATAAATCATGTAAACTTCACGCCCTCCGGCATGTTCCGAGGAGTCACGTACTGCACGAATTTCAACTTCCGTGCTTCCTGAAGGAATACAAACTACCATTTTAAGGGTAGGAGAGAAGAGGTGATTTTTAGTCGGTATCATTTTTATCATACCGCGAATCATTAACTCAGCAGCATAGAAATCGGCAATTACACCATCCCGTAAAGGACGAACAGTACGAATTCCTTCGTTTTCTTTTCCTTGCATCTGGCGTGCCTTTTCACCGATAGCAAGCAGCTTATCAGATCGTTTGTCCAGAGCTACCACCGAAGGTTCATCAACCACAATTTTATCATTGTGAATGATAATCGTGTTGGCAGTTCCTAAGTCAATAGCTATTTCTTGTGTAAATGAAAATAGTCCCATTTTCTTAATTTATTTCAGTTTTATTTTTTGTCCAATATCAAAAGCCCCCGGTAAATGATTATAAATTTTAAGGCGGAGCAAGAATCAATTAATACCGCCGGAGGTAAATACTATTAATTAATGTTTGAAATGACGGAAACCGGTTGTCACCATAGCCAGACCAGTTTCGTTGCATTTTGCTATCGAGAGTTTATCATTGATAGAACCTCCGGGTTGAATAACAGCTGTTATTCCCGCTTCCGAAGCTAATTCAACACAATCGGGAAAAGGAAAGAATGCATCCGAAGCCATAACCGCACCCTTTAGATCAAAATCAAATGAGGTTGCTTTATCGACAGCCTGTTTTAAAGCATCAACACGTGAAGTCTGGCCAATTCCACTGGCACACATTTGTTTGTTTTTCGCAAAGACGATAGCATTCGATTTGGAATGTTTAACAATTTTGTTGGCAAAAAGCAGATCTTCAATTTCTTCGGCAGTAGGAGCCTTTTCAGTCACCACTTTCAAATCTTCAGCAGTTTCAGTATGAGTATCTTTATCTTGCATCAATACACCATTAAGCAATGAGCGATATTGTTTAGCTTTTACCTTGGCATCTTTTATGATCAGGATGATTCTGTTTTTTTTCTGACTCAGGATTTCAATAGCCTCCAGATCGTAGTCAGGAGCAATAACCACTTCAAAGAAAATTTTATGCATTTCTTCAGCTGTAGCTTTGTCGATAATCGCATTGGTAATCAATACACCACCAAATGCTGAAACAGGGTCACCGGCCAGTGCAGCATTCCAGGCATCTACCAGGGTAGGACGGGAAGCTATTCCGCAAGCGTTGTTGTGTTTCAGGATGGCAAAAGTTATATCGTCGAAATCGTTGATTAAATTTACAGCAGCGTCAATGTCGAGTAAGTTGTTGTACGAAATTTCTTTTCCCTGTATTTGTTCGAACAGATCGTCGAATTTACCAAAAAAGACGCCTTCTTGATGTGGATTTTCCCCGTAACGAAGTATCTTAGCATTGTTTTCACTCAAACGGAAGGCACTTTTCTCATTCCCATCAAAGTAGTTGAAAATAGCAGAATCATAGTGAGATGAAACGGCAAAGGCTTCTTTGGCAAACCAGCGACGTTCTTCCAGGGAGGTTTGTGCACCTTCAGCTGAAATGATTTCCAATAAAGGTTCGTATTGGCCTTGCGAAGCTACAATAACCACATCGTTATAGTTTTTGGCAGCAGCACGAATGAGCGAAATGCCTCCGATATCTATTTTTTCGATGGTGGTTGCTTCGTCAGCTCCGGCAGCCACTGTGGCTTCGAATGGATATAAATCAACAATAACTAAATCGATTTCAGGAATTTCATATTCAGCGATTTGTGCTTTGTCTGATTCGAAATCGCGTCGGTTCAGGATACCTCCAAATACTTTTGGATGCAAAGTTTTTACTCTTCCGCCTAAAATTGATGGGTAACCCGTAAGGTCTTCAACAGCACTACATGGAATTTCAAGAGATTCGATAAACGATTGTGTTCCGCCTGTTGAAATAAATTCAACACCTTCGGCATGCAGTTTTCTTATAATTATGTCCAAGTTATCTTTATGATAGACAGACACTAATGCTCTTTTAATTCGCTTTTTATCCATATTCCTTTTTACGTTTAATTATGGGATGCAAAACTACAAAAAAATCCTTGTTTAATCAACATAAATAGTTCATTGATTTTGAGGATCAATCAAATTTAATAAGTTGATACAGAAATACACTAAATTATTGAAATGATTTCTGAAAGAAGAAGTTTAGGGATTTATAGAATGGAATTAATGATTTTAATTGAGTCTTTTCAGTCAGAATTAAAAAAATGAGGAATTGAAATGAATGCGTTAAATATAAACAATTCACGGTACTTACTCCTGTTAAAGGATACTTATTGAATTCAAACGACTGATCTTCCTTATCCATCCCAAATAAGGGTATTAAAAAAGGATTACTCGATCACCTCTTTCACCATCTTAAATGCTTTTTCCAGTTTCAACATTTCAGTTGACATGAACTGATAGAATTCCATCCATTGAATCCGGCGATGCAGGTCGATGCCGTTTTTCTCGGTATATATCCGGCTAACTATGGTACCGGTTTCCCGGATGTAAGTAGGTTCCCAAATTAATCCCTGAGGAAATTGTTTCTCAAAAGTGGGTTTGAATTGTTCAAATTGTTCAAATTTTTCAAGCCGTTGTTTGGGATCCTGGAGGTTGATTTCAAGAATTACAGAGGCTCCTTTACGGGTTGCATCAAACTTTAGTTCCACACCTTTCATTTTGGTATTGTATAACATAAACTTACTCTTACGACGTTTTAATGCCGGAACATGGCTACAATACAGACCAAACCCTTCCCAAAATTCTTTTTTTAGGTGTTTTAATTCTTCTTTGCTGTACATCTTTTTATTAAACTTTTACAAGATCTTAAGATCTGAAAAAGTTATTCTGCTGAAATGAATATTTATTTTACAATTTTATACAAATTCCCGGGTAAACATTTTACCAATCCTTTAAATTCCATTTCGAGCAATAACGATGATATTTTGCTGACTGGTTTTTCAAGTTGAATAGCTAATTCGTTCACCTGAATGCCTTCCGGATTTTGACGCAAAGTTGAGAATAGCTCCTTCTCCTTCTCCGAAAGATCTTGGAATAATGAAGTTTGAACGATTGGCGTTAATGCTGTATCTTGTTTCTCCCAGTTCATAAATTTTAAAAGATCTTCTGCCGTTTCAATCAAAGACGCTTTGTTGTTTTTAATTAAGGCGTTGCATCCGGTGGACCATTCATCTGTTACACGCCCGGGAAAGGCAAATACATCCCGGTTATAATCATTGGCAATTTCGGCTGTAATCAGTGCTCCTCCTTTGACCCCTGACTCCACAATAACAATCGCATCACAAAGTCCGGCAATTATACGGTTCCGTTGTACAAAATTTTGCCTGTCGGGAATTGTCTGGCTTAAGTATTCTGTTACCAAAGCTCCTTTTTCCAACATTTTCACTGCAATAGGGCGATGTACAGCCGGATAGATTCGATCCAATCCATGTCCAATTACTCCTATCGTTGATAACCCGGACTCGAGAGCCGCTTTGTGGGCGCAGATATCTATACCATAAGCCAATCCGCTGACTACAACTATAGTTTGTAAGGCGCTTTCTAAATCACTTATTAGTTTTTTGCAATTTTCTTTTCCTGTTTCGGTAGCATTTCGTGTTCCAACAATTCCTATAAATTTACCATCATTAAAATTGCATTTCCCCTTTGAATAAATCAGGATTGGAGAATCTGGGCATTCTTTCAATCGGTAAGGATAGTCGGGATCGGTAAAATAGTTTGTCTGGATTTTATTTTTACGTATAAATTCGATCTCCTGTTCAGCTCGTTTTAATACATTCTGAGAAATAATTTCTTTCGAAAGTATTTCCCCGATTCCTGGAATTTTCGCTAAGCTTTGTTGCTTTTCTTTGAAAACGCCTTCAACACTACCTACATACGCAATCAGATTTTTAGCCAGATTGTTTCCAATGCCTTTGATAAGCGTAATGCCGATTTTATATTTCAGAGTTTCGTCATTCATAGGCTTTATTCGTCATTTATAGACTTTAACTGAAGCAAACAAATAAATTCACAAGGAAGATAAGCCGGTTTATTTAAAGGTTTTTTTAATTAATTTGGGCATGACTAATGACATCACCAACCATCCAACCAGTACACCGGCCGAGTCGCTAAACCAATCGGACCATTCGGCTGTACGGGGGGCAAAATAGAGAGGTTGTAATATCTCAACAGCGCCTCCAAGGATTATAGGGAATAAAAGACAGGTTATAACAAATGCGAATGTAGGCTTCGGATTATTTTTGGCATATTTTTTAAAATCGAAAATCAGGACACCGGTTAAACCCATATACATGATTATATGAACAAGTTTATCCTCGTTTTCGAAAGAAGGGACTCCATTAAATGTCGATGGAGGTGCAAAAGACAGATATAAAATACCGGATATAATAATTATTGATTTCCAATAATGGAAAATAAATTTTCTGAGTTTCATAAACATGAATATATTCATCAAAAAAAGTAAAATGAATCAGGCATTATTAGTCACTTAATTCCTGTAAGGAACAATCTTTGCAAAGATAAAATTTTACATTTACATTTTATTATTTCACCTTAAATATTATTGATTTATGGGTGAGGGACTGCATTATAAATATTATTATTTCATTATCCGGCATTATTTGTGTTGACAGCATTGTATATCAGTTTCTATTACGAGACAAATAAATAGACTAATGAGACGGAATCGAAATCTTCTATTTGTGAAGAAGATACAACTCTTATTGAGTTTTTGTTTCTCTTGGGTCTTAGTCCGACAACAAAAGGCCCTGCAAATTTTGTTTGAAGGGCCTTTTGTTCTTTGTTGAAGACTATTGATTCTATAATTTTTCTCCAAATGCCAAATCTCCGGCATCTCCTAATCCGGGAATAATATAGGAATGTTCGTTTAGTTCGGGATCAATGGCTGCAGCCCAAACGGTGGTTTTTGCTTCCGGGAAATGAGATGCTATATAATCAATGGCAACCTGGCTTGAAATGACTGTTGCAACATGAATATGGGCCGGCTTGCCTTTTGTAAGCAATGCTCCGTAAGCCAGTTCCATAGATCCGCCTGTAGCAAGCATCGGGTCGGTAATAATCAGTGTTTTTCCATCCAGGTTCGGAGAAGCAATGTATTCAATATAAATATCGAATTTCAATGCATCTTTGTATTTGCGATAAGCTGAAACAAAAGCATTTTCAGCGGCATCAAAATAATTCAGGAAGCCTGTATGAAACGGCAATCCTGCCCGAAGTATCGTTGCAATAACAATTTTCTCATCGATTACTTCCGTGTTCGACATGCCGAGTGGCGTTTTTACATCCTCGGCTTTATATCGCAACGTTTTGCTGATTTCATACGCCATTATTTCTCCAATTCGCTCCAAATTCCGTCGAAAGCGCATGGAGTCTTTTTGTATTTTTACCGAGCGTATTTCCTTCAGGTAATGTTTTAAAACGGAATTGTTATCCGATAGATTGATGATATTCATCTAAGTTTAAAATTTAAATAATTAATTCTTGTTATCCTTCTCCCGGATTTCTGTTCTACGGATTTTACCACTGATAGTTTTGGGCAATTCTTCCACAAATTCGATGATTCTGGGGTATTTGTACGGGGCTGTTACGTTTTTTACATGATCCTGAATCTCTTTTATGAGTGCCTCGCCGGCTCTTTCTTTGTAATCTTTTGCCAGAATAATGGTGGCTTTCACCACTTGTCCTCGAATTTCATCTGGCACCCCGGTGATGGCGCATTCCACTACAGCCGGATGGGTCATTAAAGCACTTTCCACTTCGAATGGACCAATGCGGTAACCTGAACTTTTAATTACATCATCAGCACGGCCCACAAACCAGAAATATCCATCTTCGTCTCGCCAGGCCACGTCACCGGTATAATACACGCCGTTGTGCCAGGCTTCCTTTGTCAATTCAGCGTTGCGGTAATACCCTTTGAAAAGTCCTACCGGATAATGTTTATCGGTGCGAATAACTATTTGTCCCTGCTCGCCAACTTCCGCCGAACGGCCTTCCGGGGTCAATAAATCAACATCATAATGCGGGTTAATCAGTCCCATGGAGCCTGGTTTTGGTTCTACCCAGGGCGATGTAAACAGGGAGAGTGTTGTTTCACTTTGTCCGTATCCTTCACGTAATTTGATGCCCGTCAGTTGTAAGAATTGCTCGTATACCGCCGGATTCAATGCTTCACCGGCAATGGTGCAATACTCCAGGGATGACAAATCAAATCGAGTAAGGTCTTCCCGGATTAAAAAACGGAAAATTGTCGGAGGTGCGCACAAGGAAGTGATATGGTACTTTTGAATCATTTCCAACATAGCTGAAGGGGTAAATTTCTCATGATCATACACAAAAACACAAGCTCCAACGATCCATTGCCCGTAAAGTTTTCCCCAAACGGCTTTCAACCAACCGGTATCGGCAATGGTCAGATGCAGGCTGTCTTCGTGCAGATTATGCCAGTATTTGGCTGTAATAATATGTGCCAAAGGGTACACACAATCCAGCAACACCATTTTTGCATTTCCTGTGGTTCCCGAAGTGAAGCTGATAATCAATGGATCGTCATTCTTATTTACATGGGCAATCGGGGTAAAAGGTGCAGCATTTTCAATCCCTTTGTGAAAATCGAGCCAGCCTTCCGGAATGATATGCCCCACTGAAATCAACATTTTCACGCTTGGCGATTCCGGCATGGCATCGTTAATGTGTGTGATAATCGGTTCTTCACCAACTGCAATGATCGCTTTAATATCAGCGGCATTGTTACGGTAAATCAAATCTTTTTTGGTCAATAGGTGGGTGGCAGGAATAATGACCGCTCCAATTTTATGCAGAGCAACAATGGTAAACCAAAATTCATACCGGCGTTTGAGAATAGCCATCACGATGTCTCCTTTTTTAATACCGAGACTTTGAAAGTACGAAGCCGTCTGATCGGTGTATTTCTTCATATCGGCAAATGAAAATTCATGACATTCTCCCTGGTCGTTTGTCCAAAGGAGTGCTTTTTTATTGGGCTCTTTTTCGGCCCAGGCATCTACTATGTCGTAACCAAAATTGAAATTTTCCGGAACATTAAGTTTGTAATTTGCTTTGAAATCTTCAAAGTCTTTGAATTCGGTTTGTTGAAGGAACTTTTCTAACATATACATTATTTTTGTTTAAAGCATTTTGATTTTGCACTGCAAAGTAATAGCAAAAGCTTTAGTGAGACAAAAAACAGGGATAAAAACTAGCTATTTGGGATAAAAGAACCCATAGTGGGATAAGCGTAATTCGCTTTTAAACGTAATTTATATAATTACCGCTAGGAACTTCACCTTGGTTCCGTTCAATGCTTTCATGCCGTGCGGTTTGTTGGCATCAAAGTAAATACTGTCACCTTCGTTAAGTGTGACATTGTTTCCGGCAATTTGTAATTGCATGGTTCCTTCCAGGACCAGGTTGAATTCCTGCCCGGAATGCGTGTTCAAATGGATCGGTTTGTTGCTTGGCTCTACCGAAACTTCAAATGGTTCGGCTTTGGCGTTGCGGAAACCGTGAGCTAATGATAAATACTTGTACTCTTTGGTACGCTCAACGCTTTTACCCGTTCCTTTGCGCGTAACAAAGTAAGCCGTTGAATGTGGATCATCGCCCGAAATTAAGGCCGTTGTTTCCACTCCAAAAGTTTGCGCTACTTCGCAAATAAAACTCATGGGAATATCGGAATTCCCCGATTCGTATCGTTCATAATCAGCCTGACTGATACCACATTTTGAAGCGACTGCTTCCGTAGTTAAATCCAACGAGTCGCGAAGTCCGTGCAGTCTTTGTGCAATTTGTTTGATTTGAGTGTTCATGATGTTGAAGTGTTAAAACGTTTAACTATATAATCGTTGAATTATTGAAGTCCATTTAAATAATGCTGTACAATATCGCCAGAAGGAATAACTGATGAAAACAGAAGGCTATTAATACCGCACAGCAAATAGCAAAACCGAAAGGAGCATCTATTATTTTATATGCGATGCTTTCAGTCCCTTGATCACTGCATTGGTAAATCCGTTAGCTTCCATTTCATTCAGCCCTTTTATGGTAGTTCCGCCAGCTGTAGTGACTTTGTCTATTTCCACTTCGGGGTGCGTTCCGTTAGCTTCCAACAGATCGATAGCTCCGCGCAAAGTCTGGATAACGACTTCTTTGGCGGTATTAGGGTAAATTCCCATTTCTACACCGCCTTCGGTGGCTGCACGAATATAACGGAATGCATAAGCTATTCCACAGGATGAAAGTGACATAAATGCATTCAACTGTGATTCGGGAACTAGGAATGTTTTACCCAATTCGGCAAATATATCCACAACCAATTGTTCCTGCTCTTTATTGGCATTGAATGATGCAATGGTGGAGACACTTTGTTGTACATCAATGGCAGTGTTCGGGATCACCCGGAATATCGTTGCATCGGTATTGAAAAATCGGGTTAGTTGGTCAAAGTCTACTCCTGCTGCTATTGAAACAACGATTTGCTTTTTGTAATCGAATTTATTCTCAAATTCTTCGGCAATCGTTTCTACCAGCCATGGCTTTACAGCCAATAGAATGATATTGGCATCTTTTATTATTTCCCGGTTGGAATTGCTCACCAGGATTTCCGGCGCAAAAGCTTTTAAGGCATCAAGGTTTTTCTGATTTACATCACTTACCCGGATATTTTTCGATTGGATTAATTTTCCTTTCGATAATCCCCGGGCAATGGCGCCACCCATATTTCCGGCGCCGATTATAGCAATTTGAATGTTGGTTGTTTCCATATTTTTGTTGTTTTAAAACGATAAGTCGTTAAATCCGGTTTCGAATCACAAAGATAGAATAAGAAATTAAAAATGAATAACGAACAATTAAGAATTATATAAAAAAAGAATGAATAGGTACACGTGGGTTGTTGATTCATTATTTTAAAAGCTAATACTTAAACCACTTCGGATACCCCACGGAAACACGCCCGGTTTCGTGGTTTCAGTCAGCCGCCAGACCGATTGTATGGAAAAAAGACGCAGGATATTGGTAACTCCTACACCCATTTCCAGATAGGGCTGTTTGAGTGGCTCCATGAAGTCGGGATATGCAAGCACAGACTGATGCGAATTACGTAATGAACCGTAGGCCATTTTAAACGAAAATAATTCACGCAGGTTTAAACATTTAATAAGGGGCAGTTGATTCATCAACAGGCCGTTTAGAGTGAGCTCCCCATGTATATTCAGGTATTTGTCGGCGCCATACTCCGTATATTTCATCATGTTATAGGAATACATGCTGTATCCCCCGGAACCGGTTTCTACCGGGACATTTATCCGGTAGATCCCGTATCCCCCGACTTCAGTTCCCGATGGTATCTCGAGCAATGGATAGGGTACGTTCCCAATGATCCATCCGGCTTCTGCAACATAAGACAGGCTCCCAAAATCTAAAGGGACAAACTGTTTCACGGCTCCCGTAATTTTGCCATATCCCCCTGTCTTATTTCCCAGGATATATTGGCCTCCTTCGGTGGTGACTGAAAAGACAGGATGATTATTCTGGATATAAATGCGTTGTAAATGGCTTTCGTAGGTTCTTTCGTCGAATGAGAAACGGGTGTTGAATGTTGCCGAACGTTGTAGAAAGGAAGGTATACCGGTGCCATTAATTTGCATAGGTAGACTCGTATTTGAATAGATCCTGTTGGCCCGAAGGTATAAACACGATTCAATGTCTGAGTTCCAGTCGTTGAAGAACGAAAAATTAAATTCTTTCCGGGCATTCAGCCTGTTGGCCGACCAAAGCATCAAGAGGGTTGTTGATATATCTTCATCCCCCGTAACAAGCGGGTTTTCGCGATAAAGAAAATCGTTGTAGTTATAGTCAATCCGTCTGTAATCATCCGTATAGCTGAGCCCGACAACACGCTTTTTCTCCCCCGGTAATCTGTATTGCCCCATTGCTGAATATTTTACGGCCTGGTTTTTAGTCCCGTATCCGGCGTAACCTCCAAGGGTAACATCTTTCCACAACTTGTCGCTGGTCCGGAATGGCACGTTAAGACGGAATCCCTCGACATCGGTTATCCGGGCCAGTTGCATGATACTTCCGACATCGATTTTACCTGCCGGAATATAACCGGTTAAAGCAACGTTTGCTATCAATTTGGCTGTACGAAATAAAGCCGTATTATTCAGGCCTTTCAGTTTCTCGTCCAGGGTGGTTTCGGTATAATTGCTTTGGGCGAAGTTGCCGGGCAACGTTGCAATCGAATCGTTGTAATGAAATGTGGCCGTGCGTTTTACAAATATTTCAGGCTTTGGGTGCAAGCTGTCAGCCATCAATTCGTAATTCATGTTCAATGCCAGTTCTTCCGATTCCCGCATCCAATGCTTGTTGGGTTGCAATAGGTATTTTTCGGAAAGGCGAAGATTGTGTATGAAATTGATGTTAGCCAGGGGGGGTAATTCGGCTTCAAATTTTGTCAAGGCAAAGGTTGCCGAGTCAATCCATAATTTGCCATTGAACGCTAAATTTTTGGAATTCCGTGTCCGGAAGTGAATTTCGTATTGTTTCCCGGTCTCATTTTTTAAGCTGTCGGCCAGATAATAATCATAATAGGAATTCCCGAAATTAGCCAGGGGACTGATCATGTTTTTTCCAAAAACGCTTATGGTGCTTTCATAGAAATTTAGTTCGGTGCTCATTTCACCCACCAGCTTTTCCAATAATTGCTCTCCACTTTCAGGGGATGAAAAAACATTTTTAGAAAGGAGCTTCTTTTCCGATTCTGTTAGCCGGTATTTATTTTCAGTCATGTATAACGGAAGAACTAACGCCGAATCGGTGTGCGAAAGGTCCCCCTTTTTTAATTGGTCGAAGATTCGT
>JAUZOM010000065.1 GCA_030706465.1 Bacteroidota bacterium | reverse complement strand
CTATAGTGTATCTACGGTGTATCTTCGGTGTATCTATGGATCCTCCCGGAGCGAACCGGGTACAAACAGTTTGCAATGCCTCTGTTTAATCGCTGAAACAATCGGGCAGGAGGGGAGCCGGAAAAAAAGCAGGGATTAGCTGACGTTGTATTGTTAAATGTAAGCGGCAGAATGTGTAATTGTTGTTAAATATCATAGGGGAACCAATGCAAAGACGTGCACGGAAATGCAGTTCCTGGCAAAAAGCGTCCAATTTGATTTTAACATGTTGCCAGATAAAAAAACACTTCCTATCTTTACAGCGTCCAACCGCAAAGAATGATTGTTCGGGTTGAATACAAAACAGTTACAATTAAACCGATTAAAAACACAGACCATGAGCATCGCACAAAATCCGTTGTTGGGACCCATGCGGAAATCGATGGGTAACTTTACCACCATGTCCTACAACGGCCGGAATATCGTCCGCAGTAAAGCGTTTTTTGTAAAGAGAAAGAAAACCGATGCTCAGAAAAATCAGATACAGAAGATGACCCTCCTGGCAGGCGTATACAGGTCGTTCGGGGGAATTACCGACGCGGGCTTTGTGGAAAACCGCAAAGGAAAGTCACCTTATAATCTGTTCATATCAGCTAATTTTAATTCGGCTTTCGACTGTACCGGGGAGGCTCCTGTCGTCAGTTACCCCATGGTGCTGGTTTCGAAAGGGACGTTGCCCAAAGTCAGTGTGTCCGGTGGAGTTTTGGAAAGTGAAGGCATCCGGATAAGTTACGCTTCGGACCTGTCCTTACCCTATGTGTCCGGGAGCGACCAGCTTATTGCTTTTATCCGGACAACAAAAGGAGAATTGCGCAGGGCAGTTCAAATAAGGGGCACCGAAAAAGTTGGGTCAATGCTTATTCCGTTTCCGGGTAGAACTATTGAGGAGGTGGTATGTTGCTATGTGTTTGCACTGAGCGCGGATGGCAAAAAGTCGTCGAAATCGGTGTATGTGCCGTTAAAAAGTATAGAGGAACTTTGAGCGTATTCGTTGGAACTATCCCGACAGATTCAAAAAAATACTTTGGGGTACCTATCACGCCACCAGGTTATTAGCCAAATAAAAAGACTGCCCGGTGACGAGCAGTCTTTTTATTCATTGAACTTTATCTTTTTTAATAGGCTTTTTCCAATGCCTGGTCAATATCTTCGATAATATCGTCTACATTCTCGATGCCGACAGAGAAACGGATTAAGTCGGGGGCTACGCCGGCGGCAATCAGTTGTTCGTCGGTAAGCTGGCGGTGGGTATGGCTGGCGGGATGCAACACCGAGGTACGGGCATCGGCTACGTGCGTAACAATAGCAGCCAGTTCCAGGTTATCCATAAACCGGATCGAAGTTTCGCGTCCGCCTTTCAAGCCGAAGGTGATTACCCCGCACGATCCGTTGGGCAGGTACTTCTGTCCGAGTTCATAATATTGATCGCCTTTCAGGCCGCAATAGTGCACCCAGGCCACCCGTTCATCCTGTTGAAGGTGTTCGGCTACTTTCTGGGCATTCGAACAGTGGCACGGCATCCTTAAATGCAAGGATTCCAGGCCCAGGTTGACCAGGAATGCATTCTGCGGGGACTGGATGGACCCCAGGTCACGCATCAACTGCACCGTAGCCTTGGTAATGTACGCCATCTTTCCAAAACTTTCGGTATAGGTCAGCCCGTGATAGGAAGGATCCGGTTCGGTCAGCCCGGGAAACTTTCCGGGAATGGCATTCCAGTCGAAATTACCGCTGTCAACAACCACTCCACCCACGGAACTGGCGTGCCCGTCCATGTATTTGGTCGTAGAGTGAATCACGATATCGGCTCCCCATTCGAAAGGGCGGCAATTGATGGGGGTGGCAAAAGTATTGTCCACGATCAACGGAACACCCTGGCTGTGGGCAACGCGGGCAAATTTCTCAATGTCGAGCACTGCCAGTCCGGGATTGGCAATCGTTTCGCCAAACAATGCCTTGGTAGTGGGAGTAAAAGCGGCTGCAATTTCTTCCTCGGAGGCATCCTGATCGACAAAAGTGACGGTTATGCCCATTTTTTGAAGCGTAACCCCGAAAAGATTGAACGTACCGCCATAAATGGTGGAGGCACTGACAAAGTGGTCGCCGGCAGAACAGATATTCAGGATGGAATAAAAGGTTGCTGCCTGGCCCGACGAGGTAAGCATGGCAGCTATACCGCCTTCGAGCTGGGCAATCTTAGCGGCTACCGCATCGTTGGTCGGGTTCTGCAACCGGGTATAGAAATAACCTTCTTCTTCCAAGTCGAACAATTTACCCATTTGTTCGCTGGTATCGTATTTAAAAGTGGTACTTTGATAAATAGGCAGTACACGGGGTTCCCCTTTTTTGGGTTTCCATCCGGCCTGAACGCAAATTGTTTCCTTCTTCATTGTCTTTGTTTTTTATTTTATGCTTCTTGCAAATTTTCGAGTTGCAAATTTCGCTTAAAAAATTGAATTTACCAGTGATTCCGGCGGATAATATGCTTCAATTGGTTACACAAACAGCGATATTCCCTGAATCTATCGAGAAACAAATTCAAAAAATAGTACGCTAAGACGCCTAGACGATAAAAATCAAAATTATGAATCAACTGAATCGCTTAGCGAGTTGGAGTCTTTACGTACCATGAGACATGCTTATGAAACAAAATGAACCACATAGGCACATTAGAACACATTAGAAATAAAATCACTACCTTATGTGTTGTTCTATACTTATTCCGGGACCCGCGATTTCCATATCGCGTTTCTTGCTTTTTTTGGGTCAGCAGGAGGAATAAGGGCTCTTAAAGAACATCTTTCATTAATCAACGCTGACAGGTCTTCGACGCTGTCAGGTTTTCAACCTAAGACCTGTCAGCGTGCTTGCACCTGACAGCGTCGAATGGCTGAAACGCTCTCTATCTGCTTCTTTTTGATTTTTTGGTTCTTCACGCCGGGTAAGGGGCTCTTAAGAAACATCTTTCTCTAATCAACGCTGACAGGTCTTCGACGCTGTCAGGTTTTTCATCGAAGACCTGTCAGCGTGCCTGCACCTGACAGCGTCGAAAACTAGTTGTCACTTATTATCCTGCAAGAAAAAAGGCTGCCCAATTCAGGGCAGCCTTTTTTCTTGTCAACTTTTCCTAAGTTTTGAACGTTGGAAAAGTTATGAATAAAAGGATTAGAATGGACGTTCGGCCATCCGTTTGTATCCTTCGTAACGCCATTTGGCATTTGCCTGTGCTGCTGTAAACAGTTCTCCGGCTTCAGCAGGGAATTGTTTCATCAACGAAGCATAACGAACTTCACCTTTGAGGAAGTCCTGGAACTTATCCCATTGAGGCTCTTTCGAATCGAGGATCATCGGGTTCTTTCCTTCCGCTTCCAATGCCGGGTTGAAGCGGTACAAGTGCCAGTATCCACATTCCACTGCACGATCCTGTTCGTCCTGGGCTTTACCCATTCCTGCTTTCAGCCCGTGGCTGATACAAGGGGAGTATGCAATGACAATTGATGGTCCATCATATGCTTCCGCTTCGCGAAGGGCTTTCAGGGTCTGGGCCTGGTTAGATCCCATAGCCACCTGAGCAACGTAAACATACCCGTAAGTAGCAGCAATCATACCCAGGTCTTTTTTACGTACACGTTTACCCGAAGCGGCAAATTTAGCCACCGCACCGACCGGAGTCGATTTAGAAGCCTGTCCACCGGTATTCGAATAGATTTCCGTATCGAGCACCAGGACATTTACGTTCTTACCTGAGGCAAGCACGTGGTCCAAGCCGCCGAAACCGATATCATACGCCCAACCGTCACCACCAATAATCCATTGCGATTTCTTAATCAGGTATTGGCTTAATTCAGCAATCTGCGTGCAATAGCTGCAGGTACCTGCCTGAACCAGCGGTGTAATCTTAGCTTCCAGTTCTACTGTTTTATCAGCATCTTCCCGGTTTTCGATCCATTCGGTAAACAATCCTTTCAATTCGTCCGAACAGCAATCGGCAGCAAGGGCTTCTGTCATGATACGAACCAACCGGTCACGCATATTGTCATTGGCAAACACCATACCCAATCCGAATTCAGCATTGTCTTCGAACAACGAGTTAGCCCAAGCCGGTCCGCGACCTTGTTCATTCGTTGTATACGGGGTAGAAGGAGCCGAATTGGAATAAATAGAGCTACATCCTGTTGCATTTGCTACCAACTGACGGTCGCCAAAGAGTTGCGAAATTAATTTTACATAAGGAGTTTCACCACAACCGGCACAAGCACCCGAGAACTCGAACAATGGAGTTGCCAATTGGGAGTTTTTCACGTTCGCTTTTACATCAACCAGGTGTTGTTTTGATTTTACATTTTCAACACAGAAATCCCAGTTTGTTTGGTTGTCGTATTGAGTTTCGATTGGAACGAGATCAAGGGCTTTATTGCCTTTATTACCCGGACAAACATCCACACAGTTATTACAACCCAAGCAATCCAATACATCTACCTGAATGCGGAAAGCAGTTCCGGCAAATTGTTTACCGTTAGTTTTCAATGTATCGGTAAAAGGAGCTTTTGCCTGTTCAGCTTCGTCGAGAATAAACGGACGGATAGCAGCGTGAGGACAAACATACGCACACTGGTTACACTGGATACAGTTGGAAGAATTCCAAACCGGTACATGCGAAGCTACACCGCGTTTTTCGTATTTCGAAGAACCTTGTTCCCAGGTACCATCTTCACGGCCTTTGAAAGCCGATACGGGAAGGTCATCACCTGCCTGTGCATTGATCGGACGAACGATGTCTTTGATAAAAGTCGGAACGATATCGGTCACTACTTCGTTTCCATCAACCAGGTTGGCCCATTCGGCAGGAACTTCTACTTTCGTATATTCTCCACCACGGTCGACAGCTGCATAGTTTTTCTTTACAACATCTTCCCCTTTTTTACCGTACGATTTGTTGATCGCATATTTCATTTTCTCAACGGCCAGTTCGTAAGGAACCACATTGGTAATTTTGAAGAATGCCGATTGAAGGATCGTGTTGGTACGGTTACCCAGTCCGATTTCTTCAGCAATGTTGGTTGCATTGATAATATACAGGCTTATATTATTAACAGCCAGGTATTTCTTTACATTAACAGGCAGGTTTTTTTGAACTTCTTCCGGGTTCCAAATGGTATTCAACAGGAAGGTACCGTTTTTCTTCAATCCTTTGGTTACATCATACAACTTCAGGTATGCCTGTACGTGGCAGGCCACAAAGTCGGGAGTTGTTACCAAATAGGTAGAACGAATAGGAGTTTCACCAAAACGTAAGTGCGAACAGGTAAATCCACCCGATTTTTTCGAGTCGTAAGCAAAATATGCCTGGCAATATTTATCGGTATTGTCACCAATAATTTTGATTGAGTTTTTGTTAGCACCTACCGTACCATCAGCACCCAGACCGTAGAATTTAGCTTCAATCGTTCCGGCTCCGCCCAAAGCAACTTCTTCTTTCAACGGAAGTGAAGTAAAGGTAACATCATCCACAATACCTACGGTGAAATGATTCTTTGGTTCCGGCAACGAAAGGTTTTCGTAAACGGCAAGTACCTGAGCAGGAGTGAAGTCCTTCGACGATAAGCCGTAGCGTCCGCCGACAACCAACGGTTGGTTGGCCTGGCCATACAATACGTCCTTTACATCCAAATACAATGGTTCGCCACCGGCACCCGGTTCTTTGGTACGATCCAATACGCAAATACGTTTTGCCGTTTTAGGCAATACCGATAAGAAATGTTTGGCTGAGAACGGACGATACAAGTGAACCGATACCAGACCTACTTTTTCACCTTTAGCAACCAGGTAATCGATGCCTTCGCGGATAGCTTCGGTAGAAGAACCCATGGCAATTACCACCCGGTCGGCATCTTCTGCTCCGTAATAATCGAATAAACCATATTTACGACCTGTAACGGTAGCCAGCTGATCCAAATACTCTTCAACAACAGCCGGAACAGCATCGTAGAACGGATTGCTGGCTTCGCGGGCCTGGAAGTAAATATCCGGATTCTGGGCGGTACCGCGTGCAACCGGATGTTCCGGACTTAAGGCACGGTTACGGAAAGCTTTCAAAGCATCCTGGTCGATCAGCGGAATCAAATCTTCCTGATCTAATTGTTCTATTTTTTGAATTTCATGGGATGTACGGAAACCATCAAAGAAGTGTACAAAAGGGACACGGGTCTTGATAGCCGCTAAGTGTGCTACAGCTGCCATATCCATTACTTCCTGTACCGAACCGGTTGCAAACATGGCGCAACCAACCTGCCGAACAGCCATAACATCCTGGTGGTCACCAAAGATAGAAAGTGCATGTGAAGCTAAAGCACGGGCCGAAACATGATAAACACCGGGAAGTAACTCACCGGCTACTTTATACATATTCGGAACCATAAGCAATAAACCTTGCGAGGCCGTGAACGTAGTAGTCAATGCACCTGCCTGAAGCGCTCCATGCATTGCTGCAGCTGCACCACCTTCGGATTGCATTTCCTGAACTTGTACCTTTTCGCCGAAAATGTTTTTACGACCTACAGCAGCCCATTCGTCGACATATTCTGCCATGGTGGACGACGGTGTGATCGGATAAATTGCAGCTACTTCACTGAACATATAAGCGATATGTGCAGCTGCCTGATTACCATCACAGGTCAAAAATTTTTTTGATTTAGCCATTTTGTTAGTAATTTATTAAATAGTTAGTTTGTTTGTTATTTGAATATAACCCCTAACCCCTAAAGGGGGATTGGATTAGTATTGTTTTATTTAATTGTATTGAATTTTTTCATTGTTTCTAATTCTAATAATTTTCCCTGTAATGCTCGAATACCACCATCTTTTCTTCCTTCCCTTTAGGGGGCGGGGGTCAATACAGGAACCCAAACAGCCACAACGGTATTACGTTTTTATTTCCAATCTCAATATGATCGGCGGCATAGATCACCTTCGAATAATGCTTTCCGTTTTCAGGTTTGTTTTCGCACTTAAAATGAAACTGCTGATCAATGCAAAAATCCAGGTTGTATTTACAGACGTTCACTTTATGGCATGCATGCAATGCGTTGTAGAAGAAAGTTTTCTGTTCAGCCAGTTTATCCACATTCCCGGAATTAATGGTATACATCAAATTGGTATTGTGGACATAAACCAGATTCGGTTTTTTAGGATATTCATCCCCATCGGCATACAACATATTCAACAAGCGGGCATCTTTCAGATACTTGATATAGTTCATGATCGTAGCGCGCGAAACTTCTATTTCCTTACTCAGCTGACTGACATTGGGAGCTGCAGGAGCTGCATTCATGATCAGGTAAAGTAGCCGGCGGATTTTGGAAAGGTATTTCAGTTCAATTTGTTTAATGAGAAGAATATCCACTTCCAACATCATATTCATGGTTTTAATCAGATTCTCGGAAAAATTGCGGTTCTCCAGGAAAAACGGATAATAACCATGATGCAAATAAGCCGGAAAGAAATCGAGCGGATGAACCTTTGAACAAATGTCCTGTGCAATCTGTACGTGATTTTGCATAATTTCATCCAACGTATAGGATGTAATATTTGTTCCGGCCTGTAAATTTAAAAATTCACGGAATGAAAAACCGCGTAAATTGTAGGATGCCACAATATCCTGCAGATCGGCATTGTCTTCAATCAAACGCATAACCGACGAACCGGAAAATACAATATGCAATTCGGGGAAACGGTCATAACACTCACGTAATTCCTTCGACCAGTTCTCGTATTTAAAGGTTTGATCGAGCAGCAACGTTTTACCGCCCTGAGCACAAAATTCGCCGGCAAATTCAACCAGAGTATGTTCTGTGAAGTAAAAGTTATTGAAGTTTACGTATAAACAACTCCGGTCGGTTCCGAAATGTTCTTTAGCATATTGGAGCAAAAAAGTGGTTTTACCTACACCCCGGCTGCCTTTAATACCAATCAGCCTGCGCGACCAATCAATCTCGTCCATCAACATGCGCCTTACGGGCGATTGCACGTGTTCGACTAAATAGGTGTGAGTTTTATAAAACGCTTCCATATGCATTTATTAGGACGCAAAAATAACACTTAATTTCCATTTTGCAATGCAGAGATGGCAAAATTAGGATTAATTACATTCAAATCCATTGAAAATAGCTTATTGAAAGCTTTTTAGTGTATAAAAATACAGTGTAAATGTTGTTTTTATGCAATACCAACAACCGTTGGGAACGGAAGCTAAATAATTAACGAAATAATAGGAATTATAAAAAGGAATGCGTATTTTTGGAAAGCGAATAATTAACCGCATTAGACACAATAAATAATATTACCACTAAAACACTAAGTACACTAAGAAACACTAAAAATTCAACTAAAACCGAGGTCACTAAGAAAATGTACAAAAAACGGTTTGAACGCAAGTGACTATTTAGGCAGCCTCTCTTTAAATCAATAATTTTCAACTTAAGAAATAAAAGAAAACATTTAGGTTTCATACTGTGTGTACTTTATCTTATAAGAAATAAGCAAAAATTTAATCTTTGTGTGACTTAGTGTCTTAGTGGTAAATTTAAATCCATTAAAATCATACTACCATGAAAATCAAATTTATTGGCGCTGCACGTGAAGTAACCGGCAGCAAGCATCTGATTACAACCAACGAAGGAAAAAGGATCTTACTCGATTGCGGGATGTTCCAGGGGAAAGGGCTGGAAACCGATGCCATGAACCGGAACCTGGGTTTCGACCCGGAAACAATAGACTATCTTATTCTTTCGCACGCTCATATCGACCATTCGGGATTAATTCCGTATTTATACAAACTTGGTTTTCGCGGATCGGTGATTTGTACCAATGCTACCCGTGACCTGTGTGCCATCATGTTGGCTGACAGCGGCCATATACAGGAACTGGATATAAAATGGTTTAATAAAAAACGGAATAAACAGGGGCTTCCACCGGTTGACCCGATTTACGATGAGGAAGATACTGAAAAGTGTATGGAACTGTTTATTGGGGTGGCTTACAACCGCCGGTTCTATATCAATGATAAAATAAATGTAAAGTTTACCAATACCGGCCACATGCTGGGCAGTGCCGTAGTGAACCTGGAATTGCTGGAAAACGGGAAAAAAGTTCATCTGGCTTATACGGGCGATATAGGACGTCCGCATAACCGAATCATACATCCGCCAACCGCTTTCCCTCAATGCGATTACCTGATTACAGAATCTACCTACGGCGACCGGCTGCATCCGGCCGATCAGGATACAGAAGATGATTTACTGAAAATAGTACAGGAAACCTGCGTAGATAAATCCGGCAAACTGATCATACCTTCCTTCTCCATCGGACGTACCCAGGAAATTGTCTTTGTGCTGAATAATTTATTCAATAAGGGCTTATTACCTAAAATAGAAGTCTTTGTTGACAGTCCCCTCTCTGTGAATGCGACAGACATATTCCGCCTGCACCCGGAATGCATGAATGATGAAGTAAAAGAAGTTCTGAAATACGATCCAGATCCGTTTGGATTCAATTCGCTGCATTATATTAAGAATGTGGACGAGTCGAAAGCCCTGAACGATTATCACAAGCCATGTATTATTATTTCGTCCTCGGGCATGTTGGAAGCCGGCAGGGTTAAACACCATGTTGCCAACAATATCTCCAACTGGAGAAATACCATCCTGATAGTCGGATACTGTACTCCCAGTTCGTTAGGAGCACGCATTCAGGAACCGGGCTTACGGTTTATATCTATTTTCGGAGAGTACCACGAGATAAATGCTAAAATAGCCAAGATTGAAGCTTTTTCCGGTCATGGTGATTATAACGAAATGAAAGCATTCCTGAGCTGCCAGGATACCAAAGAAATCAAGAAAACCTTTTTAGTACATGGCGAATATGAAGTACAGCAAAAATACAGTGAAGAATTGAAAAAGGTCGGGTTCCATGATATTGAAATACCGGAATCAGGGCAGGAATTTGAATTATAAAAGAACCCCTAACCCCTGAAGGGGGATAATATTGGCTCTATAACGAATTTGTGGGGAAGCTATTTTAAGTTATTAAACCGGTTTGCTTTTATAAAGGGAAAATTTAATAATCATATTGAAACTCGGTAAGAGTTTTCCGTGAATAATCCCCAGATTTATCTGGGGGGTTCCGTCAAGCCGGAATGTGCCTTATGCAAAGTTTACTCCTACGGAGTACTGAATTAAACAGGTACTCATTTAAGAAATTCAATTACCCACCCTAAACGTTATAGAGCCATAATATTTCCCCTTCAGGGGTTAGGGGTCTTTTTAGGAGTGGTTGTCTGGAATTCCTTCAGGTAAAATGGTTCAAAGTAAGCTGTGTCGGCAAATTGTCTTTCAGTAAAGGCACGCTCGGCAAACGAAATCATATTTTGGGCCAGCGGAACTAAATCATCCAGAAAACGGGCATTGGGGTGGGTGAGGGTAGTTTTACATTTATCCGCCCCATTTCCAAAGAAATAAACAGGTTGGTTTGCAAGTATTTCGGCATACGAACCGGAAGTAATTATATCAGCTGAAATTTCTCGTTGAATAACACCCTTAGCATTATAAAACGCAGAATACACTTCCATTCGTCGGGCATCAATCATCGGGCAGAACAAGGCATTTTCAGCATCTTGCGTCAATTGTAATGCCTGGACCGTCAGAACTTCCAGCGTGCTGACTGCAATTAACGGAATGCCATACCCATAACACAATCCTTTTGCTGTAGAAACTCCGATCCGTAATCCGGTATAGGATCCCGGTCCGCTGCTTACAGCAACTGCATCGAGTTTATTTCCGGCAGATTTCATTACTTCGAGAGCTTCGGCAATAAAAAGACTTAACAAAGCCGCATGATTCATTCCCTCGGCATTTGATTTGAAAAACAGACAATTTGAATCTTTACTTAAAGCTACTGAGCAAACGTTGGTGGAGGTTTCTATATGAAGTATAATCATTTTCAGAAGAGAATCGGTGAATTGTTTCTTTATTTAATAAGCTTCTGCAAAATTAAGCATTTTAGATGAATGAAAAAAACAAATCCCTACTTTCAGTTGAAAACAGGGATTTACAGGATCTATCTACAGGGATAATAATTATTTTACACTTACTCTCAAAGGATTCTTAGTAATTTCGCGGAAACGGTTCATCGCATTGAACCAATCCTGGTCGGTAGGATAACCTCCTTTACTCCATCCTCCTCCGAAGTAATAGGTAAAAGTATCTCCAATCCTGTACGAACTTGTCATCAAAGCATGCTCACTTTTTTTAAATGCATTATTTACTTTTGTTGGAATATAAATACCCACATAATTGTGCCCTGAAGGTACTTTTGCCTCCGAGACTGCTTCTTCAGCATAAGCAGAGATACCATTAGTCATATTTTGCTTTAACGTTCCCCTGTCATCATGCAAATAAATTCCGGCAGCCACATCCATCTTTTGTAATGGTCCGGCATATTTAACGTCTGCTCTATTCAGCAAACTCCCGGCATTGGTGGTAATAGTCAATTCTTGTTTGTAAAATACATTCCCAACTTTTACAGAATCATAAATTAGTTTAAAGACCGAACGAAGCGGTCCGACTTCAATTACCTTATAATGGTCAAAATGATTCCCAACCCAAAGTTTTCCTGAAGCATAAGGAGCAATTCCACCACAACCCAATGTATGAGCCACTTTATAAAAATCTAACCCTTCACCGTGATCTACATGGTACGAGATTCCATTGTACAGGTCATCCCGGTAGCGCTGATCAACGATCAATTTGTCCGTGCTTTTTGACCAGAAATCCACTCCATTACTTGGATCTTCCTTTGCTAACCCCGGCCCGTACATTCGATAGGCAGCCATATCATTTTCCCAGGCAAAGTCATCTTTGCGTTCTGGCACAAACCGGGCAAATGTTTTAGGTTTTACTTCTGCTGGTTTTCCTTCGGTTAATGTATAAGTCGATGAACTATTCCCGTCTACATTAGCCTGGAATATCAATGACTGAGGTTTTTTATTCCCATTAAAAATCAATTGATAGCCTACTTCGTTGTTTTGTTTGTCTTTCAAAACATACTTTTTAGCATTAAAAGAAACTTTCAATTTCGACAGGGCCACTTCAACCAGTTCACCTTTTCTGTTGATTCCGGTATTATTTGTCACCACAATAGACTGTTGACCAAATGCACCAGAAAAGAGTGGGAGGAAAGCTAAAATTAATAATCCTATTTTCTTCATTTCAAAATTGTAACTGATGAATCTTCTCCGATAAGTCTGATTATAAAAGGTATGCTAAGACGCCATGACACAATCGGCTGTTTTTTAGTTGTATAATTTTTGCGTCCTCGTTCCTTGGCATACATAGAGCACATTTCGGAGTGTACTCAAATGATTAAATTGTAAATTTATTCCGGCTGTTTCCCTATTGAAGCCAGGATACCGCCATCCACATACAAGACATGCCCGTTTACAAAGTCAGAAGCATCCGAAGCCAGGAACACGGCAGGGCCCTGCAAATCCTCGGTCTTGCCCCATCGGGCAGCGGGTGTCTTGGCTATAATAAAATCGTTGAAAGCATTGCCCTTTACGCGCAATGGAGCGGTTTGCGGGGTTTCAATATAACCCGGGCCGATACCATTACATTGAATATTGTATTCACCATATTCAGCAGCGATATTTCTGGTTAACATTTTTAAACCACCTTTTGCAGCAGCATAGGCAGAAACAGTCTCACGGCCTAATTCACTCATCATGGAACAAATATTGATGATTTTGCCATGCCCTTTTTTAATCATGGATGGTATAACTGCTTTTGAAACAATGAACGGGCCATTCAAATCGATATCAATTACCTGACGGAATTCAGCAGCAGTCATTTCAATCATCGGAATGCGTTTAATGATACCCGCATTATTAACCAATATATCAATTACACCTACTTCTTTTTCTATTTGAGCCACCAGGGCACTAATCTGGTCTTCGTTTGTAACATCAGCCACATACCCATGAGCTTTTATTCCTGCTGCCGCATAGGCTGCAATTCCTTTATCTACCAAATCCTGTTTTATATCATTAAAAACAATAGTTGCACCTGCGTTTGCAAATCCAGTGGCAATAGCAAATCCGATACCGTACGATGCGCCCGTTACGAGGGCCACTTTTCCTGTTAAATCAAATTGGTTCATATTTCTTGAGTTTTATAAAATTTGAAAGTTGTAAAGTTGAGTCTTCTCCGATAAGTCTAATTATCAAAAGGTACGCTAAGACGCAACCTGCTGTTCTTAAGTTGTGTAATTTTAGCGTCTTCCTGTCTTTGCGTACAAAAATACGTTGAGGAGTGGACTCAAAGTTTGAACGTTTATAAAGCCATCGAAAATACTTTTTACCTTATAAACTTTCAACTTAAAAAACAATCAATGCTGTGTTTATCTTAATTCTGTGTTCTTGTAGAAGTCCTGATCGCCATAATCAAGGTTTTCACCGGCCATTCCCCATATAAATGTATAATTACTGGTAGCAGCTGCAGCATGTATAGACCATTCGGGAGAAATTACAGCCTCGTCACCTTTCATCCAAATATGACGGGTTTCGGTTGGTTCACCCATAAAGTGACAAACAGCATTTCCTTCGGGCACTTCAAAGTAAAAGTAAGCTTCCATTCGGCGGCTATGTGTATGGGCAGGCATGGTATTCCAAACACTTCCAGGGGCAAGTTCAGTCATTCCCATCTGAAGCTGGCATGTTTCCAATACCTGGCAGACCAACATTTTATTGATATTCCGGTGATTCGAGCCCTCCAACGAACCCATTTCAGCAACAACAGCATCAGCCTTGGTTACTTTTCGGTCAGGAAAGGTTTTGTGGGCAGGAGCTGAGTTAAAATAAAACTTGGCCGGATTCTGGGCATCTACGCTTTCGAAAGTTACATTCCGGTCACCGGCACCGATATAGAAAGCTTCCTTGAAACCTAATTCGGTTACAACCCCATCAACCGTTACTTTTCCGGCACCTCCGACATTGAATGTTCCAAATTCACGACGTGAAAGGAAATAATCCGATTTCAGCGGTTCTATCGTTTCAAGGGTAAGAACTTCATTAACAGGCATTGCCCCTCCGACAACCAACCGATCGTAGAGCGAATAAACCATATTCACTTCATTAATCGTAAATATCTTTTCAATTAAATGTTCTTTCCGTAATCGGGCGGTATCATACCTCTTGGCATCTTCAGGATGTGAAGCATACCTGATTTCATAGTTTGTTTTCATTCCTTTAATTTATTGTATATTAATTCTCATCTATTTTTAAACTCTATCACACAGCAATTGGTCGACCAAAAATACCGTTTATTTTACATTTCTGAAACACCAAAGAACATGTTTTAAATCATGTTGTAAAATATTAACCTAAAACCCGAAATGTTTGGGAGGTGAATCTATCTGCCCGGGACAACAACAACTCATTAAAAACCAGGAAATCTCAGAAAAACACAAAAGAACTTGCATTCTAATTTCAAAGGTTCTGCCGGATTAGTAACGAAAACGAGTCCGAATTACCTTGAAAAATAGCGGATTAGCCATCCGCGCAACTTTGTTAAGTATTCTGATTGAATGAACCAATACAGCACCTAAAAACGGCAGGAATTCATAAACCAAAAATGGTACGTTTATATGAATTTTCAGGATAGACGGAAAACAAAACAGCCTGAAGTGGTATTTTTCTCTCAAAAGAGGGAGTATTTTCAGTCAGGGTGACGTCTTATTTCGGCCTTACTTCTGTCTTATTTCGTTCTAGGTTCAGAGGGGGTTCAGTGAGGTACACCTGACTGAACCCCCTCGAAACCCCCTCTATACTCCCGTTGAACTGTCTCTATACAGAGGATGAAGGAAGGCAAGGAAGAGGATACTACCCGAGGAGGAAGAACCAGAAATGAAACAAAATCCGTCAACGGGTTGGAGTCCGGTTAAGGATCGACTCCAACACCCCTCTAAATTCCTCAGAAGACCCCTCAACAAACTCCCTTCATACAGAGAAAGGATTGACATCATTTAGATAAAGACGTGAGTTGAGTAGAAAAAGTGCAGGCAGCGGACTTAACAAAGATGAGTTTACGAGTCCTTCAACAGAGGAGCTCCACGAGTTAGTTGCCCGAAAGAGGAGGTTGGAAGTAAAAAATATAATTCTAATGAATTTTAATAGTAGAATTATTATAAATTAGACACAACAAAACCTTTAAAAAAAGTGTATGTCTTAACCCTTCTTTCGGATTGTTTTTACAGGAGAGGAGAAATTTATTTTACCTGGAAAAGCCAGGCTAAATTCACGGAGAAATTCAGGTTGTTTGAGTTGGAAAAATAATCGCTTTTAGAATCAGCAAACAGATCACTCAGGCTATAACTTGCCCGGGTATCCAGTTGAAGAATCTTTCCATTAATATTGAAAAGAAGGCCAAGGCCGCCACAGAGCCCATAATCAAAAGGATATTTAACCGGATTTACATGTTGAACATCAGTAGAAGCACCTGTATTATTTAAAAGCTTTCTATCGGAAAGCAAATAGCTGATTTTTGGTCCTAAATTAATAAAAAACCTGTTTTTATTGCCTACATAAATATGAGTCATAAAAGGGAGTTCTACATAATCTAATTGCCGGGAATATAAACCGGATGATTCTTTCCAACCACGCTGTGAAAAATTCAATTCTGCCTGCATGCCTACATTCTTTTCTGCAATATACCTGAAAACAATCCCGCCATTATAACCCATTAGCAATCCCTGGCTGATGGTCGGATTAAACAGGACCATTGATTCGGTAACTCCAAAATTAGCCCCAAAATACATTTCAGGCTTGTCCAACCTTACCTGGGCAGAAAGAGTGGCTGAAATTGCTACCAGCATTGAAATCAAAAGTTTTCGCATAATATGATGTTTCACAAATTTATTGGGCATTGTCCACCCCTAAATATACCCGTTGATTTATAAACCCTGACTCATTGGAAGTCCGTTCGAATAATGGCTCAGATTGAATTCCTTTTACCAAATTATTGGAATTGATTTTATTTCCAAATTTACTTCCATAGCGATGAATTAAAGAAATAAAATAATTGGATAAATCGTATCCGAGTAAATCATAACGGGGAGATTCGGAGGTCACATCTTTTCCAAAATAATGATCAAACTGAAGATTAAATTCATAAATGGCTGTCTGATTAAATTTGGTGATAAAAGGTGATATATAGATACTTTGGAATTTCTTTTCTCGTTGATTTCTCCAACTGAATTGTTCATACAACACGATATCGGATAACGCTGATTCTGAAGACAGCGAACTGATATAAGGACTTACATTGGAAAATTTATCCGTATTAAATATAATCAGGTTCTGCTCACCCTTTTTTAAGACCTTCTTAAAGTTCACATTCTCTGAAGTAGTCAATTCAATGCTTGAAAAACTTCGGTGCTCCCTGTTTAGTTTTTTTTGTAAAACGTCTGCTCTGATTTTACCATCGTCTAATGGACTAATATCCTGAATCTCTGCAAACACTATATGTGTATTTTTATATTTTCCAGAAATTAAATCGGATAAAAATTCCAGTTCCAAATCTTGTCCGGGATTAAATTGAAAAAGATAGGGATTCGATTCTATATCCGGTACTTTAGAAGTAAAAGGAATCAGCGTATTGATTTTATTTTCTTTAGAAAAATTTCCTACATAAGGGACCATATTGCTGTAAGCCGGTCCAATGATTAAATCCATCGTTTTTAATTCGGGGATATTTAATATCTCATTTACTTTATCTTCCGATCTTTCAGTATCATAAGTATAAACCTCCAACGATATTCCTTTTTGCTTGGCTTCATTGATGGCTAATAGAGAACCTTCATAAAAATTTAAAAACCTCTCATCATTTAAATCGTTTTTTGGCTGGTCGAGCATGAAAGGTAATAGGTAGGCAATTTTGATAGTTTTATTATAAAAAGATTTTGTTGAATTTCTTTTCTCAGTTGCTTTAATTTCTTCTTTAGGAGATTTTGAACCTATTATTTCACTTTCTCTTTTTTGCTCTTTCGATTTTGAAGTTACACCTGACGGGATTATGAGTTCAGTTCCAACAACTAATTTTCTATCCGAACCGGGATTTAATTGAATAATTTCAGGAATATCAACATTATAACGCCGACTAATGGAAAATAAAGTTTCACTCGGTTGAACTTTATGTGTTACCGTTTTCTGTTTTTTACCGTTTGGATCAACTTGTGAGGTTTTTGATTTTGTATCGAAAGATTTATCAACCTCTTTTTTCTTGTTTTCCTTTAATAATTTAGGAATCTGCAATACAATTCCTTCATGTAAACCCTTTTCAATTCCCGGATTATATTTTATAATATCCTCCTCACTGACATCGTATTTTCGGCTAATACTGAAGAGTGTTTGTTTTTTTTCGACTTTATGTTGAATAAATTCCTGGACGGCCTTATTTTTGCTTACCGCTTTTTTCGCTGTCTTTTTTGGTACCGGTATTAAAATTTGTTGTCCTATCTTCAAACCATCCTTCAGCTCCGGATTAGCTTTGCTTATATTCTCCGGGGCCAGTTCAAATTTCCGTCCAATGGAAAGTAGTCCATCGCCTGATTGTACTGTATATTGATAGTATTCAATACCCTTTATCGTTGTAACAGGGTAGTTCTGGTTCTGTCCAAAACTTAAAAGTGATATCAGTAGAAATCCTGATAGTATAAAACTGAATAATTGCTTTCTCATTTATTTAGTCGTTACTAATTGATTTTTAGGAACAATTGCAAAAGTAGTAAAAATAAATTTTATCAACCTAATCAGGGTAATAATTCAGAGTTTTTTTTGTTATTGATAAGAAAGATGTACATTTGCATATAATAAATAATACCTGTGTAATTTACCCGCCCATGAGAAAAATAATTTTGTCTGCCTGTCTTTTTTTATGTACTATAGCTGCATGTGCTCAAGTTACCTCAAGTACCGGTAAACCGTATACAAATTTCCCCGGTATTGATTATGTATTTATGTTTAATGGAATAACTTCCTCTACAGATATTACTTACAATGGAACAGGGACAAACATTAATTGGTATAAATTTTCCGATCCGACAACCCCGATTAGTACCGGGACGAAAGAAATCTTTGGTCCGGAAGATGCTACCGGATATATTTTAGATGTTGACGGGAAACAAACAACTATTTGGGTTATAGATTATAAAAACTATCTTCCGGTTGCTGCAACAACATTTGAGCCTGATAATAATTCAGCTTCCCAATGCAAAGATGTAACCCTGAAAATTAATCCGGATATGCCTTTGTTAAGTTATAAAACAAAGGATAATATTTCCCATTCAATTCCAAGAAATTGCACTATTAATTACAATACGCTTCATTGGGGCGGTACAGCATGGCAAACCAAAGATACTACCCTGGCAATTACTTTCCCGGCAAGCCAGCTATCTGTTCCAGCTCCTTATTGTACCACAACTTTCACTCTTTCAGGCGATCAATATGCAACCGACCTGGGAATAGCCTTTACTATAAAAAGTTCCAGTTATACTCCGGTAGCAGTAATTTGCAAACCAACAACCAATGTTACGTCACGCGAACATGATAAAAATAATGAAGCGAATGCTCCTTCTTCTGCATTACCAATTGATTTTTCCGCACCTATCGATGTTCAGTTCCTGAGTAATGCAAATGAACCAATTACCAAGTTTTATAATTGGACCATTTATAATAAAGATAATAAACTATTGATTAACCGAACGGATAAAGATCATCGGTATACCTTTACTGAAGCCGGCAGTTATAAAGTGAAAGTAACAGTTAGTAATGAAACTTGTTCATATTCCGATTCCCTGACAGTTAACGTTACAGAATCGGCTATTTACGTTCCGGATGTATTTACCCCTAATGGAGATGGTTATAATGATGAATTCCGGGTTGCTTACAAATCATTGATCAGCTTTCAATGTTGGGTATACAACCGCTGGGGAAGACAGGTCTACTATTGGAATGATCCTACAAAAGGCTGGGATGGCAATATCAATGGAAAGAAAGCTGTTCCGGGACCCTATTTCTATGTAATCAAAGCGATTGGTTCCGATAAGAAAGTCTATAAATTAAAGGGGGACATCAATTTACTAAGGGAAGTTGGAAAATAAGATAAAAAAAAAATTATCAAAAAAGTCTTAAGTATAAAATACTTAAGACTTTTTTGATAATCACAGATGGTATTATTTTTGAACCAGATACATGCTGCAAACTCCAAAAGTAAATTTACGGTATCTATTTAATTTAAAACCGTTTGTAATTAAGATATTGATTAATCTTTCTCCATTCGGAAATGCATGCATAGAAGCTGTGAGGTAATCGTAGGCTATTTTGTCACTCGAGAGATATTTGGCGGTCATGCGAACGAAAATTTTCGTATAGACTTGATAACCCCTGAATAGTAATCCTTTTTGCGGTTCATTCATTTCAAGAATCAACAAATGTCCTCCGGACTTTAAAACGCGGTAAATTTGTTGCAAACTATCGTTCAATTTCTCAAAATTACGAATTCCAAAAGCAATAGTTGCAGCATCAAAACTTTCATTGGCAAAGGATAAGTCGCAACAATCCTGAACCTGTAAATCAATCTTATCGCTTAAATTTTCTTTTGCAATTTTTATTCGGCCCTTTTCCAGCATCCTGTCTGAAATATCTACTCCGGTAACATGATCGGGATTCAAGTATTGATAAGATTTTACACACATGTCGGCTGTACCGGCTGCAATATCCAGAATTTGTTTGGGATTATATTTCTTAAGTGCCAATAACGATTTTTTTCGCCAGATACGTGCCATCCCCCAAGACATTATATCATTGAATTTATCGTACTTATCGGAAATCGTATTGAACATTCTGGCAAGCTGAGCAGTTTTTTCCTCGTCTTGATTATATGGTTTTACCTTCGTAAAATCTTCAACATGTTTATTTTTATTCATATAGTTG
>JAUZOM010000064.1 GCA_030706465.1 Bacteroidota bacterium | reverse complement strand
GATATAATAAACCAGGCAATTGAACTGAAATTCATTGAATTCAAAGTCGTTTACAAAAGAAGCTTCCGGCTTGACCTCTTCGTAAGGTATCCCCATATACTTGAGTATTCTAGAAATTTTTTCTTCTATTTGGTCCATATGCAGTTGTTTAATCCAACCCTGATTTGCATCAGGGTTGGATAGTGATAAAAGAACAAAAGACAACGACTGTCTTGTAGAATCATAGTCGTTGCTCGTAATTTTGATTTACGCCATGCTTGCTTCGAGCTGTCTGGCTTTTACTTTTCTAATCATTTTATTCCTACGTCTTGTGCGGCTTTTGGCTCCGATACGGTCAAAAATGTAGTATACCACGGGCACAACAACCAGCGTAAGAATCATTGAACTGGCCAAGCCACCTATAATAACCCAACCCATGCCGTTTTTCATTTCCGCACCGTTTCCCGATCCCAGCGCGATTGGTAACATACCGAAGATCATGGCAAAAGTAGTCATCAAGATCGGACGCATACGTTCCTTTCCGGCTTCAATCAAGGCTCTGTAGGTACTTATCTCATTTTCCTGGCGAATCTTATTGGTGAAGTCGACCAACAGAATTGCATTCTTGGCTACGAGCCCGATCAGCACAATCAAACCGATGATACTGAAGATAGTCAGGTTATTCATCGTCAGAGCTAAGGCCAGGAAAGCACCAATCATGGCTAACGGAATGGAGAACAACACAATCAACGGGTCCGTGAGAGAATTGTAAAGCATAACCATAATCAGGTAAATCAGAACGATAGCTGCCAGAAAGGCGAATCCGAGACTCCCGAAAGCTGAAGACTGTTGATCCATCATACCGGATGGCTTAATGGTTACTCCGGCCGGAATCTTACCGGCAATGGCTGCGGTTATTTCAGCGCCTACTGTTCCGGAAGGACGACCGGTTACATTCGATTTGACGGTGATTGACGATATACGGTCGGTACGTTCGAGTGCTGATGGACCCTGGCCGTAGCCGATTTTAGCAAACTGTTTTAATTCTATCAACTCTCCTTTCTTATTTACAAAGGTCAGGTTGGATACATCTTCCGATTTTGTACGGTCAAAGTTATCTATACCGATACGTATTTTGTATTCGTAGCTGTTTTCTGTGAATTTTGAATTATCATTTCCATTCAGTGCCGTGCGAAGTGTTGTCCCTACATCGTTTACCGACAAACCCAGAGCCGACATCTTCTCCCGGTCTAATTTTACCTGTACTTCCTGCCGTGGATCGTCAATAGAGTATTTAGCATCCGATGTTCCAGGGGTATGATGTACGGTTTCCATAACCATCGCTGCCGTTTCCTGTACCTTTTGGTAGTCGGCTCCCTGTACAATCAGCTGGATAGGTTCCGAACCAGCACCTCCTGATAAATTTGCTACAGCGGCACGTGCCCGGACACCCGGAATTTGTTTCATGATGTTGGCTTTTGTCAGTGCAGCACATTCCTGCACCCCCAATTTACGTTTGGTCTTGTCGATCATCTTAACGGTAATGCTCGTTACGTTGTTCTTGGTTGTGGTTTCCGACATACCAACATTGGTATATATGCTCTTAACTTCAGGTATGCTTTTGATAATTTTTTCAGCCTGCATCGTAATCTGATTATTCTGATACAGTGTTACCTGTGGGTTCATATCCAGTGTAATAGTGTATTCTCCCTTATCCGTATCGGGCACAAAGGCGAATCCGATAAATCCGGTCGGAATCAATGCGAAGGAAGCAAAGAATATTGCCAGTGTTGCCACCAGGATGGTTGCTTTGTGTCTCAACCCCCAGCCGAGTACATTCCCGTACCAGTTTTTTATCGAATCAAATGTGCTTTCGACAAAGCGTGAGAAGCGTCCTGAAAGTGTCGGACGGGTATCGTCGGGTATATCCCCGAAACGTGACATCAGCAGTGGTGTTACGGTAAATGATACCAGCAAACTACACAGTGTTGCAATGATAATAGGAATGGCAAATTCTTTCAGCACATTACCAATCAATCCACCGCTAAGACCTAACGGAAGAAACACCACTACAATTACAAGGGTAATGGCCATAGCGGTAAACATAATCTGCTTACAACCATCAATGGCTGCCTGCCATTTTGTTTTCCCTTTTTCCATATGGGTAAACATGTTTTCAATCACGACAATGGAATCATCCACCAGAATTCCTACTACCAGCGACAAAGCCATCAAGGACATCATATTCAGAGAGAAACCCAACAGGTACATGCCAATAAACGCCGGAATAATGGATAGTGGAACGGCAATCATGACAATCATTGCACTTCGGATGTTGTGCAGGAAGATGAAACATACCAGGGCTACGATCAAAATAGCCAGAATAAGATCTTCTACCACCGAATCGGCCGAAGCACGGGTATAAACCGAGTCGTCTGTTGCGATTTCGAATTTTACGTTGTTTGCCGCATATTCTTTTTCTATGGATTTCAATTCGTTTTTGGCCAAATCGGAAACTTTTACTGCGTTGGCATCACTTTGTTTCTGTACGGAGAGACCGATGGCATCCTTGCCATCGATACGGTTAATGAGTGTTTGTTCGGCTATGCCGTCTTCTACTTCGGCTACATCCAGTATTTTTATGTTGCCACCGTTAGGGGTCGTGGCAATGACCGTGTTCCGGAGTTCATCCAGGCTGGCGTATTTTGCTGCCAGACGTACAGAATAAACAGATGCTGAGTTTTCCACATTTCCGGCCGGGATTTCCATGTTGGCAGACTGGATAACCGACAACACTTGCATTACAGACAGTTTATAGGCTTTCAGCTTTTCGGCATCAATGTTTACTTTAATCTGCCGTTCTTTTCCACCGCTGATTTTGACAGCACCTACACCCGGAAGTTTAGCCAGACGCGGCTGAATACGGTCCTCCACCAGTTTGTAAAATTGGGTGGATGGCAATGACGATGACGCGGCTACATTCAGGATAGCTCTTTCATCCAGGGCCACTTTACTGATAGACGGTTCTTTTACATCTATGGGAAGATCGGATTTAATGGCCGAGATTTTACGCTGAGCTTCCTGGACTGCCAGGTTGGCATCCGTGCCAGGATTAAGTTCAATGGCAATAACCGATACTCCTTCCCTGGAAGTAGAACTGATTTTCTTTAAGTTCTCGAGTGTCGAAAGGGCATCCTCAATCTTCTTCGTTACCGTCGTTTCCACTTCCGATGCTCCGGCTCCGGGATAGATCGTTTGCACGGTAAGCATGGGTAGCTCAAACTTAGGCATTAAGTTCAGGTTGAGCATATTGAATGATAATAATCCTCCGAGAGTCAGCAACGTAAAGATAACGCCGATTATCAAAGGTTTTTTTATGGAGGTTTCTACTATAGACATAATAAAATGTGGATTATAATTTGTTGATTACAGAAACTTTGGACCCATTAGTTAAGTTGATCTGTCCGTTTGTTACTACCTTGTCGCCTTCGTTCAATCCGGCAACTACTTCGAGATTTGAATTAAAACTGCGACCGGTAGTGATTCGTACAAGTTTGGCACTATTGTCTTTTACCACATATACCGAAGGATCTTTCACGCTGCTCACGATGGCATCGCGCGGAATCATCAACGCTTTACCGCTTTTACTCATATTCACGCGTACGTTTACGTAAGTTCCTGCTTTCAGTTTATCTTTTCCATTATTCGGAATCATGATTTCCATCGGATAAGTATGCGATGTACTTGCCTTTTGTCCGATATTGGTAATACGTCCACTGTACTCTTTTTCAGGTTGTACATCGGATGTGATTTTTACTCCCTGTCCCTGGTTCAGTTCGTAGGCGGTGGATTCAGATACATCCAGGACAACTTTGAGCTGCGAGATGTCTGCCATGGATGCAATAGCTGCTCCGGTATTTACATAGGCTCCAAGTTCGGTGTTTTGTGCGGTGATATAGCCGCTGAAAGGTGCCGCTATTTTTGTGTCATCCCATTGTTTTTTGGCGTTTTCCAGTTGGATAACAGCGTTCTCATAGGCTAACCTGATATCACGCAATTGGGTGTCGGAAACAGCATCACCATCACGCATTGCCTCATAACGTTTGAGGTCATCTTTGCTCTTGTTGTAAGTTAATTTGGCATTTTCATAAGCCAGGCGTTTGTAGGTATCATCTATTTTGGCCAGTACTTTCCCTTTTGCTACAAAGTCGCCCATTTTGAAGTTTACCAGTACGATTTTACCTGCGCTTTCGGTCGCAACGTTTACTTCCTTGCAGGCCTGGGCTGTTCCCACGAGTTCCAGATTCCCGTCTGTTTCTTTCATTTCAGTTGTTGCTACCGTTACGGCGATATCACTCAGTGATGTTTTTACTTCTTTGCGGTTGTCAATGATCTTTTTGTTAGATGCCAGCGTCCAGGTCATGAGTCCGAGTAATACAATTACTGTTGAACCTGCAATTATTGTTTTCTTTTTCATCTTATTATCTTGTTTATTCTGGTTTATATTCTGATTCTAGCTAAAGTCCGGAATAGTCTTTCCTCTATTCCGGCTTATTATTTGTTGATTAAATTTTTTATATCCCCGTTGAGTGACATGATTTTAATCTCTGCGTCCTTGAAGTTGTAGAGTGCCGTCAGGTACCCGGCCTGGGCATTACTCAGGCTTATTTCGTCCTGCAGCAGGTTGGTCATAGTGGCCAGCCCCTCACGGTATTTCAGGGCCGTTTCATCATAAACCTTTTCGGCCAGTTTCTGATTCTGTTTTTGGCGGGTTACATTGGTTTTATTGTTCTGATAGTTGTTCATTGCATTCTTATAGTTCATGCTGAAACTTTCCTTTGTACTTTCAAGTTTCTCCTGAGTCTTTTGATATTCAAGTTTTGCCTGGCGCGATTTCGAACGTTTTTCAAAACCATCGAATACAGGAACTGACAGGTTTATTGTAAAATACGAATAAGGATACCATTTGCCGTCATTGCCAAAATAATTTTTAAACTGAGATTGTAGTCCCTGATAAGCAAATAATCCGGAAAAAGAAACTGTGGGTAAATAACCGCTTTTTATAGATCTCTGATTCAGCATATTTATCTCCTGTTGCGATTGGAGCAATTTGATATCCACATGGTTTGAAAAATCGGACATTGTTGAAGGGGCACTTTCCACTAAAAGCGTATCTGCCTGGCCGGTCAGGGCTATGGGTTGTTCCTGTGGAATATCCAGCATATATTTCATCATATTCAGCTGTTGCTCTTGTGTTGCCTGCGTATTGCTCAACTGGGTGTAATAATTTTCGAGGTTTACACTGATCCGGTCAAAGTCTACTTGCTTGCCAATACCGTTATCTACGGTGATTTTGGTGATGTTTTTCAGCTTTTCGGTCCGCGCTATATTGTCTTCTATCAGTTTTTCCTGTTCTTTGGTGGTCAGTGTCAGGAAATATAATTTGGCTACTTCGGCGGCGATTTCTTCACTTGCTTTTTCGACGCTTAAACCGGAAAGGGCTGCCGACTGTTTGGTTATTTCCACGGCTAAAAGCGCTGTCCGGTTATATAAAACCTGACTGACACTGACCGATGCTGCCGAATTATACTGGCTGCCCATTCGCACGGCAATATTACCGGATTGGCCGAGAAAGGAACCTGGGATTACGGTGGTAGGAAGCGCTAAGTTGTCCTGAAAACTTCCGGAAAGATTGATTTTAGGAAGAAGGGCCGACCGGCTTTCTTCTTTTTTATATCCGCTTTTTTCGTTTTCTATCCGGGCAGTTTTTACATTGATGTTTTTTCCCACGGCTCTTTGCACACATTGTTGCAACGATAGTCCGGTGGTTTTGCTTTCCTGTGCAATAACTAGCTGGCCAATGAACAGGATGAATACTAATGAAAAAAATGTTCGTTTCATAAATTTGCTGTATTATTTTTACGCTGCAAAATTATGTTATAAAACAGGTTTTCTGAACTGACTCTATACCGAAATGGAAATATCAGGTACTGAAGTGACATTTTGGAATACTAAAGGATGATTTATGCGCCTGGAAACAGGAAGGAATTGTTGATCAGATACACAAGGCTCATCGTCATAGATTCCCTATGAGGATGGAAAAAGCAGACAGTTGAAGATGGAAAAAATGATAAGTAAGAACAATATATTGATGTATCTTGTTACCTAATAAAGTTTCAAACTCTTTTCCAGTCTTACACTGCGCTGTTTTTCTTGATACGAAGGCTGCCTTTAACCGGAAGGAAGCGGATTTAATAGTATTGGCAGGCAAAGGGAAGGAGAAGGATAATAGTTACCGTTAAAAGACTTTATTTATAGCTTATTCCTTGGCTGGAAGTTTAAAGATTCGGGCATATTATCTGAATTTGTTGTTGGTGAGTGATTGTTAAGGTCTTCTTGATTAATATTTTGGAAACGGAAAAGAATATATTTATGAAAATGCAATCAGATATGCTTCGTTGGTATGCTGTTTATACGGCTCCCCGGGCGGAGAAAAAGTTAAGTGAACGGTTTCTTGCAGCGGGCATAGAACACTATCTGCCGCTGAAAACAGTGAAACATCATTGGAGTGACAGAGTTAAAGAAGTTTCGGTGCCTGTGATTAACGGATACATTTTCGTTCAGATTGGATCGGCCGATTTTATTAAAGTGATGAAAATATATGGAGCCATTTCTTTTGTAAAAGAAGGGTTAACTCCAGCTCCAATACCGGATATGCAAATGGATCGTTTTCGTCGTATGGTTGAATTGTCGGATAGACCGGTTGAGTTCAGCAATGAACAGTTTGATCGGGGTGAAACTGTCAATATCTGCAAAGGGCCTTTACAGGGTTTGATGGGCGAACTTATTGAAGTGCAGGGAAAGCATAAAGTCATAGTCAGGCTTCAAAACATGGGATGTGCCATGACTATTATCCCGTTATCGTTTGTTGAAAAGGTAACCGATAGAGTGCTCTCTATTGATAGTTGAAACCCGATACCGATAAGGACAGGAAAGAAATAATCAGGACAGAATCCGCTTCATTCTTCTCTTTAATCAGTTGATAGTAAGTGGTGTTTTTATGGATAATCCGGTTCTGACTAAGTAGTAGGAACAATATATTGTCCTGTTTTATTTCTTGAAAAATACGACTAAAACAGCTTTTCTAAATAAGAAAATAAGGGTTTTAACAGGGGAGAGTTCGGTTTTATACGAAGAGTTAATATTTAAGAATAAGGGCTTTAAATTAAAAGCCTTATTTTTGTATTTTACCCCTTAGTAGTCCCTCAAAAGGATGCTAAAAGCCCCAATAAAAGCAACTTTATAAAATGCTGATATTGTGCTAATTAAAATTTAGTTACATAAGAGAGAAGTATTAAGCAAAAAGGTCTAACCATTATTCCTTTATTTAAATTAAAATAATACGACATTATTTAGTCTCTGTTACTTTATATGGGTACAAATCGTCAAATTGCAAAAGAGGAAAGCTATTAAGCTTCCCTCTTTTGTAATTAATACCTAGAATCCCTTTGAATTATTTGAATATTTTGGTAGTACTGTATGTACCATCAGCCCTGATTGCTTTTTGAATAAAGAATCCCTTTTCCGGTTGAATGGTCAGTTTACCTCCTAAGAGACTGTAATATTCATAACCCACAACTGGAGAATCAGAAACGTAAGTATTTTTAATATCGTTTATCACTACACAAGGAGGTGCATAACCATCCCAGGCACTGCTTTCTGCAGTGAAAAAGTTATAATCGCTATTGTAAAATTCAGGAGAAGTCTTTGTCCCGGTATAAGCAGCAGAATTCATTGATACTGCAGTTGTCATGGCCAATTTCCACCACTCCGCTCCATTGTTGGTAGGGGTATATCCAAACCCGAAAATATTACCATAAATTTGTGTAATTGTTCCGACCGTAAATGCATTGGTAGTAGTTGTTTCACCTGTTGCTATACCTTGTAATAATATATTTTGGTATTGCCTGGATTTAATAAATTGTGAAAAATTAAGGGTGGCGCCATAAATGTTACCTTTAATTTGTACAAAGCGTCCATCAAGAGGACCACCAGTGCCCCATTGTGTCCAGAAAACAAATCCAATTGACCTGATTTCGCCTGCATTTGGCGGAGTTTCTTTAAGCCATGCTTCCAGCGGTGTGCCTGTTACATCTACTGCAAAAACAACTGTTTCATCAATTTCAAAATCGTTTGAAGTTGCAAACTGATCTTTTGCACAATCCCATTTGTAAATCTGGTTTCCATTTGCATCTTTAGGATTGTTAAGTGTTTGTGCATTTAGTGCATTCACACCCCATGCCATGAATAAGGCAATAAATAAAGTAATCTTTTTCATAAGAGTTGATTTTAATTAGTTATTGAGAATAATTATGCTCACAAAGATATATGGTTTGAATATAAATAATCGGGTATCCATAATATGTATAGGATATATATAAAATTATATAAAACAGAAAAAATATAAATTGCTGATATTCTTTTGTATACAATAAATTTAATGCAAATAAATATAAATGGAATATAAGAAATTACGGGCATTTTTTTTGATAAAAAAACGTCTGAAAGTGATAGGTAACCCCTTGACCTGTTTGTGAATCCAGTCGTTTTATCCTGGATCTGTTCAAAGAATAAATGGAATGGTTTTTTCCGGGCAAGTGGGGATAATAATTTAACGTGCATTCGGGATAAGAGGTCTCCTAATTAATTGAAATGAAGCTGTACAGGTCTCCCGTAGAAAATTTATATCCATAGAATATGTAATCCCGTTTGCACAAATAATCGCAGAAAAAATTATTTGAGTATTGAATTTCTCGTTAGTGACTTATCTTTCAAATTCGTGTGTTTTTTTCACAACACTTAACTGTATATCAAAATGCCAGCTATTTAAAGTGCTACAAAAGTCGAAGAAATATAAGCCTTTGTGGGTGTAAATTTTGCGCAAGTTGCGTCCTTCCTTTTTGGTTTGGCTTGATCTGGGTTAGGTTATCCTGTAGTCCTGCTTTTCGGTTTTGTAAAATAGCAATCTGAGTTCAGGATAATAAACATAAATCGTTCCGGGAATATACTCCATCAGGAGTTTTAGATCAATAGAAAAACGGTATATATCCGGTCTTTTCTCCGTAGAAGATACACACTGTACCAACTGTCAATGTCCTACGACAACATTTCTTGTAAAATTAATCTTGTTCAGGTTAGAACCAATCAGTCTTGCCAATGCCGGCTTCAAACAAAAAATAAGAGAAATTAAGTCTACCGGACCAGTACTTTGATGGCTTGGTTGTAGCTGTCTAACCGGACAAGGTAAATGCCCGGTATCAAGTTTGGAATAACAGCTTCATCAGACAGAACAGCCGTTTGACACTGTTTGTTTCCCATGACATCGTAAAGGGAAACGGATGAGTTTGTAAATCCTGAAATTGTGATGGAATCTTTGGTTGAGGTGATGTGAAATTTAGTTGTACTGGTTTCCGGTACAGCCGTATCACTGCAGTCTTCCGTAAATGTAAATGTTGCCGGCTTTGTGTTCGTGTTTGTGGTTGCACCTATATTTGTATACGAAATATTACAATACGATCCGTTACCTTTTGCATTATTGTAATAAATTCCATATTGGCCTGTTCCGTTTATGTGGATCTCATTCATTATCAGATTAGCGACGTTATAACTACCGCTGCCAATGTAAACGGCATTATTTTTAGAGTTATACAGGTCAATGCTGTCGAGCTTGATATTCGTCAGGTTGTAATTGGAACTGCTGTTGAGATGAACAGCACCCTGTTGATTTCCGAAAAAATCACCTGTCACACCTATTGCACCGGCTGCCACACCTCCCCGGTAAATCGATATGTTTCTAAATTCCGTATAGCCTACTGTACTGAAGCCCGTACCGGTAAAATCACAGGTTGCCCGTAATCCTGCCTCCATGGGATCGATGATTACACAATTTAACGCCTTGTTTTGCTGTCCTCCGAAAAAACCAAGGCTGGAGGCTCGCCAGTTGTTTTCGGCCGTGTTAAAACGGAATGTATTGTTCACGGAGAGTTGACCTGTAGACCAGGAAGCCATGTCATCGTCACCATTATTCCTGAAACTGCAGTGTTGAACCACCGCATTCTGAACTCCGGTAGAAAGATTTAATCCATCGGCATAGTTATTCCGAAAACGACAATTTTCTACCAATAGGTTATTTGCTCCTTTCCCGTCATAATTGGCAATCCATCCCCCGCATTCAAAATGTTCCACCCACACATTCCGGATAATGGAGTTTGTTCCCAGTCCACCCATAAATCCTTTTCCTACCTGGAAGCTGGAGTTGTTGTTATAATATCGCTTATTATTGATGGTATTTAAATACAAACCATCGATAACCACCTGGCTATTGTCGGTTTGAATTCCTCTGTTGGCATAAGTAGCCCTGACGTCCGACGACGCGGTGAAATAAATTTCCGTATACCACATGCCGGCTCCAATGATTTTGGTATTATCATTCAGGATTTGGATCTTGTTTGCTTGTGCATACACCCCGGCCGGCAGATAAATCGTTTTGCCTCCATTCTGATAGATAAATACATCCAATGGCGATGAAGAATCGTATATGACTTTGTTAGCATCGGGAATTGACTCGAAAGTTACCGGGTCGGGTACCGGCTCCAGTTCCACGAAGTCAATGGTATAGGCCGTCCCGTTATGATCTGTTTTTACTAATTTAAAGGTAGCTCCGGCAGGAATTTTATTCTCCAATTTCACATGCATTTCATCAAAGCTCATGCGGGTGAATTTTGTGGTTGAAGGAATATTATCCGGGTAATTTCCTCCGCTTTTTAAGGTGTATTGCCAGGCCCAGTATGAATTCAAGGTGATCGTTTGTACAAATTGGTCATTCACGTATAACGCCAGGTTACCCTTGGTGCCAGCTCCGGTAATCGTATCGGGTAACGAAAAGCGAATGGTTAGTCCATCTGCTGCTTCATCATTAGTCCACTGGACATACGATCCCACATCTGTCAGTTGGGTGGCTACCTGATTGGAAGCCTCGCTCTGAAGGGTGGTTTGATCAAAACTTGGTAAGAGTACGAATCCATTTGTCTGGCATTTTCCGGTTTCTGCTTCATACCGTTTATAGGGACGGTCGTGATAACCTCTCTGGATATTATCGTCAGGAAAAGTAACGTGTTGTGCAAATACCTCGGGCACGGACAGCAGTAATAAGGCAATCAGCAATAGGTTGGACTTTTTCATGGTTTTATGTAGATTTGTTAATTATCTTATTTGTTGCACGAACTTCAAGATATGACAAGGATGCAAACTCCAATAAGCAGTATTAACGTGTATATTATTTCTGCATTTATTCTGCTTCATTTATAACAAAGTTAGTAGAATGATATTAATAATAAAAATAATATAATTAAAATATAAGTATTATTTACGTATGTTATTTACATACAAATGATTATGTTTTGTTTTGAAGAATTAAATATAAAGGCATTTCCCATCCGGAATTTATTTTGCCAACAAGAGATAATAGCCGATCCTGTGATTTTCACAAAACTCCTGTTCCCCTTTACGATCTTTCAACACGGGAGATCTTTGTCGTAAAACGTACGGGTCAGGGTAGGAGCGTAGGGTTTAAGGATGCAGGTTAGGATAAAAGGCTCATACTGGGTAGGTGGGTTGTTTTATTGTTCAAAAATAAATTGTTTAATTGGTTTTGCCGGATAGGTTGCAGAGAATCCGTAATCCGGCTACTAGGATCCAATGAAATAAGATTTCCGATTGTTAGCTTCCTTCTTTTCGGGCAAATACTTCATAAGGCCACCTTTTGGTCAGCGTGCAAACTATTATTTATCAGATAGTTTGTTCGTTTTTTTTATAATTCAGGTTATAGCCTTGCCTAAGCAATGATTCGTCGAATTCCTTTCGTTATTTGCTTTAGGTATAGATAGGGTTCAGTTAGGGTTCAGTTAGGGTTCAGTTAGGGTTCGGTTAGGGTTCGGTTAGGGTTCGGATAGGTATACCTAACCGAACCCTATCTGAAGTCTCTTCGATTCCTCTTTATACCAAAAAAGGAAGCCGGTTAAGCTCCGTTAAAGGGAAATTAAAAAAGCAAAGAGAATAAGACCCTGCCGCGCTATTCTTTCACAGATAACTAATTTTTTTGATAGCTATTCTGTTCTTTCCTGTTCATTCAGGCTTGTTTCCGGAATACATCCGGTAGAAGCAGTAAGAATATCCGATGCCAGCGGGTTTACTATTCCGAAAATGCGTATGGACGAATCGCCCTGGGTGAATCGTGAAGTTTGAAAATAGCGATAAAGATGAGCTGTAATGATTCACCATA
The DNA here is from genome assembly GCA_030706465.1 of Bacteroidota bacterium. Classification (GTDB taxonomy): domain Bacteria; phylum Bacteroidota; class Bacteroidia; order Bacteroidales; family Paludibacteraceae; genus Paludibacter. The sequence continues at coordinate 8,142 of JAUZOM010000064.1, read as the reverse complement.
TACCATTCGGGGTATCTTACAGCTTGCCCGAGAAAGCTAAAAAATGACGGCCCTAAATGCATGAAAGAAGTTCTTAAAATGGTAATTATACGCTATGTTGTCTCTTATATTTGACTTATATTATCTGGTACTTTATTTCTTATATATATCAGATAAACAATTGGTTGAATAAAATACATTTTATATTTTTTTATATTTTTTGTATAAGTCTTCTGCTTTATAAATAAGCCTTGTATATTTGTAAAATCAATTTTAATATTATTTACAAATAATAGTCATATAGCCGGGGAATGGTTAATTTGTGATTAACTTGGTGCTGTTGCAATTTATTATTTGTAAATCAATTATTTAATTAAAAGTTTATTTCCAAGAAAGTCGTTTTTGCTATCCGGTTAATGACTACTTACGGATCTCCTAATAAATTAATATCCCGCTCTACAACAGGGCAAAAATTGTTAAATTAAATACTATACTGTATGAAAAACAAACTAACATTTATGATCTTCTTTGTCGTGGCTATTTGCTGCTTTGCAGCTCCTGAAGGTTACGCACAAACGCAAAAATTAAAAAAAATTACCGGCAAGGTGGTTGATACCAGTAATGAACCCGTTATCGGGGCTTCTGTACTGGTTGAAGGTTCAACTACCGGTGTTGTAACGAATGTGGGCGGTGGTTTTGAATTAACGGCTCCCGTGGGAAGCACCATCAAGGTGTCTTATATCGGGTTCACTTCCGGTAAGGAAAAAATTACAGCATCCAAGGATGTTTATTTTATTACCCTGAAAGAGGACTCAAAATCATTGGATGAAGTGGTGGTAGTGGGCTATGGTACCCAGAAGCGGTCGGAATTGACGGGCTCCATCACGTCTGTTAATGCAAACGATATTAAGGATTTCTCATCCAGCAGTTTGGCAGAATCTCTTGGAGGTATGTCAGCCGGCGTTATGGTGACCAACACGAGTGGTACCCCGGGTGCTACGGCTGATATCATCATTCGGGGTGCCGGTTCCACGAATGGGATGCAGCCGCTGTATATCGTGGATGGTGTGAAACAAACAACCGGGTATGAGTTTAACCAGCGGGATATAGAATCCATCGAAGTGTTGAAAGATGCCGGTTCTTGCGCGATCTATGGTGCAGAAGCTGCCGGCGGTGTGATTCTGGTTACCACCAAGCATGGAGCCAAAGGAAAAACAACGGTTAGTGCGAATGCGCGTTATGGACTCCGGAATATTGCTACTAATATTAAATTATTAGACCGGGACGATTTCATTAAAGCAAAAGGCTATGAGGGCCAAAACATATTGAGCTACGAAGGAGTTACCGATGCTTCCACCCTGCCGGATGTCAATTGGATGAATGTCATGTATGATACCGGCATTGAACAGGATTACAATGTATCCTTATCCGGTTCTTCTGAGAAAGTTAACTTTTTCATGTCCGGCGGATTCAATAGTGAAAAGGGAGTCTATCTGGACACCAAAGCCGACCGTTTCTCATTCCGAACAAATCTTGACTATAAGATGAACAAGCACATTACGATCGGGGAGAATTTCTACGGTAGTTTACGGACGAATAATCCTTCACGACCGGGTAACTCAATTTACACGAACGCTATGCCATTCCGTTCCGTTCCGACCATGGAGCCGGTCGATGCCCAGGGGAATTATACGCCAACTCCTTCTTACCTGAATGGTCCGAACCTTTATGGCCAGGAGAAAGTGTATCATTACAAAGACAATAATTACAATTTGAATGCAATTGCTTATATTAATGTGAATTTTACCAAGGGATTGGACTTAAGAATCAATGCATCCGGCAATTTTACCGGCTTTTCCAACAACGCTTTTACCGAAGCTTATAATTTTAGGGCAGTCTCTCAACTTAATGCCACGATGGAAGCAAATGCAGGCACATCCCAGAATCTGACTTATAATGCCACGCTTACTTATGACAGAGCATTTGGGGATCATCAGCTTAAATTAATGGTCGGTACGGAAGCCACCAAATACGATGCATACAATATGACAACCGATGTGACCGGTTTTCCAGTTTCTTATGCTGAGTCGCTTAATCTATCTTCCACCCTGAATCCAACAGTAAATGATTTTATTGGGGTCGGCAGAAGCCAGTCTTTCTTTAGCCGGTTGAATTATTCATACCTGGGTAAATACCTTCTGACAGCCAATGTCCGGCGTGATGGCTCCGATAAATTCGGGGTGACTAATCGTTGGGGCACCTTCCCTTCCCTAAACGGAGCCTGGAGAATTAACGAAGAATCTTTTGTAAAAGATAACCTGGATTGGCTATCGAATGCCAAACTACGGGCCAGTTGGGGTATCCTGGGAAATGACGGAATCTCCCAATTTCTTTACCAACAATCTTATGTAGGGACTCAAATTAAATATAGTTACGGAGGCGGTGTCCAACAACAAGGCTGGGCGAGCTTTACAGTTCCCAATGCAAACATTAAATGGGAAGAAGTGCATCAGACCGATTTTGGTATTGATTTAGGGTTCTTCAATAACAGATTGTCGTTTATTTATGATTATTATAACCGCCAAACGAAAGATATGCTTTATTCGCGCCTGGTTCCTTTATCCAGTGGAATTGGTTATTACACGGATATTAATAATACGATGCCTATCAATATCGGCCAGGTAGAAAATATCGGTCACGAACTTACGCTGACCTGGAGTGACAAGAAAGGAGACCTTCGTTATTCTATCGGAGGAAATGTTTCTTTCAACAAAAACAAGGTAATTCAGCTTGGAGATGAAGGAGCAGCACCGCTCATGTATGGGATCAACCGGACTGAGAATGGCCAGGCTATGGGCTTTTTCTATGGCTATAAGGCGATTGGGATCTTCCAAAACCAAGCGCAGGTAGATGCTTACAACGCTAAAGCACAAGCCAAAGGGCAGAATTATTACTGGAGACAAAATACCGGTGTCGGTGACCTGATTTTTGACGATTTCGGACAGGGATATGTAAACGAAAAGTGCCAGACTAAGATTGGTGATCCCTGGCCTAAGTCGGTTTATGGAATTAATCTGAAATTTGAATATAAAGGGTTCGATTTGAGTCTGCAATTTCAGGGCGCCTTTGGATTTGATATTTATAATGCTGTAAAGGGCGGTACTTCAAATCAACTTGGCAGTACACAAACTTTTGCAAGTGATGGTAATACGACGAAGGATATTTTCAATGATTCTTTCTTTGGCCCTAACGGCTTAACAAATATGCCGCGTGCCGGACTGTTTAATGCCAGCAATCAATGGGTAGGTGATCCAAGTGAGAATTATACCACCACTTCTTCATTTTGGGTAGAAAAAGGGGATTATCTTAAATTGAAAAATCTGGTTGTCGGGTATTCTATTCCAAAGAATATTACGAGAAGTATAGGGTTCGACAATGCCCGTATCTATATTAGTGCCCAAAATGTGTTTACAATTACCAATTATACCGGTATCGACCCTGAAATTGCAGGTACTGCCCTGGCTAATACTCCAACGGATGGCGACAAAAGAGCAGTTTTACAGCGTGGAGTGGATAATCCCAACCGCTACCTGCCTTCGCGCTTGTTGTCATTTGCTATTGATTTAGGTTTCTAATTAATTGATTAACACAGAAAATATATTTATATGAAAAATAAGATTTATTATATCATCGGCATCGTATTTCTGACTGTAGCCTTGTCAGGATGTTCTGATTTTCTTGATGTTGCCGATAAAGGTTCTGCTTCTTCAGCTGAATTTCCAAGCACTGCCGATGAGGCCAGTTTAATGCTGACTTCCAGTTATGCCGGTAGCCATACACAAGGTTTATATACTTTTTATTGGCTCCCCATGGGCATTTATCTTTACGATCATACCTCGGATACGGATGGCAGCTATGATAGCCGGGCAACCCAGATGAGTAACAACACGAATACGGATTGCCCGTATAATACCCAAACGTATTCGGATGTGATGAGATGGATCCAACTATCCAATGCCGCATTGGAAGGCATTGAAAAGGTCCGGGCGATTCATCCGGCAGATTCGGTAAAACTTAATTATATGAAAGGACAGGCTCTGTTTAACCGGGCTTTGGCTTACTGGCACGGACAAATTTTCTTCGAAATAGAGAGTAAAGCAGGAGGATTGGGACTTCCGCTGATCGATAAAGTGCCTAAAACCATTGATGACATGATGCCACAACGTGCCACAACGAAGGACTCCTGGAATTTTATAATTTCGACACTAAACGAAGCAATCCCCTTACTGAAAGGATATAACACCGACCTGACCCGTGCTACTGAATGGGCCGCAAAAGGCCTGTTAGCAAAGTCCTATATGCAGGCCCGCTATCCCAAAAAGGCAGTGCCAGTTTTAGAGGATATCATTAATCATAGTGGTAAGATATTGGTAGCTACCTCTATTTACGAAAATATGTTTTATGCTGACGAAAAGAATGAGTTCAATAAGGAAAACTTGTATGAAATCGATATGACAACCAATATAAACCAGAACGGTCCCTGGGGAGGGTATACAACGGGCAGTGGGATGCCCATGGTATTTGCTCCCTGGCCTCTTAATCTCGATTTCCGTGATAAGGCATCTACTACTTCGTATGATATAATTACCAACTCCACCGGCGGCTGGGGAAATAATTATGTACATGATGCTAATGTGGCTCGTTTCGGCTTTGCATTGCCGGCTCCCGGAAACAGAATACACAATCCTAATTTTGTGAAATCAGCAGCAAGGTCCATTACCAATATACCGTGGATTATTGACCCGGCGTACACGGCTCAAAGTAACGATATACGTACAAATAAAAAAGCGGATCCGCGTTTATATGTCAGTGCAGGGCAACCCTATGTTGATACTTTTAAAGATGCACTTGGGCGTGAAACCTTCTATGACAGGTCGCCTGCTTTGAATAACATGCCTCAGGTATTGTCCTGGAATCATAAGAAATTTACAAACCGGTTAGGTACCGAGAGCCAGTTAAATTTTAGCAGTCCGGCCAATTACCCAATCATCCGGCTAGCCGATATTTATTTACTGTATGCAGAAGCATTGAAGGATTCGCTTCCTTCCAAAGCGTTGGAATATGTAAATAAAGTACATCGCCGGGCCTACAATTATCCGGTTGACAGTCCTTCACCGGTTGACTATACATCTTTTACCGATGCAACTATGGCTCAGGCAGGGGATCATCTACATAATGATGTCTTGAAATATGAGCGCTGGGCTGAATTGTTTGCCGAAGGCCAGTGGTGGTTTGATGTCCGCCGATGGGAAATCGGAAAAGAAGAAGTGGCTTACTATAAAGCCACCCGTAGTGGTACACTTGTCTACAACGGCATAGGTTATTATGTCCAACCTATACCTAAGACAGAAATAGAAAGGTATCACGGTAATCTTCAACAATCCGAGGGTTATTAATAAAATTTAAAATTTCAACAACCACCTGCCTTTTTACAGGTGGTTGTTTTATCTTTAAAACTTCGAAGTAAATTGATCTTCCACCTCCTTTTAACTAATACCTGTTTTACCTGAATTGAAAGCCAAAAAGGAATATACCCGGCAATGGATATTTAAAACAATAGCTGTTTTACTACCGTTTTTTGTATTGCTACTCGTGGAAATAGTTTTACGCGTGTGTAACTATGGGTATGATACGAATCTTTTTCTTGAAGATAAAACCGGTACGTATTACCACTTAAACCCGGATATATCCAAAAAGTATTTTACGGTTCAGGAGAACGCCACACAGGGTAATTATGAGCTGTTCCCCAAAGAAAAGAAATCCGGAACAATCAGGATCTTTGTATTGGGCGAATCCACCACAGTCGGTTTTCCATACATGCATAACGGAGCTTTCCCACGCATGCTCAAATACCGGCTGCAGTTTGCATATCCCACTGTCAATTTCGAAATCATCAACTTATCCCTCACAGCTGTCAACTCCTATACCTTATACGATTTCTCTAAGCAGCTAATTAACTATCAGCCGGATGCTGTTTTAATTTATGCCGGACACAACGAATATTACGGAGCATTGGGTGTCTCCTCTTCAAGCAGCATCGGACGAAACCCCAACTGGATACGGGCAACTATTGCCCTCAAAGAATTTAAACTGGGACAATGGATATTCAGGTTAGCGGCCCGGTTAAAAGGCTCCGACAAAAAGACCACCGATTATTCATTGACATTAATGGAAAGAATGGCTCATGACCAATCCGTTCCGTATAAGTCCAGGCAGTTTCAACAAGGAATTGATCAATTTAAATCGAACATGACGGACCTGTTGGATTTATTTGGCAAGCACCGAATACCAGTATTTATCAGTAATCTGGTTTATAACCAAAAAGATTTAAAGCCCTTTATCAGCAGTAACGGTAATTTTAACGCCAGCAAGCAATACCAGGCAGGCAATGTTGCTTATGTACACCGTGATTATCTGGCAGCCAAAAGGCATTACGTGCTGGCAAAGGAATATGATGGACTCCGCTTCCGTGCTCCGGAAAGGATCAATATTCTTATAAGGGACTATGCCAGGGATAATAAGAATGTTCATTTTGTGGATGCCATGCGGGAATTTGAACACCATTCACCTCATGGCATTATGGATTCAACGTTATTATTGGAGCATGTCCATCCCAATCTGGCAGGGCAACAACTGATATCCAATGCCTTTTATAAGGAATTGCTAAAATCAGGGATACTTCCCTCCCTAAAAGATAATACCAATTCATTGTTTATTTCTCCGGGAGATTATCCTTTTACTCCATTTGATACGATCTTTGGACGAATATCGATCTGGTTGTTGAAAGAATCATGGCCCTTTAATGAGCCGATCCCGGCTGAAGATCCAACCCACGTGAGGACCTATGAAGAACAAATTGCTGGTGCCTGCGCTGTCAAGCAAATCAACTGGTTTGAATCTATGCGCTCCCTCTATGATTATTATAAGCAAAAGCAGGACCTGGGCAATGCATTACGCGTTATGGAAGGACTTTGCCTGGAACTTCCGTATGAACAAGAGTATTTTCTGCTAGCCGGAAAGCTGAGTATAATGCAACATAAAGAAAAGAAAGCCCTGTTTTACTTGAACAGGGCCAATCAACTGGCTCCTTCTCCCGAAGCCCGTTCTTTGCTGGATATGATACAAAACCATCAAATTCCAACGAATTTAAAATAACCTTCATAAGTTAAACCCTTAGATGGGGACCTTAACTGACGCAGGTTCATTGCATTTTACAGGACTGATTTTAGTATGTTAAACATAAAAAATAAGATATGGAGTTTTTAAAAGAATTAGTTGCTTTCCTGAAAACACGGAAGAAGTACTGGCTTATTCCGTTGATTTTCATACTTTTGCTCTTTAGTATGTTGATAGTACTTACCCAAGGCTCAGCCCTGGCTCCATTTATCTATTCAATTTTCTAAAGATTTGACCTGTTACTGGACGAGACATGTGCATAAAAAAGGAGCTGCTTATTAAGCAGCTCCTTTTTTATATTCTTTACCAGTTTATTTCGGATTTACCATTTTCTTTCAGGTACCGGTTTGCAGAGGAAAAATGATTGTTTCCAATGAATCCCCGGTAAGCCGATAGGGGGGAAGGGTGTACCGACTTTAGGACCAGATGGCGTTTTGAATCAATGAACGCTCCTTTTTGCTGTGCGTAGGAACCCCATAACATAAAAACCAAATGCTCCTGTTTGGTGGCTAATTTGTGAATAACCGCATCGGTAAATGTTTCCCAACCTTTCCCCTGATGGGATCCCGCCATGTGTGCCCGGACTGTCAGAGTAGCGTTCAACAATAAAACGCCTTGTTGGGCCCAGCGTGTGAGGTTTCCACTGGCAGGAGCCGGTCTCCCTAAATCGCGTTCTATTTCCTTGAAGATATTGAGCAGAGAAGGCGGAAAAGCTATGCCATCGTTCACCGAAAAACATAACCCATGTGCCTGACCATCTCCATGATAAGGATCTTGTCCGATAATCACTACTTTTACTTTATCAAACGGACACTGGTTAAAGGCATTGAAGATAAGGGAAGCCGGCGGAAATGTCAGCCTGGCTTTATATTCATTGCGGACAAAACCAGTCAGCTCAGCAAAGTATTCTTTATCAAATTCCTCTTG
>JAUZOM010000063.1 GCA_030706465.1 Bacteroidota bacterium | reverse complement strand
GCCATAACCACTCCTACGGCCACCAATATCAAACTTGCCACCGCCACGCTGGGTGCCACCATTACACCAGCCGATGCGCCGGTACTGGATCGGGGTATCTGTTGGAGCACCACTTCCGGGGTTCAAATAACTGACAACAAAACTTCGGAAGGTGGTTTAACCGGAGGAACATTTACAGTGGATATATCCGGATTAGACAAAAGCAGTACCATCTATTACAAAGGATATGTCACCACCCCAACCGGAGCTACTCTTCTGTCGGAAGAATCGAGCTTCTCGAATGTGCCTGTATTTACAGGACCGGGAAACTGGGAAGATGCAACTCGCTGGAATGTACAGGAAGTACCCGGTTCTGAAGGTGATAGCCCTGTGATTAATGGAAATTGTACGATTGCTGAAAGAAAAAATGGCGGGATATTTTGTAATGATTTAACGATTAATGGAATTTGTACGATTGCTGAATCGGGAAAAGACGGAATTCAATGTTTTAATTTAACAATCAATAGCGGGGCAAGATTAACACTGAATGCCGCACAATTTTTTGTTGTCTATGGTACTATCACGAATACGTGTGGAGCAGAAGGTTTTGTCATTAAAGCCGATCCTGCCCTTCCAAATGCGACCTTTGCTTACTTAAACAAAAATAGTAATCCACCAAAAGTCAAAGCGAGCGTTGGAAACTCTACGCAAATTAATAATGATCCGCTGGCGACTGTAGAAATGTACTCCAAGGCCAGCTGGAATTTAAATAACCCGGCCGGTAGCCTGTACAACTGGCAGTTCTTCGGTATTCCGGTTAAGACCTTACCCTATAGTAGTGCTTTCGATAATTGCATTGTAAGAAGGTATAATGAAACATCAAAAGAGAATGCAAATCTTTGGTCGTTACAAAGTCCGGATTCAATCTTAACTTCCGGTACGGGGTATGAACTGACACAGGCGGTTCCTACTACGTATGTTTTTAAAGGAGAATTAACCAACGCTGATTTTTCAAAAACGCTTACCTATTCAATGGATGCTAAGTACCCCGGTCAGCATATTTTTGGGAATCCTTACACTGCTGCGATGGGTATCACCATGATAGATTTTGGCGACAAAACTGAACAATCGGTTTATCAGTATAATACCGGAACGTTTAATGATTGGTTTGCCACGAGTGGGGTAACTCCTTATAACGGAGCTTCGGGTAGTCCGGGCCAATACACCGTTTCTACAGTGAATACAGCAGGAGATGCGGGAATTCCTGATCAAATTCCTTCCATGCAGGGATTCCTGGTTAAAACATTGACCGATGAAGCGGGATCCATCAAATTTTCATACGGTGATGGTGAAAATATAAGGATTAATACCGAGATGCAACGTGCTCCAAAGAAAATAGCTACACAGGAGAAAGTAATCACCCGCATTGATGTAACCAGTGCTCATGCAGCTGATCGGATGTGGATCTTTACCGATCCAACCTGTACCCGACACTTTGATAACGGATGGGATGGCTATAAAATGATGGGGTCGGTGTTGAATCCGCAGCTTTTTGCCCTGGAAGCCGACGGGGATTACCAGATTGATGCGGTGAATGACCTGAACGAAACCTACCTGGGATTCCAGGCAGGGCAGGATACCGAATATACGCTTAAGTTTATGCAGCAGAATATAGCTTCAACCTATGGGAAAGCCTATCTGGTGGATTTAGTGGCAGGAACCACGACGGATATTACGGACGATGGTTCGGAATATACCTTTAGTGCCGTATCCACGCCAACGCCTGCCAAACGGTTTAAAATTGTAACCGCTGCTACCGGTGATATCGCAACAACAAATACGGCTCTGTTGAAGGTGTTTAATTCCCCGGGAGTTATCTACGTTGAAAACCGAAGCGATCAAAAGGGACAGCTAACACTCTACGACCTGAAAGGGGTGGCTGTGAAAACAGTAACCTTCAGTGCGAATAACTTAACGTATATTTCTACGCAGGGTTTAATCCCCGGTGCATACGTTGGCAAAGCCGAGACCTGTAATCAAGTGACAAACGAAAAATTAATTATCCGCTAAAACGACATGAATATGAAAAACAGAATAAATACAGCCACGGTAACCGGAGTATTAAGAGCCTTTAGCCTGATGTTGCTACTGCTTGTGATTTCTTTTAATAGCGGTTCGTATGCCCGGGCTGCAGCTGCCCGCGTGGTTGCCGACCCGCTGAAAGCTGCTACCGATATTGTGGATCCGGGGGTGGATGTTTCTCTTAATGTTTCATCAACTTCCGTTGCAGTGGCCGGACTGCCGGCCAGTAAAAACACGGTGGATATAACTTCCAATACGACCTGGACGGCAAGTTCGGACAATAGTTGGCTGGCGGTTAGTCCGGCAACCGGAGCCGGCAACGGTCAACTAACGTTCACCGCTAAGCAAAATCCGACAACCGCTGCCCGTGTAGCTACCGTGAGTGTTTGGGGAACCGGTTTAGCGGTTGCAAAAAAAATTACCGTCACCCAGGCTGCCGGGGATGGTTCTATCGTTGTGACTAACGGGAATTTAACAACTACACTAACGGATGCCGGCATAACCATCGCCGATATAACCGACCTTAAAATCAAGGGAACCATCGATGCCCGTGATTTTAAAGCCATGCGGGATGATATGCCACTGTTGGCGGTACTGGATTTAAGTGGGGCAACGATAGTAGCCTACACAGGTGACAAGGGAACCGCGGGAACAACGGATATAACTTATCCGGACAATGAAATTCCGCAATTTGCATTTAGTGACCCGGTCTATCAAACCGGAAAAAAAACATTATCTTCGATAAAAATGCCTTTGTCGACAACATCCATTGGAAGCTATGCTTTTATTGATTGTAGTGGTTTAACCGGGAAATTAGACATTCCATCGTTGGTTACGATTATCGGGGGTCAGGCATTTTCTAATTGTATCGGTTTGTCCGGAACGTTAACGATCCCTTCATTGGTTACTACGATCGGGGAAAATACCTTTCACGGATGTAATGGACTGACCGGAACATTGATTTTACCTCCCTCTGTTACAACGATTAATGATTATGTATTTTCAGGTTGCTCCGGTTTTACCTCCATCATTTTTCCAACAGCCATCACGTCAATTGGGGGTGGCGCATTTAGCGGTTGCAGCGGATTGAAAGCAATCTATGTAAATCAAGCCGACCCAACTAAAATAACTTTAGGGGCATACGTTTTTGATGGTGTCGACAAAGCGGGCTGTAAATTGTACGTGCCGTTGGTCTCAAAAGACTTGTACAAGGCAGCCGACCAATGGAAAGATTTTTATCGGGTATCTGTCGTAAATGAGTTAACTTCCTTTACGGCCACTACAAATTCCTATACTCAGATAGATTTGGCAGCCACTGCGAATGCCAATAACGATCAGATCGTGGTTGTTTATAATAATACCGGAATCTTTACCTCACCGGTCAATAGTGCGTCTTCCGTGAAGGTGGGTGACGCATTTGCCAATGGCACGATTCTTTACATTGGAAGTGCAGCGGGATTGATAAATCATACCGGATTAGCAAAAGGGACAACCTATTATTATGACGCTTTTGTGTACGATGGATCAACTAATTACTCGTTCGGTACGATTGTGAATGCTTCGACCCTGGCATTCGATAATCCGGCTGCATTTACCGCTACCCCGGCTTCCGGTACCCAACTAAATTTGTCTTCTACGGCCAATGCAAGCGGGGATCAGATCGTGGTAGTTTATAATAACACGGGCGTGTTTTCTTCTCCCCCGGATGGGACTGCATTCGGTCATTCCGGCGACTCATTTGCCGGTGGAACGATTCTCTACCAGGGGGATGCCGGCCAGTTAACGAATCATACAGGATTACTTAAAGGAACGGAATACTATTATAAAGCTTTCTCATACAACAGTGCTTACCTGTATTCCAACGGTGCAACGGCACACGCCAGGACAACTGTTGGCGAACCGGCCAATCAGCCGGCTAATTTTACCAGCGGACCGGTAACCTCATCTTCCATTCCGCTGAAGTGGACTCCGGCTGTAGCCGGGTTACAGCTTCCCGATGGCTATCTGGTGAAGCTAAGCTTGAGTAAAACGGTTGTTGATCCGGTGGATGGAACCGATCCGGACGATGTACTGACGGTAACAAACGGAACAGCCAATATGAAAGTTACACCCGGCACGGCCTCTTCGGCAGTAAGCTTTAGCGGATTGCAGGCCGGTACCATGTATAATTACAAGATTTATTCATACACCAATGCCGGCTCGCTGATTGATTTTAATACTACTTCGGCACCTGTCATGCAACAGGCTACCATGCCGGTTGCGATCCTGGCCCAGACATACAAACTGACCGGAACAACAACTGCGGATATTACCTGGACGTCGCCCGCCGGTTATGTGGCAGGCAATCATACGACCCTCGTGTTTGTAAAAGCTGCAAGTGCCATCACAACAGGCACGCCTACCAATGCGCCATCGGGCTACACCGCCAATGCTGCATACGCTTCCGGTACGCCGTTTCAATTGGATGCTGCTGCTTACTGCGTGTACAAAGGAGATGGAACAACTGTTTCTGTTACCGGATTAATCCCGGGTACGCCGTATTATGTATCCATTTATACCGTGGTGGATGCCGTTAATTCGGATGGGACCAACTCTTATTCAATAGCAGCCACCCTGGCAAACGGAGTGGCCGGGATTGCCAACATTACGGCACTGGTTCCGAATGGACTTGTTGATAAAGTAATATCGAATGACAACTATACGTATATAGGCGGTGAATTTTACACGGTGGGTCAAACTTCCGGACACGGTGCAAAGCTGAGTACAACTTCGGCCGCTCCGGATATGTCGTTTGCTAAAGCGAACGGGGCAATATACAGTTGTGTCCCGGATGGTAATGGAGGCTGGTATATAGGCGGTGATTTTACACACGTTGGAACAGTCACGCGAAACCATTTGGCTCAGCTAAATTCGGCAGGCGAAGTGACGGCCTGGGATCCAAATGCGAATGACCGTGTACAATGCATAGCGTTAAGCGGACCGGACATTTATGTTGGAGGCTATTTTACGTCTATTGGAGGAGTAGCAAGAAATAAGATAGCCAAATTGAATAATGCTGACGGTGCTCCTGATGTTGAGTGGAATCCAAATTCTGACGGTCCTTCAAGTATTATCAATACCATTGCAATAAACGGAACCGATATCCTCGTTGGAGGTTACTTTTCCACTATGGGTGGACAGATACGGAATAATATTGCAAAATTAAATAATACGGATGGAACCGCTGATCCGGCCTGGAAACCGGATGCTGATGGTCAGGTCTTGTGTATTGCGGTCAATAAGGGCGAGATCTATACCGGGGGATCTTTTTACAGTATTGGAGGCGAAAACAGAAAATACATTGCAAAGTTGAATAATACGGACGGACATGCTGATATTGACTGGCAACCGGAAACAACGAATCAAATAAAAGCAATTGCCTTCAGCAACGAGGAGGTCTATATTGGGGGTGACAATAATAGTTGGACTCTCGTTGTTAATGGCGTTACTACTTCAAATATTTGTGTACCCCGCATTCGAAAAGTGAATAGAACTACCGGTGATGTTGATGCCACCTGGAATTTAAAGGAAATAAATGGACCGGTAAACAGCCTGGCGATAATCGGGTCTGATCTTTATGCCGGGGGTGATTTTAGTTCATACGGAGGACAATCCGTAAACAACCTGATAAAATTAAATAGTACCACCGGGGAAGCCGATTTTTCCTGGGATCCTGATTTCGACAATACGGTTAATTGTATAGCCGGGGACGGGAATAATCTGTATGTAGGCGGAAACTTTTTGACTTTTGGCGGACAAACCAGAAATGGCCTGGCCCGGTTCAATAATTCGGATGGCAGTCTGGACATGAACTGGAATCCAAATGCAAATAAAGCTGTCTCTACGATTGCTCTTAACGGAAATGATGTATATGTCGGGGGATCATTTGATGAAATCGGAGGCTCGTCTAAAAAGGGGATTGCCAAGTTAAACAATACAAATGGTGCTGTGGATGAATCCTGGGACGCCTTGGGAGATGGCAATGTTAATTCAATTGTAATGACCGGCAGTGATCTTATTGTGGGGGGATATTTTCAATTTATCGGAGGACAAGAGCGATGGTGTGTGGCAAAACTCAATACGATCAACGGGGATGCGGACCATACCTGGAGTGCAAATGCTGATGGGGAAGTTTATAGTCTTGCTGTCAATAAGAATGACCTGTATGTAGGGGGCTTCTTTGAAAATATAGGTGGAGTCGCCAGAAACTATTTGGCCAAACTGGATATTCCAACCGGGATAGTCAATCCGATCTGGAATCCAAATGCAAGTTATCCCGTCTGTTCGGTTGCGGTGAGTGGGAATAATATCTTCGCCGGAGGTTATTTCGATAATATCGGCGGCCAGCCCAGAAACACGCTGGCAAAATTAAATAATACAACCGGCGATGCCGATAATGCCTGGAATCCGGATGTTTCCGGACCGCCAATGGGTGGCGTTAGTCCGCAAAAAGTTTCATCAATATCAACTGCCGGTAGCCTGAAAAGCCGGGTGGATGCCTTTATGGGAAGAACTGTGAATAAACCGGTTACCCTAAACCCGGTTACCCAACTGCAAAAGGTCGCTGCATCGACTGCCGGGGTAGGTGGTGTGCTATTAACGATAGTTCCGAATGGGCCCGATCTGTATGTAGGAGGAATTTTCGATGCCATGGGTGGGTATACCAGAAATGGCCTTGCAAAGATGAATATCAGCGATGCCAAAGTAGATCCGTACTGGAATCCAGCTATTGATGGTACCGGGGTCGCTTCTATATCCGTTCAGGGTGAAAACCTGTATACCGGAGGTCAGTTTACAACTATTTATGGACAGTTTCAGCCCAACCTGGCAAAATTAAAACTACCGGCACCGGCAGTGGAGTATTATAACATTCTTTCGGGTGCAACTGCCACGCTATCGGCCGCAGCCAACAGCACGGCCACGGTCGATGTATCATCCAATACCACCTGGACGGCTACGATAGACCCTGCTGCTAACTGGTTGACGGTTAGTCCGGATGTTCTTGTTTCGGGAAATGCAACACTTACTTTCAATGCACAGGCCAATCCGGGAGGAGTCCGGACAGCGCTGGTGACCATAACATCCAATGAAGGCATTGCCCCTCAAACGATCACGGTAACGCAGAAAGCTTATTCCCAACTTGCCGTCCCAAATCTGGTACTGGCATGGAGTAAAGTGTATGATAAAACACTATCGGCGGCAATAACTGTTGGTGATGTAACCGGAGTTGCTCCGGGGGATAAGGTAACCGTAAAAGCCGCGGCAAGTTATGTTGATGCCAATGTGGGTAAGGAAAAAACAATCCATGTTACTTTTGCCCTGGAAGGGGTGGATGCTGGTAAGTACACCGCTCCGGTCGATTATGATGTAAATACAGGAGTAATCACCCCCCGTCCGGTCACTATTACCCCGGATGCCGGACAAACGAAAGTGTATGGTACTGCCGATCCGACCTTTACCTATACGGTCAGCGAAGCCCTTCAATCGGGTGACAGTTACAGTGGGGCATTATCAAGGTTAGCCGGTAAAGATGTATCAACTTATGCCTACACGACCGGAACCTTAAGTGCCGGGGATAATTACGTGCTCACGCTGGGAGGAAGCAATACCTTTGCCATTACGGCCCGTCCGGTCACTATTACCCCGGATGCCGGGCAATCGAAAGTGTATGGTACTGCCGATCCGACCTTTACCTATACGGCCAGCGAAGCCCTTCAGGCGGGTGACAGCTACAGCGGAGCTTTATCAAGGTTAGCCGGTAAAGATGTATCAACTTATGCCTACACGCCGGGAACCTTAAGTGCCGGGGTTAACTACGCCCTGACGCTGGGTGGAAGCAATACCTTTGCCATTACGGCCCGCCCGCTTACGGTTACCCCGGATGCGGGACAAACGAAAGTGTATGGTAATGCCGATCCTGCCTTTACGTATACTGCCAGTGAAGCCCTTCAGGCGGGTGACAGCTACAGCGGGGCCTTATCACGGGCAAGCGGGAACAATGTATCAACTTACGCCTACACGCTGGGAACCTTAAGTGCCGGATCTAATTATGCCCTGACGCTGGGAGGTAGCAATACACTGGCCATTACGGCCCGTCCTGTTACCATTACAGCCGATGCCAAAAGCAAAACCTACGGTGATGCCGATCCGGTCTTAACGGCTCAGGTTACCGGGGGGACGGTTGTAACAGGAGATGATCCAACCGGTTCGTTGACAAGGGAAGCCGGTGAAAATAAAGGTACATATGCCATTCATCAGGGAACTTACTCGTTTGGACCTAATTATGCCCAAACATTTGCAGGCAATGACCTGACTGTAGAAAAGCGTGTATTGACCGTAACGGCTGTACCTGATTCAAAGACCTATGATGGAAATTCATCTTCTGCAGTTAAACCATCATTGGAGGGACTTGTTTCCGGTGATGCGGTCAATCCTCCGGCTGTACAGGCCTTCGATAATCCGAATGTCGGTGCAACTCATACATTGATAGTTTCAGGTCTTACCATCAAGAACGGTACCACGGATGTAACTGAGAATTATACCATCAACTATGTTCCTTCTTCTGCAGATGGAGCCATTACGGCAAAACAAGTTTCGGTAGCCGACCCAACCATTACGGCCCGGAAAGTATACGATGGAAGTGCCTCAGCAACTGTTGTTGAGGGCCTTTTATCAGATCTGGCTGCCGGTGATATCGGTAAAGTCACCCTAAATGCCACCGCTTCTTATTCGGATGCCAGTGCAGGTACCGGGAAGACGATCACCGTTACATACACGTTGTCCGGACCGAGTGCCGGTAACTATACCGCCCCGGCCGATTATACCTATTCGGTAGATGCCGCTGAAATTGTCCGGAAACAGCTGGCCATTGCTCCGCCAACAGCAGTCACCGTCAAGGTGGTTGATGGCAATACAAGTGCCGTACTTACTTCAATTGGTGATTTGCAAGGGGTTGAACCGGCAGATATTGGCAATGTCCGTGTTATGGCAACGGCCGGTTACGATAACGCCGGTGCGGGAACGAACAAGACCATTACGGTAGTTTATACCCTGACAGGCTCTGCCAGTGGAAACTACATTGCGCCTGCCGATTATGTAATCCATGGAGCGGAAATATCGGATAACATAACCCTGAGCCCATTGGCTTCCCCTTCCCCGGGCTGTGAAAATACAGAACTGGAGTTGGCTTATACGGTCCTGACAGGAGCTCCAACCCGGTATAAACTGACATTTAATGATGCGGCATTGGCAGGCGGTGTTAAGAACGTAAGCTATTCCAATTTACCGACTTCATTAAATAATGGAACCTTGTCATTTGCACTTCCCAACGGAATGCCGGATGGAACTTATCAGGGAACGTTACAAATGAAGAATGATCAGGGAACCGAAAGCCCGGGTTATACCTTCAACTTTACAGTCAATATCTCTTCCGCTTATATCATACCCAAGTTTAAGGATGTCGTGTTGTGCGATAACAGCAGTAACCGTTTTACCGGGTATCAGTGGTATAAAGATGGCGTAGCGGTCAATGGCGCTACTGATCAGGTTTATTGCGATCCCGAAGGATTGGTGGGCTCTTATTCGTTGGAAGTGACAACAACGGATGGACAGACGCTCTTTAGTTGCCCCAAAGTGTTAAATATCCCGTTACCTCAAAAAGTAAGTGTTTACCCGAGTCCGGTTAAGGAAAATGAGATCTGCACGGTTAAGCTGACCGGAATGATCGATGAGGAGTTGGAAGGGGCGGAACTGACGGTTTATACGATGCAGGGAGTCCGGATTTATCGTTCCGCAAAAGTTGAAAAACTGAATAAAATTAGTTTGCCGGCAGCCGATGGAATCTATGCCGGGCATGTAATTACGGCGAAGGGGAAAGAGTTTTTATTTAAAATAGTTGTAGTAAAATAAAGAGCATGTTTCACTGCGATTGGTCGAATCGCAGTGAAACAGCTGTAAAAACTAAGTGGAAACCATATACAAAAGAAGCTGAAAAATGAAAAATCAATTAATAATAGGATGTATTCTGCTATTTTCCAGTAGTATACAGGCGAAACAGGCCGAACAATACCTTTATGTCACTGGCGGCGGCGGGTATCATAACCTTTCCTATAGCCTGCAGAACGGAACCGAAAAAGGACAGGCCGGAATGACCCTGAATGCCGGCTACAGTTATTTCTTTAATCTCCATTGGGGGTTGCAAACCGGGTTGGGCATCCAGTCATTTAATGCGCAGTCCACGGTTAATTTTCTGTCCGCTACGCCGGCTGTTGATACCGACGGCGAATCCTATGAGTTCCGGGCTAATTATAAAAACTGGCAGGAAAAGCAACAGGTCCTGTCCCTGGACATTCCGGTGACTGTTCAGTACCGGCATGCAGTCAACAAGAAATTCGGCCTGTTGGGATCCCTTGGTGCTGAAATTTCCTTTCCCGTCAGCGAACGTTATGAGACAGTGGGGGGCGAAATTGTAACCACCGGGTTTTACGGTCAGTATAATGCCAAATTAAGGAATCTGCCGCAACATGGTTTCTTAACCTATACCCCCGGTTATAAAGGAAATTTGTCGCTAAAAACAGCTTGCCTGGGTGTTGCCGGTCTGGGTGGACTCATTCAGTTGTCGGAGAAAGTTGATTTGTATGTTGGCGGTTACTTTAATTATGGGCTGAACAATGTTTTAAAAGCGGACAGTAAGCTCCTGCTTCAACCCGATGGTACCTATGACGGTGTGTTGGCTTCGGCCCAAACAAGCAAGGTAGTTCCCCTGTCGGCGGGCCTGAAAGTGGGCTTGTACTGGCGACTTCCGAAAGCCCGCCGGCCCCTGAAAGTGGAGGAACTGCCGGTTATGAACCCACCGGCCGATACCCTTCAAAAAATGGAACCTGCTAAAGCGGAAATAATCAAGGCCACGGATTCGGTGACTGTAACTCCGCCTCAGAAAGCCGAAGTTCCGGCGATTGTAATTGTTGAGCCGCCCGTTCAGCCTGCCGTTCAACCGCGTGATACGGTGCGGCCGGAAGATCCTTTTGAAAAAGCCAAAAGGATTGCAGCCACCATCAAGGCTAATTTCCAACTGAAGTCCGACCAGTCCGGAAGCTCCGAAAATGACAAGATAAAGGAATTGAGTGATATTCTTAAAGCAAACCCGGATATCTGTCTGCATATTGTCGGCCATACCTGCAATACCGGTACACACGAAATCAATGTGAAGTACGGAATGAAACGGGCGTTCAACATGAAGCAGAAGTTCCTTGCCCAGGGTGTTCCGGGGGCTCAGCTGACGACAGAAAGCAAGGCATACGACGAACCGTTGGTTCCGAATACGTCCGATGAAAACCGTGCCAAAAACCGGCGGGTGGAGATAAAAGTGTTTAGGAAAAACAACTAAGTAACAGAAACTAACTAATGTCGTATTATTTTAATTTAAATAAGAAAATAAGGGTTAGATCTTTTTGCTTAATATTTCTACTAAGGGGTAAAAAACAAAAATAAGGTTTTTAATTTAGAACCCCTATTTTTAGACGGTAACCCTTCGTAGGAGACCTAACTTCCTCCTGTTAAAATCCTTATTTTCTTATTTAGAAAAGCTGTTTTAGTCGTATTTTTCAAGAAATAAAACAGACAATATATTGTTTCTGCTACTTAAGTAATTGGACGAATATAATATCCTGTAATTTTATTCTTAGCACCCGGCAAAGTTCCTCTCCTTGGGAGAGGGATTTAGGGAGAGGTCGGGTTCTATAAATAATACATTATTTCTTGACCATTAATTCGTGTTGTGTTTAGCAGAAAATGTCGCATCTGTATTGATGAAGCCGTCACTTCGTACGGTGCAGGATGTTAGTATTAGTGAAGCCGTCACTCCGTACAGTGCAGGAAGCCGGTTAGTGAGGGCTTCACTATGATTCAGCATTCGTGGAATTAACCGGAAGGTTTAAAACAAATAGCCCGCTCAAACTTTAAAGTTGAGCGGGCCATTTGTTTTATAGATAGCTGAAACCGGCGTTGATTATTTAAAATCTTCCCAGCTTGTTCCCTGCATGCTGCCGGTCTTGGCAAACTGGGTGTGCATGCCAAAGCAGGCCGCCAGGTTTTGAGGCGTATGGGTTACACCCGAAAGCTTGGTATAATCGCGTAACATTTCTTTGTATTCAGGGGCTACGCAGTTTTCAATAATCTCCTCGGCACGTTGGATCGGTGATTTACCACGCAGGTCGGCAATCCCGTATTCGGTAATGATGACGTTCACCGAGTGCTCGGTTTGGTCGACGTGCGAAACCATCGGTACAATAGAACTGATTTTACCTCCTTTGGCCGTTGACGGGGTGGTGAAAATCGAAATATAGGCGTTGCGGGTAAAGTCGGCCGAACCGCCGATACCGTTCATCATTTTCGATCCCAATACGTGCGTACTGTTTACATTTCCAAAAATATCCACTTCCAGGGCCGTGTTGATGGTAATTAATCCGAGGCGGCGGGCAATTTCGGGATTATTCGATATTTCCGATGGACGAAGGACTATTTTATCGCGGAAGAAGTTCAGGTCGGCATAAATGCTTTTCAACACCGGGTTGGTTACGGTCAGCGAACATCCGCTGGCAAATTTGATACGTCCTTGTTTCATTAATTCGATAACGGCATCCTGAATCACTTCGGTGTACATTTCGAAAGCCGGAATATCCGGATTGGCTCCCAACGAAGCCATCACGGCATTGGCAATGTTTCCTACACCCGACTGGATCGGCAGGAATTCGGCCGGAATCCGCCCCGTCTTAAGTTCATTGGCTAAGAAACTGGCTACATTAGCCCCAATCTGATCGGTAATGGCATCGGTTGCACTAAAGCCACCCACTTCGTCATTCCGTTCCGTTTTAACCACACAAAGTATTTTAGAGGGGTCTACCTTCAGTACGGTGGATCCGATCCGGTCGGATGGCTTATAAATAGGAATCTCTTTGCGGCAAGGAGGATCCAGCGGTTGGTAGATATCATGGAATCCGCGAAGCTCTTTCGGATGGTTGTGGTTCCATTCTACAATGATAAAATCGGCCAGTTGGGCAATGGTCGGCGAAATACCAACACCCGAAGTCAGGACCATTTCACCCTCGGCAGTCAGGTCGCACACTTCCATGATGGCAAATTTAGGTTTTGGCATAAATCCGTAACGCAATTCCTGGGCCAATACCGACAGGTGCATGTCGAAATAAGGAGCACGTTCAGCATTCAGGGCTACGCGCAGGTCCTTATTCGATTGGTAAGGGGTGCGGAAAAGGATCGCATTGGCACGGGCCAGGGCGCCGTCCAGTGAGTCGCCGGTAGAAGCGCCGGTATACATTCCGATTTTAAATTCTTTGCCTTCGGCATGAAATGCCTCTGCCCGTTTGGCGATGGCAGTTGGAACTTCTTTCGGGCATCCTGCAGGGGTAAATCCGCTAAATCCGATTACGTCACCGTTGTTTACGTAGGCGGCTGCCTCTTCGGCAGTCACAAATTTGAAAGTTTGTTGCATATCTGAGTTATTTTTCAATTGTTCTTTTTACCTGAAAATAAGAGAATTGTATTTGAAATGATCCGATTGGAATTGAACTCCGGTACGGACCGGAATTCGGGCGCAAAATTACCAAATAAAATCCGATTAGCCCATGAAATAACCGACTAATTAAAGAAATAATTCTGTAATAATCAAAACAAGCAAAAAGAGGCGGGACTTGTAAGAATGGCAGCTCCGAAAATGCCGGATGCAATGGAAAAACGGGGTGCCGGGGGAGGATAGGAGGAGGCCGTGCTGCGTCCGGATAATTACCCGATTCTCCGGACTCTTCATTTTTGCCGCCAGTTTCTGGTTTTTGCCTTCTGACTGAATAAATCTCCTTTCCAACCCCCGGCTTTTGCCGTTGGCTTTCAGTCGTCCAAGTAGTCTCGGGTTGTTCCCGGAGGCTATCCAAGCCCTTTACCTTCCCCCTATACTACCTGTATAGTTCGTCCTTAGTGTGTTCTTGGTTTAAATAGGGTTTAAATAGGGTATAAATAGGGTTTAATTACATATACAATATATATACCATATATATACTATATACATACAATATAAATATAATATATTTAAATAGGTATATTGTATTTATATGATTCTTAAATTGAATTTTTATTGAATTGAAGATTTGTATATATTTGTACCCTATTTAAACCCTATTTATACCCTATTTAAAGATAGAACAAACTATAGAGTTAGTATACAGGCTTCCGGTTGATTGATCGGTTGATTCGGGAGCCTGTGCCGGTTGCATTCTGGTTCTTTTCTTTTATACTCCCTCTTTACTTCCTCTCTACTACTCCTTGCTTCTTAACGAAGGGGAGGAGGTAATCGTTTATAATGATAAAATCAACTGACTATAAAAACATTATCCAGATAAACGGCGTTAGTTATTCATCGTTGGAAACGTAAAACCCGCCTCCCCTTCGTCTCTTAACGTGGAAAAGGCGGGAGCAAAGTTATTTCCGATTAAACAATGAATAGTATGAATGACTAAAAACAATTCAACATGAAAAAGATTTATTTTCCTATGCTGCTGGCAATGATACTTGCCACTTCATGCCAAACGAAAACAACGCCTGTTGCATTTGATCCTGTCACGGCAAAAGCCGAAGTAACCAAAACATTGAAGGATATGGATGAGTCCTTCAGATCAAAAGATGCGAAAGCCTATTTGTCCTTTTTCACAGAGGATGGCCTGTATTGCGGTACCGATCCTGCCGAATTGTGGGATAAAGCCGGTTACACGAAGGTGATAACCACCATGATGGCCGATACCATGAAATTTAAGGAACCGAAATTTGAGAAAATTGAAATCCGGTTTAATAAAGAGGGAAATTCGGCAAATGTGCTGCGGCAATTTGTTACCGGCTGGAGTAAACCGATCCAGGTACGGGATGTTATGCATTTTGTGAAAGTAGATAACAAATGGATGATTGATTTTTCAACCTTTGCGTTAATCCCGGAGAATAAGGATTTGCCTAAATTAGCCGCGGTGGTGAAATAAGCAGTAACACGCGTGTAATCTGTTGGAAACCGTCCGGATAGTAGTATCGGGACGGTTTTTTTATGTACTGAATTTAATAATTTTACGATTCATTAAAATAATAACACAAAATCTTGGAGCAGTTAAAAAGAGTTTGTACTTTTGAAACGAATATAACCGGGTAATGGATGGAGTCTGTATTTTATAGTCCGTTGAAAACTGCACCGGTTTTCAGAAAATAACGACCACAATGCTCCCGCAAACTACCAAATGCTTATAGACCAGGTCGTTAGTAGCAATCTTAAAAAAAGAAATATGAATCGACCATTTTCAAAACGACAAGGATTAAATAATCAGGAAAAAGAAATTTCAATAAGAAATGGTGCACCTCAAGAGTTAAGAGAATATATTGTTCAAACAGTTGAAAGTTTAGGCTATGGACCTGCATTTTCTCGACAAGTAATTTGCCGAGTATTGAGAAAAGTGCCTGACAGAGATAATTGGACTCCGTATCCAAATATTTATAATGAAGTTGTTGATTTAATGACAGACTGCGAATGGTTCTACGTTTATGACATTATTGAGGAAATTTACGAGAAGATTAAGCCTGAACTGAAAGAAGTATTTGAAGCTGAAATAAATGACTATTTTATACTAAATGGTATTGGTTGGAAGTTGAAAAATGGTTTAATTGAGTATAGGGGTAATGAGAACTTTGAGCAGGAGTTAAATACTGTTGTTTCCGTATTAGACGAAGCAAATTTGCAAACCGCAAAAACAGAAATTCGAGAAGCGATCAATGACCTTTCCAGAAGACCAAATGCAGACATAACAGGCTCAATTCAACATTCTGTAGCTAGTTTAGAATGCGTAGCTCGTGAAGTAACTGGAGACATTTCATTGACATTAGGGGCATTAATAAAAAAACGCCCTGATATTGTACCCAAGCCGATTGACGATGTTATTTCTAAGATTTGGGGATTTAGTTCAGAACAAGGAAGGCATTTACGAGAAGGTAAAGAACCAAATTATGAAGAAGCAGAACTTATTGTCGGTTTGTCAGCTACATTGACAATATATTTAAGTAAAAAACACATTGCAAATTCCGAAATATGATTTTAGAAAACAACTCCTGCATTAATAAACAGCGACAAAAAAAGTATGCCGCTAACACACCTATGGGCACAGACGGGCTGACGTGTAATTAGCAGGTTTTGCTTCCGTATTTACTTTGTCGCAGGGCGACTGTGAATACTCAAGCAAACTGCCAAACACTTATAAAATATGTATTTATATAGCTTATAAAAAAATAATGCTAAAAAACTATTACCAAATACTTGGACTTGAAAGTAATGCTTCAAAAATAGAAATAAAGAAAGCATATAGAATGTACGCTTCCAAATTTCATCCAGACAAACAAAATGGAGACAAGTTTTTTGAAGAAAGATTTAAGGAAATACTTGAAGCTTATGAAATCTTGAATGATGAATCAAAAAGAGCACAATATGATGCGAAAAGAACAAGCGATTATTCAAGTACTTCAAGAGATAATAAACACTCATATTCTAAATCTGAAAGTGATTTAAAAGAAGAAAAAGAACAGAAAGAAAGAAGAGAAAAAGAAGAAAGAAAAGCCGAAAATATTAGACAGAAAACTGAAAAAAGAAAACAAGAAGAAAGAAGAAGTCGAATTTATTTTACTAGTAAAGAACTTTCAGTAAACGGACTTTATGTTTACCAAGATGGGAAAAGCTATTTGCTTGACAACTATGATATTGCAACTTTGCGAAGAAACGACAACGCTAATTTTATTTATATAGGAATTATTCTAATTGTTGTTGGAATTTTGACTATCATCTTTTTTATTGGAACAATTTTGATAGCATGGGGTATTTATAGTTTATTCTACAAAGAATATTTTGTAGTATTAGTAAATGAATATGGAGATATTCCTTTAATAAAAGGGCGAAAACAGAAGATGAAACGAATTGCAAATAAGATAAATGAAGCAATTAACTCGAAATAAATGCGTCATATAATACATAGACTTTCGTACGGTTGGAACGACCCAGCATGAAAGACAAGTTGTACTTAATTTTCGCTTGCAGTAACTACTGAATAGTTCAAGTCTGAGCGAAGCGGAGACTTCCCGATAAATATCGGGACAAGTGGACTCAAAGCCGGAGCTGCTTTAAACTGGATACTACAACGATGTAAAGAGAATAATTTTCGGAGCTATGAGTAGAAAGCATAAATTCAGGAATCCTGAAGCATTCTGTTTCGTCACTTTTACTACCGTCAATTGGATTGATGTATTTACACGTCCCTTGTATAAAGATATTGTGGTAGAGAGCCTGAATTATTGCATTAAGAATAAAGGATTAGTTGTTTATGCCTGGGTAATCATGAGCAATCATGTACATTTGGTCATCGAACGCAGGTGTATCGCGTTGGAAGATGTCCTGCGTGATTTGAAGAAATATACTTCGAGGGCGATCCTGAAAGCACTGGAAGAGAATCCGCAGGAAAGCCGGAAAGCCTGGATGTTGTGGATGTTTGAGCGTGCAGGAAGAAAAAACGGGAACAACAGTAAATATCAATTCTGGCAGCAACATAACCAACCTGTAGAACTTACGTTACAGGCTTTTGGAATAGATGGAGCTGTTGACTATATACATAATAATCCGGTAAAGGCAGGGTTTGCGTACCGTCCGGAGGATTATTCGTATAGTAGTGCTATTGATTTTGCAGGGGGAAAGGGTCTGGTTGATATTGAACCCTGTTAAGAAACTATCAGCTATAAGCTGCACCGGTTTTGAGTCCAAGTCTCCGCTTCGCTCAGACTTGAACTATGCAGTGGTGGCAACTGATGAAACCTGGACGAGAAAGGGCCTTGTTGAATATACAGTTTTAAACTGCACCGGTTGTCAGCGCAAGTTACACTTCGCTAAACTTGCGCTATCCAGGGGCCTCAGATCTTCCAAAAATGATTTACAATCCGATAGAACAGGAGTAAACCCCAAATTATCCTTATTTCGTCCAAGTCTCTGCTTAATATAAGACTGATCAGTTGCAAACATAGGAACTGTCCACTTTGCTTTGTTTGATAGACTTGGAAGAAGGGTAAATATCTTGTTGAAGGTTAAACTTAAAGTAAAATAAATATTCAAAGCTATCATTTTATGAAAAAGCTATTTTTTATCCTCATTCTATTTCTTTGTGTGGGAAATGCTTTTGCACAGTATTATATTTATGGACCACACTTCATTCCATTGGATAAATTTCAAACGATTGACTCGGCTGATTTAAAATTCACATACAAATTTATACATGTAAGGGATTCGACCCATGCCGCCAATACAAAAAGAACAGATATCCAAACTTTGCTTATTGGTAAAAACACCTCAAAGTATTTTAGCCAGGAGTTTGTTGATTCATGTATATCTGCGAAAAGTTTGGAGTTTTATAGAAATAAAAACTCCGGAACTTCAAGCTTTGAGATCTTTAAGAACTATCCTTCTAAAAAAATGACTGTAACAGAAATAGGAGGTGAAAGATTCTTAGGCGGTACTTTTATTTATGAAGAAACCCTGCCGGCTTTTAATTGGGAAATAAAAAATGATACTGCAACTATACTTTCCTATTTATGTCAGAAAGCGGAAGTAACTTTTAACGGAAGAACTTATGAGGCCTGGTTTACGAATGATATTCCAATAAATAATGGTCCATGGAAATTTAATGGGCTTCCCGGTTTAATCCTAAAAGTAGGAGATGACAAACAGCACGTTGTATTTGAATGTGTGGGGATTGAAAAATTAAAACAATTGGAGTCCATTAAACTTTATAGCTTCAACTATAAACAAATTACCCGTAAAGGCTTGGATAAGCTATTTAGAAGATTCCTTGATAATCCGGTGGGGTACATGAGATCCATAAATATTGAGGTTGCCTGGCAATTAGACCCGACAGCAATACCCAAAGAGCCTTACAATCCGATAGAATTAGAATAGTCAAAAGTTATTTTTCACAACTTCAGGAAATAAATATACTTGTTTTTAATCGATCCGTAGATTCGTTTAATGTAAGATAAGTTGCTTCGTCTTCTTTCAAACGGTCATTCAATATGGATTTCATTTCAGTAGAGAGTTCAATTTCATCTTCGTTTTCTTTCACGATAATGGTTATTGGTTTTGATTTGAACTTTGCTTTAATGGAATCAAGTATCTCTGTCGATAACTCTTGAGCTGATAAAAGATGATAGGTAGTTTGCATAATCAAACAATTAATAATGAATAGTTAGTAAGGTGCGATTATCGGGAATCTCACAGATTAACAGATCTTTCAATAAACAGCTTCTATTGCTCTATAAGAACAATTAGAAAATAAATCTGTTGCAAAAATATGCCATTACAACTAACATAACGATGAATCATAGTTAAATTCATTGGTTATTCGTTTTAACCCAAAGCATAATCCGGAAAATGGATTGGTAAATGCAGAGACTTATTGAATGTACAGTTACAAACTGTACGGGTTATTTCGATAAAACCGAACAAGTGCAGCACAAGTTACGTTTCCCTAAACCTGCGCTATTCAGGAGGTTGTTTCATGACAGCGAATGCTCCCGCAAACCGCCAAATGCGCCAGCCTCGAGCGTTAGGCGGCACAAAAAAACAAAGAATAGTCTGACACCGAGTAATCTGGACAAGTTATTTGATAAGTTGCCAAATTTCGAAACAACATTAAATGATAAATATGGTAGATTATGAACAAATCATGCAAGACATGATAAAATCACTCAAAAAATTCAGTTTTGAGTTCGATATAGATGACGTCAAAAGCAAAATGAAATTGCGAGAAGTTCATAAAAGCGAACTAGAACTATTAGGTGAAGAGAAAGTCAAAGAGAACTTCATAAATGGAACTTTCAAAATGAAAATATCCGATGAAAAGTTTATTGACGCCAATTTATTGTATAGGTATTATAAAGAAAACAAGATAAAAGAATCTGTTCTATATATAAATCCAAATTACTAATATGTTCTTTGGGATATTACGGCAGATTTTACGACAAAACAATTAAAAAAATACATAAAACGTCAATTAGCAAATAATAATGAAATAAACCTTGACGAAGTTCAAAAAGAACTGATTAAAGAAGATATTAAAAATAAACAAGTAGACGGTTATTTGAACGAATTACCTGTAAAGACAAGTAATTTTATTAAGCAAGGAAAATTTTATATACAAATTACTTGCAGTAATGAGGGTGCTCTAGAATTAATAAACGAATCTATTGATGAATTAAAAACTGAAAAGGTCAACTTTGTTAAAGAAAAGATAAAACGAGACATAAAGAATGCTTGTATATATTTTATTTTTATTGTCTTTAT
>JAUZOM010000062.1 GCA_030706465.1 Bacteroidota bacterium | reverse complement strand
CCCACCACATCTTGTATCAGTGCGGCTTCGGTAATCCGGTCTATGGTTGGTTGGTCGATCATGATTCAGAACCTCACCCCTGCCCCTCTCCTCAAGGAGAGGGGCAGGGGTGAGGTTATTTTGTAGAACATACAGGATACAAAACTACTGATTTTATTCTATAAATTAATCAAGGCAAAGTTTAAAAATCTTATTATCGTGACAGGTTCAGCTTTCAGAGTGACGGCTTCACTAAGTCGGTTGATGATGATTCTGGAGTGAAGCCGTCACTGAATGGTAGACACAATGACGCAACCTGCTGTTTTTAAGTTATCTGATGTTAGCGCCTTCTCTCTTTGCGTAGCAATTGTTTCGCTTGGTTTCCGGTTCTGTAGGCGGAATCAAGAACTCTCAACGAACCACTGATTACGGATCAGTGTCAGCTTCTATTTTTTAAACGCTGACAGGTCTTCGACGATGTCAGGTTTTCATCGATGACCTGTCAAGTGCTTGCAAGCACTTGACAGCGTCTTTTCTGAAAACACGAATCCGGTTGTTCCTTGTAATATCGTGTCCGGCTGTTGAAGAGCTGTAAGATTCTCTTGAAACAAATTTCCTGAATGGTACACCAGGGTGGTGAAAATTAAAAGACGGATATTTTATAAACTGTTTTGAGACCTTGCATACAAAACCATTTTTCGGAGTGGGCTCTTGTTTTATTCCTTTTTATCTGTCACAAATCCTATTCTTTTGCGTTCATGCTGGTCAGCTTGCTGTTTATCTTTTTGCAGCAGGTAATTGATAGCATCATATACATCGATAAACTGTTTGTCGTAACGTTTTTCAAGTTCTTTTATTTTATCAGTCAAGTCTTTATGGCTTAAGGCGTATTGTCTTATAAAAACGAAAGCCCTCATGATGGCAATATTTACCTGCAAGGCTTTCTTGCTTTTCAAAACACTCGAAAGCATGGAAACTCCCTGCTCGGTAAACGCGAATGAAGTAACGGGGCTGAATTTGATTGATTCTGACAGGTTATCACAATTTGTGATAACCTCTTGCCATTCCGTTTTAGTAAGCTGAAACATGAAATCCCCCGGGAAACGGTCTAAATTACGTTTTACTGCCTGTTTCAAGGCACGCGTTTCAACCTCGTACATCTCTGCCAGGTCAAAGTCCAGCATTACTTTCTGTCCCCTGATTTCATATATCTTACTCTGAATGTTTTGTAATTGCATATCCTCTTATTTTTTCAAACTAAATGTAGAGCAGAGAATTGGTCAATTTTTACTTTAAATGAAATATTGTTTATTTAGATTTCTTTTTTACATCATTAATTAACGAATTTATAATCTGATTGTTCAATTGAGAACTTTAATTTACTCTCAAAAACAAATTGTTCAATTCACCACAGCTTACAGTCTAATCGCCACCCGGTCTATTTCTGGTCGCATTTTAGTTTAGGTTTTCCCATAGTTAACCCATAGATGTCCCATAGATATCCCATAGATGTCCCATATCATAATTGATATGGGTTATCTATGGATTATCCATGAGTTATTCCTGATTAGGATATGAATATACCTAAAATATGCATAAAGAAGGATGCGTGGAGGAAGAATCGTGGAATCGTTTAATTGTTGAACAGAATGGGTTTGATTTAGTAATACTTCCTAACCCGGACAAGTCCGGACCAAAAAGGCAGAACGCTAATGACGCAAATGGCGCAAATGGCGCAAATCTACACAAATCGAAGAGGACGATTTATCGGTATAAGACTGACATTTCCTGGATTTGTAGCGCTTTAAATGGCTGATAGTTCGTTATAAGTACAGCTTGGGAATTAGTATCTATTATTCAAGATATACCTGACAGGTTTTAAAAACCTGTCAGGTATCCTATTTCGCTAAAAATAGCTTTTAAATTGTATAAACTAATTATCGTTCAATACTTACAGTTAAATATTATGCAAAAAAACGCACCGAATTGATAGATAAGATACTAACTAAACAATCAACCAATTAACCAATCAACTAATTCCGGAAAGCGATTTCCGGATTGTCTTTTTTACTGCATCTTAACACCAGATTATCTAAATTTGGTGTTTCCGGAATTAAGAGCCTTCATAGAGGAATAAATTCAATCCCAGGAGTCGTCCCCGATAAGTCTAATTATCAAAAGGTACGCTGAGACGTACTGACGCAACGTACTGTTTTTAAGTTATATAATTATAGCGTCTTCGTGTCTTTACGTACAAAAAATACTTTTCGGAGTAGACTCATCCCATCCATTTATTAAATTACAGGAGCACCTAAAATGGTCGGAAATGCATTCAACAGTCAAAGAACAGGTAAAGCCATTCTTTTTATACGGGGGTATTCCTTTTCTTATCTATTAAAAAAAACGTATCTTTGCAGCCGATTACAGGTCCGCAGAGACCGGTATACTTTTTCCCGATTATGTTAAAGCAACAACTACAACAAAAGTTACAACAGAAACTTTCGCCTGCTCAAATCCAGGTTATTAAGATGCTCGAAGTGCCTACTTTGGAGTTGGAGGAGCGCATACGTCAGGAGTTGGAGGAAAACCCGGCGTTGGAAGAAGGGGCTGAAAAAGAGAATGACACGGAAGACCTGGATGATGATTTGACCCTGGACGATGGCGGGAATAACGATGACCTCGACATGGAGGAATACATGGCGGATGATGACATCCCGGACTATAAACTCAAAGCCAATAACACGTCCAAGGACGACAAGCACGAAGATATCCCGTTTTCGGCGGGCATGACTTTCCATGAATTCCTGATCGATCAGGTAGGCTTGCTGCATTTATCGGAAAAAGACCGCCAGCTCACCGAATATGTGATCGGGAATATCGACGATGAAGGATACCTGCGCCGGACACCCGAAGCCATGGTGGATGACATTGTCTTTCAATCGGGCGTACAAACCGACGACGACGAAATGAAACGGATCATATGCCTGGTGCGTGAGTTGGATCCAGCCGGAGTATGTGCCCATAATTTGCAGGAATGCCTGTTGTTGCAACTTGAACGCAAAGAACAAACCCGGGAAGTTAAACTGGCAAAACGATTACTGACAGAATACTTCGATGAGTTTTCGAAGAAACATTTTGATAAAATCCAACGGGGATTGGACCTGGATGATGCCCTGCTGAAAAAGGTGATGAATGAAATCATTCACCTGAACCCTAAACCGGGGAATGCCTGGGGAGGAAACATCCTAGAGAAATCGATGACGACCATAGTGCCTGACTTCAACCTGGAGAACGACGAAGGGCAGCTCACCGTTTCGCTGAATAACAGCAATGTCCCGGAGCTTCGGGTGAACAGCACGTACAATGAAATGTTCCAGGATTATTCGGCCAACAAGCAAAACCAAAGCCGCGAAATGAAAGAGGCCGTGATGTTCGTTAAACAAAAGATCGATTCCGCACGTTGGTTTATCGATGCGATTAAGCAACGGCAACAAACATTGCTTACGACCATGATGGCGATCGTGGACTTTCAACGCGAGTTCTTTATCGAAGGGGATGACACGTACCTGAAACCCATGATCCTGAAAGATATTGCCGACCGCACAGGCTATGACATATCAACCATTTCACGGGTAAGCAACAGTAAATATATACAGACCGAGTTTGGTATATTCCCGGTAAAGTATTTCTTTTCGGAATCGATGACCAACGACGTGGGCGAAGAAGTATCGACCCGTGAAATAAAACAGATCTTGCTGCAATGTGTCGAAAACGAAGATAAGCAGAAACCCATAACCGATGAGGCACTGGCAGAGGTCCTCAAGACAAAGGGATATATTATCGCGCGACGCACCGTTGCCAAATACCGCGAGCAACTAAATATCCCGGTAGCCAGGATGCGAAAGGAAATTTAGCATAATTCACAATGCATAATTCATAATCAAGAAATAAAAAGTTGGGAAAGAACGGAATTAACCGTTAGCATGCAGTTGCACAATTCCGACCAAGTATTAAACGAGAATTAGTATATACAATTTAAAAGATGTTTTTAGCAAAATAGGATACCTGACAGGTATGTCTTGAATAATAGATACTAATTCCCAGGCTTTACTTATTCTTTACTAACTTATAACCCAAAAAGAGGAAATGAAGAAGTTTCATAAAATAATATCACTGGTATTCCAACCGCTTTTGATTCCTACTTATGCCATGATCCTGTTGATGAACATGGATGTTTTCTTACTCTTGCCGTTAGTCTGGCGATGTGTAGCTGTCATCGGCACCTTTATATTCACCGGAGTGCTTCCGGCGGTACCGATCTGGTTGATGATCAAACGGGGTGAAGTGCACGATCTGTTTATCTCAAGGCGCGAAGAGCGGACCATGCCTTATCTTTTTTCATTCCTGGCCTATGTTTTCTGGGCCTTATTCATGTGGCGGACGCTGCAACTACCCACATTCATCGTTGCCATGGGCATGGGATCGGCCGTATCCATTTTTATCATTGTATTTATCAATATGAAATGGAAAATAAGTGCCCACGCTGCCGGAATGGGTGGACTGTGTGCAGCAGTCTTTGGGGTCTGCTACCGCACGGCTATTAATCCGGTCTGGCTCTTTGTCGTTGTACTGGTTATCTCGGCATTGGTGGCACTTTCCCGGCTGGAACTCCGGGCACACACCCCGGGCCAGGTACTTTCAGGTTTTGTAGTAGGTTTCGTTACCGTCTTTACCCCCGGCCTTTTCTTCTAGGGGACTACTATACTTAACTTTTCCACCCTTTGGAAGGTTGGAAAAGTTGTTTAACCAACAAGCAATAAAATTATTCACCATTAAAAAATAAAGAAAAATGATAACGATAGACCAACTGAAAGATGTGTTGGAGCGCGAGTCCGCGTTGAGGAGGTATCTTTGACGTCGATGCGAAATTAATCCAAATACAGGAAGAAGAGCTGCATACGCAGGTTCCCGATTTCTGGAACGACGCCAAGGCTGCCGAAGCGCAGATGCGTAAAGTAAAAGAGTTGAAAAACTGGATTGTCGGTTATAACGAGGTGAAGGCCGCAGCCGATGAACTCCAACTATGTTTCGATTTTTACAAAGAAGAAGCGGTAACCGAAGAAGAAGTGGATGAAACATACCGTCATGCACTGAACCTGATCGAAACGCTCGAAATGAAAAACATGCTTTCGCACGAGGAAGATAAGCTGGGAGCCGTGATTAAAATCGTGGGAGGAGCCGGTGGCACCGAAGCGCAGGATTGGGCGGAAATGCTTTTCCGTATGTACCAACGCTGGTGCGAACGCCAGGGTTATAAATGCGAAATCACCAACCTGCAGGAAGGCGAAGAGGCCGGTATAAAAACCGTGACCATGCAGATTGAAGGCGATATGGCTTACGGGTACCTGAAAAGCGAAAATGGGGTACATCGCCTGGTGCGGGTATCGCCGTTCAATGCACAGGGAAAACGTATGACTTCCTTTACATCGGTATACGTGGTGCCGCTGGTAGATGATACGATCGAGATCGAGATTAACCCGGCGAACCTGACCTGGGATACCTTCCGATCGAGTGGAGCCGGCGGACAGAATGTAAACAAGGTGGAAACCGGCGTACGGTGCCATTACAAATTCAAAAACCCGGTTACTGACCAGATGGACGAAATTGTGATCGAAAACACCGAAAGCCGTTCGCAGTTCGGGAACAAGGATAATGCCATCCGGTTACTGAAATCACAACTATACGAACTGGAACTGGAAAAGCGCCGGGCCGAAACAGCCAAAGTGGAAGCCGGCAAGAAAAAGATTGAATGGGGATCACAAATACGCAGTTACGTCTTCGACGACCGGCGGGTGAAAGATCACCGGACCAATTACCAGACATCGAACGTACAAGGTGTGATGGATGGGGATATTGACGCGTTCATTAAGGCCTATCTGATGGAATTCCCGGATTAAACAGTTCATAAATCAACTAAAAGTGACTTAAAATAGCGCATTCCTATCTGAAAAAACAGAATGGGATGCGCTATTTTTATGTTTCATACGTTTTATAGATTAGAGTTTATATCAAACAAAAAGTTATGATATTCAAAAACAGAGGAATAAGAATAACCACTAAGTCCCCGCGATCAGGGATCGAACATCAAAAAAAATAACAAGCCACAATAGACACATTAGTTCACAATAGAAATAATTTTTTCACTTATCTTCCTGAATTTATAATCATAAAATATCGATCGATAGTTGACTATTGTGTTCTTTTCTATTTTTATCTATTGTGTTCTAATGTGTCTATTGTGGTGAATCTGTTTGTTGTTTTTAGTTGTTTATTTATTTTGATTATTAACGTATTACATTTAGTTATATAGTAGGCACTAAGAGCACTAAGGAACACTAAAAGTTTAACTAAAACAGAAGACACTAAGATAAAAACAGAAGAACGCGATATGGAAATCGCGTGTCCCAACTATGAATCTAATCTTTGTGTTACTTTGTGTCTTAGTGGTTATTCTTTTGTTTTCAACTGTTTAGTAAATTAATCGGAATAAAGTCTATTGAAATTATCCATTGCCATGAAACAAACCATCCTATCTCTCCTTCTTATTTTATGTTCTGGCACTATTTTTGGTTCCGATTACAGCAAAATAGACAAACAGGCAGCAACTGTTCCCGGAAACTTAAAAACAGCCGGAGAAATTGCCCATTACCTGACCCGGAACCTGACATTACCTTCTGAAAAAGCACGGGCCATTTATTATTGGATTGCCCATGCTATCCGGTATGATATAACAAAAATGAATATAAATAACACCTATACCAACTTCCAGGAGTTGGTAGATGACGTATTGAAGAACAGAAAAGGAGTCTGTGCGAATTATGCAGCCCTGTTTCAGGCCTGTTGCCAGTCCGTCGGGGTCCAGTCATACGTTATCGATGGCTATACGCGCCAAAACAATAAAGTCTTGTTTATCGGCCACTCCTGGAATGCGGTAAAGATTGACAATCGTTTTTATAATATAGATGCCACCTGGGCCGCCGGATTTTTAAACGGGAAGAAATACACCCAACAATTCCGGGATGATTTCTTTATGGTTCCTGCAGCTGAATTCAGTAGGACTCATATGCCTTTTGACCCGGTATGGCAGTTTTTAAGCAATCCGATCACCCCGAAAGAATTTGACAAAGGTGATTTTTCCGGACTAAACAAAGACTCCGGTTTCAATTATTCCGATTCGATCAATGTACTGACGCGTTTAAGTAAATTGGATAAGTTAATCCGGGAAAACAGGCGGATTATAGCATCGGGATTAACCAACACATTTATCCGGAATCAGGCTGCCTATAACCAACAGGGAATCGTTTCTGAAAAGTATAACCTGGCGGTGGATTCTTTTAATAAAGGAGTTAAAAAGTTCAACTATTATCTTGAATGCAAAAACAAACAATTTATTCATCTATCGATGCCGGATGATAAAATCCTGGAACTTCTATCTTCCACCCGTGAGCTGGTTGAGTCAGCAGAAAGGAGTTTACACATTTTAAAAACGGATAATTACGAGTTAAGCCGATCGATGGTAAGCCTTCAACGGTCGATCAACCTGATAAAGCAGAATCTGGGGCAGGAAGATAAATTCGCTGCCCGGTATGTAAAAGCAGCAAAACCGTTACGGATTTTCTTGTTTTATAAAAAAAAGAGCTAATTTTACATTAAAAAAGAGAATATCAACAACATTATGAGCCGGCAGGCCGTTAAAAAGTACCTATTAAAAGAGACATAAGAAGTATGAAACAAAAAAGAAAGATTCAAATCCTGTATTCGTTATTTATTGGGATTATCGCAACTATTGCGATTAGTTGCAGCTCTAACAATTCTCCCAGCAATCCGGCCAGTACTCCCGGCTTGACAGTATCGGTATTAACCAGTTCGGCCGGTGGAAGTTATGCTCCCAAGCACGTAGTGGCTATCTGGATAGAGAACAGCGCCGGAGAATTCGTAAAGACTCTAACAGTTTACGCACAGGCCAGGGCAACTTATTTAACTAACTGGGAACAATCATCGGCAGGAAATAAGATTGATGCTGTAAGCGGTGCAACTCAAAACACCCATGGGACCATAACAGCCCATTGGAATGGAACAGATTCAAAAGGGATCACAGCACCGGATGGGACTTACCGGATCTGCATGGAATTAACCGATAAAGATTCAACCGGCAGTTTCTCGTATTTCACCTTTACCAAAGGTTCGGCAGCAGAGGCCAAAACACCGGCTAACGTACCGAGTTTCTCCAAAATCACCATAAAATGGGTTCCACTATAATTACAATCTGTTTTTCATCCTAAAAATTACACCCACACTTATTCAAAATGAAAATGTGTGGGTGTTTTTTATTTGCCCGATTGGGGTGTTGTTGAAAATAAATATTTACTTTTGCAAATCTTTAAAGGACTTGGTTTGTTTTAAAGATACAAACAATAAAACCAATATAACCGATGAAACCATTTAATGAACTTCGAATCGCCATATGCAATGACCATGCTGGCTACGATTTAAAGAGGACAGTTTTAGATCATTTAAAAGCAATACAAGTAGGGACTGTTGAGGATTTCGGTTCATATACCTCCGAGAGTTGCGATTATCCTGATTTTGCACATCCCCTTGCATTAGCCGTCGAAAAAGGAGAATTCGATTTTGGCATCACTATTTGCGGCAGTGGGAATGGCATCAGCATGACTGCCAATAAACACAAGGGGATACGATCTGCACTTTGTTGGGAAAACGAAATTGCCTCGCTGGCACGCCGTCATAACAATGCAAATGTGATATCACTACCGGCCCGCTTTATCACGGAAAATGAAGCGAAGGGAATGATTGACATTTTCCTGTCTACCGATTTCGAAGGGGGAAGACATCAGCGGAGAGTAGATAAGATTCCTTATTGATTATATTAAACCTAACTTTTCCAAAGTTCCAAGCTTTGGAAAAGTTTTTTATCTAAAAACAACATGCAACGGACAGAAATATCAACTTACGGTGAATTCGGTTTAATCAGGCACCTGACCGAAAAATTTAAAAATATAAATTCTTCAACACTGAAAGGTGTAAACGATGATGCGGCAGTGCTCAGTTACGAAAATAAAAAAGTGTTGGTAACTACCGATTTGTTGTTGGAAGGAATTCACTTCGACCTGGTATATGTTCCGATTATGCATTTAGGGTATAAAGCCGCTGTGGTGAACTTTTCGGACATCTATGCCATGAATGGGCAACCGAAACAAATCACCGTCTCTATCGGGGTGTCCAAACGCTTCTCGGTAGAAGACCTCGAACAACTCTATGCAGGCATTCAGTTGGCCTGTGAAAAATATGGCGTCGACCTGATTGGCGGCGATACTTCCGCATCGCTTACCGGGTTAACCATAAGTATTACCTGTATCGGGGAAGGCGAAGAAGATAAAATTGTATACCGCAACGGAGCTAAATCGACCGATTTAATTTGTGTAACCGGCGACCTGGGCTCGGCCTATATGGGCTTGCAATTATTGGAACGTGAAAAGATCGTATTTGCTGCCAATGAGGAAGCACAGCCAGACTTCGAGGGGCGTGATTATATCCTGCAACGCCAGCTGAAACCGGAAGCCAGAAAAGATATCGTGGAACTTCTTCGCGAGAAGGGAGTAGTTCCTACCGCCATGATGGACATTTCCGATGGTCTTTCATCTGAATTAATGCACATCTGTTCACAAAGTAATGTGGGTTGCCGTATCTATGAAGATAAGATTCCCATCAATTATCAGGCAGCGGTAATGGCCGAAGAATTGAATATGAGTATCGTCACAGCCGCTTTGAATGGCGGTGAAGACTATGAACTGTTGTTCACCGCATCGCTCGATGACTACGATAAGATTGTCACCATGGAAGGTGTCGCTATCGTCGGACATACGACCAAACCCGAACTCGGATTGCAACTGGTCGGCCGCGAAGGAGAAGAAATAGAATTGCAGGCACAGGGCTGGAATTCGCTTACTAAATAGTCGGTAGCAGAATAGTTGATAGTTGGCAGTTGATAGTTTGCCTGGTCTTGAAATAGGTTTACAGAGAACAGGATTTCAGACATCTATGACTCTCGTAATCTGTACTACGACTATTTTCGAATTAAGCGGGTTCTATTACGAACTTTATAAATCATCCCTTCTAACTCCCAGTGCTTTGACAATTCGCAAACAGGCATCGACAGGGGTCGTAATTTTGCGAAATGTGACAGTCAGATTGTCTATTATCAGCAATTGGAATTAGAAGTTTGAATTTAAATATCAGCGCGAGGGCTTCATTTTCAATGAAGCCCTCGCGCTGTATCTGATTACCTGAAAATTTAGCTTTTACTACTTACTGTCAACTGTTAACTATTAATTATCAACTGTCAACTGCTTACAAGCTTTCCGCAACATGATCGATCGGTGGATTCGAAACGATTTTATTGCGTGCCCCGGTATGGAAGCGACTTATTTTCTTATTGATAATAAGAGTTGATGGGATGTCTCTCAATTCTTTTTTATCGGAAGTAGAAAGGATATTCCAGGTTTGGTAACTGATCAGCATAAAACTGTTCTTCGAAAGCACCGTATAATTTAAATGCGTAAGCTTGTTTACCTTTACATGGTTTGGAAATTGATGACGCAATTCGCGAATACCCTCGCGGATTACCTCGCTGGTAGCAGCCAACTTATTAATATCGATTATATTGATAGTCACTTCAGGGTTGTTTTTCATTAACCGGCGGGCATAGCGTAATAAGAACTCGTCCGATTCATGATGGAGAACAATCAGGGTGGAAGTTATGGCTGTAAAACCCCGGTTTATAAATACACCGACACTGCAATTACTGTTTTCAATAAAGTAGCGGGTTTTATCTTTAATGAGCGAACCCGGATAGAAAAAGGTCTGCTGGTAAGTGATATTATTGATGAACTTGTTCAACCATTTTATATTCTGAAATATCGGGCTTTCTTTAAAGAATGGGATACCCGACAATGATATCCCCGCACCTACCAGCAAGAAGTCAAAATTATTATAATTAGCCGACTTCACAATCCCCTGCTCAATATTATCAGTTACTTTATATTCTGTAACCAATGGGATGTTCTGCATGATCGCTTCATCCTGTATCCCCTTGAAACTATCCACTGAAAATTGTTCCCCGTAGATAGGGTTCGTATCGGTGCCGGGGGTGATATGCAAAACGCTCACAGCTAAGCTGTTTTTTGTACCATCCAATACCGTTTTGGCGACATGAAGCAAGGATTTCCCATTCTCCGGGTTTCCCAATGCAATTAATGCTTTGAATATTCCTTGCGTCTGGTGCAAAATATATTCCTTTTCAACATCTTTTTCCGGGAAGAGGCGGGTAATTAACGACAAGACCGGCGTGGTCATAAAAGTTGTTACCAGCGCCATGATCACCAGCATAACGAAAATGGACGGAGGTAAAATCCCCATTTCATACCCGATATTCAATACAATCAGTTCCATTAATCCGCGCGTATTCATTAATACTCCCAGGGAAAGGCTGTCGCGCCAGGTCTCGCCCAGAATTCGTGCCGTAAAGGCACCCCCGATAAACTTTCCGCTAATAGCCACAAAGATAAAGATACCGCAAACTCCCCATAAATAAGGAGAGTTGAGCAATCCGATCTGGGTGCGTAATCCGGTGAATACAAAGAATAAGGGAAGAAGCAACGTAACCGATACATCCTCTATTTTATCAATAATCAATTTTCGGAAGTTTGGAAGTTGCGGCATAACCACACCAAATAGGAAAGCTCCGAATAATGCGTGTATCCCTATTACCTGGGTTGTAAAGGCCGAAAGGATTAAGAGCAACAACAAAAAAGCAACGACACTTTTATTCAGCACTTCACTGTTGCTATAAATTGCTCCTATACGTTTCAAAAAGGGACGCACAAAAAATAACATGAAAATAACATACCCAATAGCAAAACCAATCGTATACAATGAACTGATAAAGCTTCCCGTCTTGGCAATTGCAATGACAGCAGCCAGCACACACCACGCGGTAATATCATCGTTTGCCGCACTGGCAATAGCCATGGTTCCCAAATGCGTCTTGCTTAATCCTTTTTCCTGAACAATCCGGGCTAATACAGGGAAAGCTGTAATACTCATCGAGATTCCTATAAACAGGGCAAACGATAAAAAATCGGTTTGACTCGCAGCAAATTCCTTATACACAAAATAAGCCAGCAACATCCCCAAAAAATAAGGGATCAGGATACTGGCATGGCTTATGACGTACGTTTCACTAATCTTCTCTTTCAACGTACTTAAGTTCAACTCCATGCCAATGGTAAACATGAACAGAATAAGCCCGACCTGGCTTAAAATATACAGATTCCCCAATGATTTGGCGGCAAATAAAAAGTGGAAAGCATCGGGATAAAAATAGCCCAACAGGGAAGGGCCTAACACAATACCGGCAAGGATTTCGCCGATAACGGTTGGTTGACCTATTTTAGCAAATAAATAGCCGAATACGCGGGAGACGAAGAGGACAGAAATAATTTGCAGCAGCAACATAGCTGCCGGCTCGGCAACGTTATTCAGGAGGGACTGCCTGAACATACTAAAATTGCTTTCAGGAATAACGTTTTGAATTGCAGGGGTAACTTTGCTTTGTGCTATTGAATGCACATCAAAGACTTTCCCATGTTGAAAAAGAAAGTAGGTGAAAATGCAAAATAAGCTCAACATCAAAACATAGAAAGTCCAGGTTCTGAGATGTGTGTTTTTCATGAAGTTCAGTTAAGTAGTTGATCAGGCGAAAATTCTTTGTCTAAAGGAAAGACCGGATAAAAAAATAGTATCAACGGGAACATCTTTTACAAATCCAACCCAGCAAACAATTTACGATGCAAAGATAGTTATTTTTTCACTTTTAAAAATTTATCTATTAAGAATAATTTCAATCAATTGCAACTGCATTCTGTTTTGCATATCTGCGTTTAATTGATTTACTTTGTACTCCCTTTCGCCCCATCAACCGGGGGAAACAAAATAATAATCTTTAAACTATAAAAATGGTAATTGGTATAAGCTTTTGGATCGCCTTTATCGTGTTTGTTCTGGTCATGTTATCACTCGATCTGTTTGTTTTTCATAAAAAGGACACCGTGGTGAAAGTAAAAGAAGCCCTGCTATGGAGTTTATTCTGGATTAGCCTGGCAGTAGCCTTCAATTTCGGGGTGTTCTTTTTCGTAGGCAAAGTGAAAGCCCTTGAATTTCTCACCGGTTATCTGATTGAAGAATCGCTGAGTGTCGATAACCTGTTTGTTTTTATCCTGATATTCGGATTCTTCAAAATTGAGCCGAAATATCAACATAAAGTCCTGTTTTGGGGAATTTTGGGAGCCATTATTATGCGGGGTATCTTTATTTTTGCCGGCGTGGCGCTTATCCAGCGGTTCAATTGG
The DNA here is from genome assembly GCA_030706465.1 of Bacteroidota bacterium. GTDB lineage: Bacteria > Bacteroidota > Bacteroidia > Bacteroidales > Paludibacteraceae > Paludibacter. The sequence goes on along the minus strand of JAUZOM010000062.1, from coordinate 7,080 downwards.
ATTATGTACCTTTTCGGGGCATTCCTGGTGTACACCGGGATCCACATGTTGTTCGAAAAAGAAGAAGAGGAATACAATCCAAACAAGAACTTCCTGATCCGCGGATTTAAAAAGATCTTTCCCGTTACGCAGGATATGTCCAGGCCGCATTTCTTTATCCGGAAGAACAAAATCCTTTATGCAACGCCATTCTTTATCGCCCTGTTGGTCATCGAAGTCTCCGACCTGATCTTTGCGGTCGACTCCATCCCCGCCGTCCTGTCGGTTTCGAAGGACCCATTTATTGTTTATACATCTAATATCTTCGCCATCTTGGGACTCCGCTCGCTTTATTTTGCGTTAAGCGGTATCATGGGTTATTTCTTTTACCTGAAATATGCCCTTTCCGGTATCCTTTCCTTTATTGGCCTCAAGATGTGTATCAACGAATTAGCCTCCGAATTGGGATATTCGTTCCATATCTCCAACCTTGCTTCGCTAAGCGTGATTGTTCTCTTGCTTACCGCCTCCATCCTGCTCTCGGTAGCCGTAAAGAAAAACGAGGAGCGTAAAGCACTAAATTCTAAAAAATAATCCAGCCTGTTCCCCGGAGGGGAACTTTCAGGTCTGTATCAGGCTATTCCCGGAAGATCTTTTTAAAGACATTCCGGGAATTCTGTTTTATTAATCTTTCACGCCACCTGCCCTATTTAGTCCCGGCACTTTCGAAACCGGCACCCAGTACCATTATCACTTCTTAATCCATACAACTTTCCCGGTTAATCCAGGACAAAGAAAACACCCGGTAAATAACCCAACCGAAAAGGCATTTTCATTCACTCTTTCCCGGTTTGTCTCCGGCTTCGCTTCGTAATTACTTCGTGGTTCTCACTTAGATGTTACTTAGATGTTACTTAGATGTTACTTAGATGACCCATATCATTAAAAGGTTATAACATCGAAGTGTAAAGTTAGTCAGATGCCAGTTTATACCCAGATTGAAATATGGCATGAGGCCGGACAAAAGGCATAGGAAGAGGGGAACGGAGAGAACCGTCAGGTTCTTACCGAATGGCTATCGACCCGCCCTCTTTAGACGAACAGCTCGAAAGAGTATCCGGGGAAATCATACAACAATCAATTATATTCCGATTTAAATTCCATGGGGGTCTTACCGACATAGTGCTTGAATGTCCGGTTGAAATAGGAAACATTCTCAAAGGATAGTGAATAGGCAATGTCTTTAATTGCCATATTTTTAATCAGGAGCATTAATTGTGCTTTTTCTATTTTCTTCTTATTAATATAGGATATTGGAGTCATTTTAAGCTCTTGTTTAAAGAGTCTGATAAAATGATCATTTGACATGAAGCATTGGGTTGCAAGTTCACTTATTGAGATTTTACTTTCTATATGCCTGTAAATAAAATGCAGGACTTTTAAAATCCGGGTATCCTGATTTATGTCTAATTTGTGGGCCTTTAACATGAACTTTGAAAACAGTTGGAAAAGTATGCCATTTGTTTCCAGCTGAATAGATAAAGGGATATGCGTGTTCTCAGCAATACTTTGCATCAAGGTGTTCCGGTTGTCATAAGTCGATGGATCGTACCTTCTCAGGTAGCTGGAAGGATTAATTTCGTGGAGGCGTTTGATTAGTAATTCGTCGAGATAACAAGAGTCAATTTGGACAGGAAAAAGCATTTGGTCGAACAAGCTTATGTTATTTTTCAAATCTTCATAGATATGAATGTAATATATAGTAAAATAGCCATTGCAACAGTCTGTATGGGTCGTAAACGGAGGTATTAAATACAAATGTCCGGGCAATAACAGATAGGTAATATTATCTATGATTACGGTTGCTTCACCTTCCCCAATTAAATAGATTCTAAAAAACGGGCTGCTTATCTTTTCCCAATTCCAGTCAGCATGGTGTTCGGCAAAACCTACATTGAGTAGTATTAGTTTTATTTCTTGCTCCGGTTCCATTTAATTATTGGTACTTGTTGAAATGATTGTATTCATTCATTTTACAAATATATTGATTATTTATCAATTAGATCCAGTATAAAAAATTAAATATCGATATAGTGTTACTTTTTGTCGAAATCAGACAAAAGTATCCTTATCTAAACAAGATATATTTGTAGCATGAAAAAAGGATTATCCTAAAGCAGATCCTTTAAACTTTCAAGGCCCCGGGCAATGAACGCTGAGACGTTGACTGAAAGTGGAATTATGATGATACGAAGCAATCGGCTTTCAGAAAACAAAATTACTTAATCAACAGTTAGTTGGCTAATTCCAAGAAATGGTAGTTCGTGTAAACCGGACTTTTTTTGTTTTCCTACCATTCGGAATAGAAGCATACAAATAGCAAAATGAAAGACATTATATATCAACACGAGTTAGCTTAGTCATAATTAATTAAAAACAAATTTACTAATGAAAAAAGGGAATTTACTATTTACAGTTTTACTATTGTCGATGCTGTTTTTCCAGCAAAGAGCTGCAGCTCAATACACAGTCCCGGAGAAAATGAATTGGTGGTACGAAAGCCGATTTGGCATGTTCATTCATTTTGGGTCATACTCTTATAATGCAAAAGGGGAATGGGCCTTTACGAATGATAACTGGACGAAGACCAATTATCAGACACTGGTATCAGCCAAGTTCAATCCGGTAAATTTCAATGGAGGGATCATCGCCAGGTTGGCTAAAAATGCCGGAATGAAATACGTGGTAATTACAGCTAAACATCACGAAGGATTTGCGATGTGGCAAACTGCCGTACAAAGTTTCAAGGATGTTACCGGTACAAAATTATACGATTTACCCGACTTTACGGTTTTCAAAACCAGGGATATTATAAAAGAATTAAAAGATTCTTGTGAAGCACAAGGCCTCAAATTCTGTTTATATTATTCAATTCTCGATTGGAATCACCCGTCACAGTATAGCAGTCCCTTAACAACAATGATTTCAATGGATGCCAGAACAAATTACATAAAGGACATGAAGGCGCAGTTAAGTGAACTGATCACAAAATATCATCCGGGAATACTTTGGTTTGATGGCGATTGGTTTTATAATTCCGGCACACCTACTTTAAGTTCCTGGTGGACAAAGGCTGATGGTATAGACTTGTATAGCTATCTAATGGGCTTAGACCCGAACCTTATTGTTAATGAGCGGGTTTGCAGAGGTTTTGGACTTGGTGATTATTTGAGTCCTGAAAATACGGTTCCGGACAAACCGGAAAGCAGAGCCTGGGAAACTAACCAAACCATGAATAACTCCTGGGGGTATAATGCCACGGACAACAATTGGAAATCATCAACAAGCTTGATACAACAGTTGGTTAAAGTGGCCTCCAGAGATGGAAATTTACTCTTGAATATAGGGCCTATGGGAGACGGTACCGTTCCTGCCGCTTCGGTGAATATTTTAAAAGATTTTGCAACCTGGATGGGCAAATATAGCGAGAGCATTTATGGAACAACAAGGAGCCCTTACTCGGTTGCGGGAGAACCAACCTGGGGATTTTATACTAAAAAAACAAATAAATTGTATGCGCACGTCTTCAATTGGCCATCCAGTCATATATTAGAAATTCCGTCCCTGACCAATACGATAAACAAAATTTATTTACTGGCTGACACGACCAAGCTATTGAGTTATTCGGGCAGCAACGGAACTATTAAAATAACTTTACCAGCTACCGCTCCGGATTTAATAAACTCAGTGGTGGTGGTCAGGGTATCCGGATTGCCGTTTGCCCAGGGAAGTTTAGATGCTTTTGCGGCTATTAAAAGTAAGGTTGACAGTACGCTAGCAAATGCGATTGTCGGTACAACTCAAGGAACCCATCTTCAATCTTCAATAGATACCCTTACTATAGCATTTAACAAAGCTAAATCGCTGGATGTAAGTACTTCTACTCAGATCCAAATTGATCAAATGACAACGGATCTGACTACAGCATTGAAAGTCTATAACTCAGGATCCTATGTGACAAATACTTTAGCAAATGGAGATTATATTATTAAGAAGCATGGCACAAATTTATGTTGGACAAATACTGAAAAAAACGTATCAAATCTAACGTATACGGAAGAGAAACCTGTTTTTCAACCCGAAATTGCAGGTAGTGAAGATCAACTATTTCATCTCACTTTATTGTCAAATGGTCGTTACGAACTTGATTGTAAAAGCGATGTGCCGGCTTATATCAATGAATCTGCTAAAATCAGACGTGTTATGAGTAGTTTTTATGCCGATTGGAATACTTTAAATATCCTTTATAATGGAACTACCTACGCTGTACAATGTGCCGGAAGTGCCGCTTCACAAGGTTTATGGGTTTTAGTGGCCGATGTTGTAACATGTTCAAATAATACCACTGTGGATAGCGAGACAAATTTTGTATTTGATTTTGTTCCCGCAAGCCCAAGTGGGGTAAAAGAAACGACCATGTCAACTATCCGGGTGTTTGGACAAGATAAATCCATTCAAATTCTCAAGAGTTCGTATGGAAATGTTCAAATTTATGATGTAACGGGTTCTCTAATCAAACAACTATCAACAGAAGGAAATGTCTCCATCTCTCTTCCGGCAGGCTTGTATGTGGTGACAGTTAAAACCGCAGATTCTGTTTTTGCAGATAAAATACTGGTCAAATAATAAATAAAGATCCTATCATTTAGATTGCTATATCGTAAGCAATCTAAATGATAGAAGTAATGGACAAGAAATAATATCCTTTTTACAGAATCCGGTCTCTCCCTAAATCCCCCTTCCAAGGAGGGAAACATTGCCGGGTGTTAAAAAGAAAATTATAGCATTTTATATTGCCTCCACTTACTCCCTATTCCTTTAGATTATAAATTCTCACTTAAAAATTAATATGCTTTATGAAAAAATTCTTTCTTCTTTTATGTTGTATCTTTTCTATTACAACAATCACTTTTGCCGGCAATCTATTAGCCAACGGCAACATGGAAAGCCAGGGCGGCTGGCAAGTAAATTATCTGAACTCAGTGGCAGGCCAAAATCCGACAGCTACCTGGGGCTATACTGCTGATAAACCGGCAGCCGGTGTGGGTGGAGCCTTATACGTAAAAGCTGCAACTACTGTTTCCGGAAGCTCTCAATATTGTATTTATCAGGCTATTACTTTATCAGCTGACTCCGTTTACAGTTTTGATGCTGCCTTCAAAAATATTAACTTACAAAACGCGTGGTGCGAAGCGTACCTAGGTAGTATACCTGTTACTGGTCAGGATTATGCCGCCCCATTAGGTACAAAAATTGCCAGTTATGATATTTGGAGCCCTTCAACAACTGCCAATGGCACTTTCAAACTGAATGCTTCTACCTATAATCAATTTACGCCGGCTACTACAGGTGTTTATTACTTTGTTCTGAAAATCGGTTGCGGCATGTGGGATTCTACTGTTCCTGCTTGCGAAGTTATAGTGGATGAATTATCGCTTACAGCAACCCGAACAAAACCTGAAGTCGGCTTCTTGGGAACAAATATCGTTGGTTTTCCGACACTTACCACTACATTCACAAATACTTCCAAATTTGCTACTTCATACGAGTGGAACTTTGGAGATGGGTCGGCTACGAGTTTTCTTGTAAATCCTCAACATGAATACACAAAGGAAGGCAGCTATACGGTAACATTAAAAGCTTCCAATGAAGTAGGAGATAGCACCTTAGTTAAAACTAATTTTGTAATTGTAAATACAAAACCGGCATTACCTGCTGGCGAGAAACTCTATGGCGGGAACATGGAAAATCCTAATTTCTGGATAGTTGATTTTCTAAATTCCCCGGCAAACTTACACCCTGTTGCATCCTGGAACAATACGACCAATGTTCCAACCGCAGGAGCCGGAGGATGTTTGTATATTAACGGACCTGCTGGGTCAGGGGCCAATGTTCAATATGCAATCTATCAAAAAGTAAACCTTAGCTCTGATTCAGTATACAATTTTGATGGTGCTTTTCGTGATTTTACAACTGGTTTGAAAAACTTCTGGACAGAAATTTATATTGGTGGTAAACCGGCAGGGGATGGATCCGATTATGGACCTAGACAGACAATGATTGCTAAATTTGATGGTTGGAATGCCGGAAGTGCTGTATCGGGTTTAGATGGGACATTTCAACTGAATGCAATTAATTTAAAACCTTACATTCCAACTGTTACAGGTGATTATTATCTTGTGGTTAAAACAGGTGTCTGGGATGGTATCGGTTTTAAGATTGCAATGGATGAACTCAAACTCACCGGGACTCCAAAAACATTTGCGGGAATTAATAATTTTCATTCAGACCGATACAAAATTACGACCCGCAATCATATTGTTCAGATGGATGCTGTATCCGGTAATATCGAACTGTTTGACATTTCAGGCAGATGCATTCAAACAGAAAATACAACCGGTAAATTCGCTTCCAAAGCACTGAATCCTGGTATGTATATTGTGCGTGTGGATGGCTTCACGATTAAAGTGGCTGTACAATAAATAATGATCAAGAAATAATGTACTATTTATAGGATCCGACCTCTTCCTAAATCCCTCTCCCAAGGAGAGGAACTTTGCTGAGTACTAAAAATAAAATTATAGGACATTATATTCGTCCACATAAATAAATATAAAATAGCCAGAAAGTTTGTCCGATCTATATTTGAAGGCCCCCAAAAGTTAGGTGATAACTTTGGGGGCCTCTTTATATTTTCTAAGCAAGTCATAAATCAAGCATGAGGAATGGATTTTTCACCCTTTTTCTTCTTTTATAGAGTAGGATAAACATTAGGAAATTTTCAATACCAGCAATAAAATGGTCCGTTCCTCCATAATATAGTTTGGAATTGTCGTTAGCCTGTTGATAAGAATGTCCTGGAATATAGCTTTGAGCATCATCTATACCCGAGCCAGTGGCTATTTCAATGACAGTCTTCGCAACACCGGGTTGATCTTTGCCGTAGTAGCAACTACGATCAGGGTCATAATCCCTCCGAAGGCCACCGAGGGTACCAGACCCATTAGCTTAGCTGCCATGCCCGATTCGAAAGCACCCAGT
>JAUZOM010000061.1 GCA_030706465.1 Bacteroidota bacterium | reverse complement strand
GAAGGTGACATGGTTACTTTTGAACTGGAACAAGGCAGGAAAGGCATCAATGCCGTGCGGGTAAAAAAAATATAGCTCCGGTTGGAAAGAGTGAATTCTTCCGATAAAACACGTTTCCCTTTTTAAATAAAAAAGGATTACAGACCGAAATCCGGCTAACTTTCAAAATTAAACCGAAACCGTATTTCCGGAAAAGAGAAGTATGGAACATAAATAAGAATCTTATATTTTAATGACGGCTTCACTTTGAGTGAAGCCGTCATTAAAATATAAAGGAACGAAGAAGCGCTATTTGAGTCAGCAATCCGGAGTAATCACCCTTCCCTAGACAAACACAGGAAGCCTATTCCAGAAATTACAGGCTACTGTGAATTATATCCCAGGTTTGCTGTATCAGATCTGAACCGTTTTCAGGGTGCTCAAAGTTCAAATCGATGGGCTTGTGGATAATCATTTCAATAAGGCCGGGTGTAACATTGAGGGTATTCCGGGGCAGCCGGTCAAAGCCTCCTTTTAAGGAGATTGGGACAATCGGCAACGACAAATCAGTGGCAATACGGAAAGCTCCCCGTTTGAACTTACCCATCTGTCCCGAATAGGTTCGGGTGCCTTCGGGAAAAATAGCCAGTGAAACACCATTTTGAAGACGTGCTTTTGCTTTTTCAAGACTCAGCCTGGCAGAAACAGGATTGGAACGATTGATGAAAATATGTCCCGCGGCATCACATGCCTGCCCGACAAAGGGGATCCTATGAACTTCGGCTTTTATCATCCATTTAAAAAAGCACGGCATCCAACCATATACCACAAAAATATCGAACAGACTCTGATGATTCAGGGCTAAGACATACGATTGATGAGGATTCAAATTCTCTAACCCAACCACTTTGACGTGTACAAAACAAAACTTACAAGCAACACGTGCCCATAACCGTGCCGGAAAATAAGAAAGCCTGGTATTGGGGAAAACCGGGGAAAGCAAGATGGTGGCTAATGCCACCAGAATGGTTAGGATCAACAAAATTGGGAATACCACGATCCATTGATAGAAAGGAAATAAAAAAAGTCTTTTCTTCATAATCCTGTTTGTTAAATCAGCGGACCTACTCACCAGATTCCTTCCACAAAAGGAACCATGTCGGGTAAGTCTATTTTATTTATTTTCAGTGGACAAATTCCAGTTACAATAATATCAAACTTCTACTTTCAACGACTAAAATACAGAAAAAAAATAAACACAAAGCTCATAAAAAACAAAAACAGGTTTCACAGATTCTATGATTCACGCTTCAATTGTTCCGTTTGATTTTTTTGGTTGAAATTATCGAACAGTAATCTGCTTACAGAATCGTCTTTTATTGTACCTGCTAAATCCATTATTTTCTACTCTCTTTAATTTCAACCTCCGGAAACTTTAGAATTAACGGTCAAATTACTTCTTCCACTTCTTTATTGAATTTCAGCTTTCCCATTTGGCTCACAAACAGGCCGATTACCACCACCGAAATGCCAATCCATTTACTCACCGTGAGTAATTCGTCCAAAATAAGCCAGGAAAAAATAGCTGTAAAAACAGGTATTAAATTCACAAATACATTAGTACGGTTCACTCCTACCTGGCGCACCGCTCCTGCAAACAGTACAAATGCAATGACCGATGCAAATACCGACAACATAAACAAAGCTACTAACGATTCGCGGGTTACCTGTATCGAGTGAATGGCGGAATAATCAGCCAGAAAAAAAGTCGGTATAAAAAATATCAACCCCAACAAACTCTGATAGAAAATTACATTTAATGTTGAATAATACGTTGGTATCTTACGTAGAACGGTAGCATAACAGATAGCTGCAAAGACAGCCAGAAATAACAGAGCTACCCCCCAGGGATTTGCACTGAAACCACCACCCGGTTCGTATATAACAAAGAAAACACCCACCAGCGAGACGATGATCCCGCATATAGTTGCCCAACTTATCCTTTCCCGCAAAACAACAAATGCCAGTACGGGGGCAAAAAGGGGAATCGTAGAAACGATTACGGAGGCCAGGGTTGATTCAACAGTAGTCAAGCCATACGTTTCCCCCACATAATACAAATAAGGCTCAAAAAAAGCCAACAAAACAAACCATTTGAAGTCTTTCCTGCGTAGCCGTTGAAACTTTCCGGTTGATTTTGATACGATGAACATCAAAATCGATGCAATCAGGAGCCGTAGCGTAATGAGAGTCATTGGCTGGAAAGAATGAATGGCCACTCTCGTCCATATAAACGAGAATGACCAAAATACCATCGCCAACACAATGGCAGTATAAAGTTTAAGTGATTTGTACATTAGCCAGTAGTCAGGGATGAATAGTTGACAATTGATAGTTAACAGTTAACAATTGACAATTGACAATTATCAGTTAAATAATCGATGCTTAAATAACAATTAATAACGCCAAGCGACATCAATCAACTAATTAATAATTTCCTTAATTTCTTCCTGAATAGTTTCCCATACTTCATCGGACATTTTAGCTCCCAACACTTCCACCACATTAGCAGAGATCAAAGAACCTATGTTACCGCAAACTTCAAGGGGGAAATTATTAGCCAGTCCGAATAAAAATCCGGAAGCATATAAATCTCCGGCACCGGTAGTATCAATGCAATTGGCCAACCTGGGTTTAACCTGAACCTTGGTATCACCTGATTTTATAAACGAACCGTCCTTACCGATTTTCACAATCGCTATTTCGCAATATTCGGCAATAAAGTTCAACGCTTCTTCCGGTTCTTTACCTGTAAATGCCCGGGCTTCCTCTTCATTGGCAAAAACAATGTCAACATACTGACGAATAATCTCCAATAAAAAGTCCAGATTTTCCTCCACAACATTATAGCTAGCCAAATCGACGGAGACTTTTAATCCTTCCTGTTTAGCCAAACGAACTGCTGTACGAATCAGGTGGTGGTTTTGTACCAAGTACCCTTCAATATGAAAAATATCATATCCCTGGAACATTTCAGGCCTCAAATCGGAAGCTTCTAACTCACACGCAGCACCGAGGTAAGTACAAAGGGTGCGTTCACTATCCGGTGTAACCAAAACGGTACAATGCCCGGAAGGAGTTTCACTTAATAACAAATGAGGCTCTACCCCATTATTAATGGAATCGTTGATGAAAAATGATCCGATATCATCTTTCCCCACTTTTCCAACAAAACCTCCGGTCATTCCTAACCGAGTAATTCCATTAATTGTGTTGGAGGCCGATCCTCCGGCAGCCATTTTCTTTGAATAATTGCAGACAGCATCGTTGATTTCACGCGATCTTTCCGTATTTATGAGCTGCATTCCACCTTTCAGTAGATTCAGTGAAAATAAAACTTCATCATTATCAACTTGCAATAGGATGTCTGTCAAAGCATTACCCATTCCTAAAATCTTTTTCATAAAATTATCCGTATTTTTTTGTGCAAAGGTATTGCATATTTCCAGAAAACCTATTACTTTTGCAGGGCATTTGAGAAAAAAATGTACAACGAAATTCTTCCTTAGCTCAGTCGGTTAGAGCATCTGACTGTTAATCAGAGGGTCCTTGGTTCAAGTCCAAGAGGGAGAGCTTAAAAGACGCTAAATCATTTTAGAAGAATGATTTAGCGTCTTTGTTTTATACAAATATTCCTCTCATTACTCAAATCGCAAAAATTGATCAACCGAAATGTGCCTCTTGTTTTAAATTTACAAGTTCTGTTTTGTTTCCAAACATAAGAAATCTTCAATACAATAAGAAATTCAAAGGAATTATTCATTTTATAGCCTGTCTACATTCAACAATAGCCTTTTCATTTTTAACAGCAATAATAAATTGCCATTTTTACATTAAAAATTCAGTCCCTCTGATGGAAAACACCAACCGCATACTTCACAAAATAATTCTCCCTTTAATTCTATTGACATTGGTTCCTGAAATTTATGCCGACTCTCCTTATAAAAAGACCATTTATAATACATTTATCAATCGGGAAATGTACAAGTGGGGCAATATTATACATACCATAGAAACAAGCAAGCCCCCAACAACTATTGACCAAAAACTGGAACTCATCAACTATTACTATGGCTATATAGGATATCTTATTGGCAAAAAGCAATACGACATAGCCGGAAACATGATAACTAAAGGCGAAAAATTAATTCATCAGGTCATGGCGGCTTCTCCAAGGAATGCTACGGCTTATGCTTATAAAGGTTCTTTCATGGGATTTCGTGTAGCCATTAGCAAGTTAAAGACATTGAGTTTAAGTTACGAAAGCTTAGCTGAAATAAACCATGCCTACAAATTAGACCCTCAGAATGTCCAGGCACTCATTGACAAAGGAAATATCCTTTATTACTCTCCTAAATTATTTGGCGGCGACAAAGAAGAAGCATTGACTTATTACTTAAGAGGGGAAAGAATCCTGGAAAGGAATAAAGATACAGATCAAAGCTGGTTCTATCTCAACATTCTAACCAACATTGCATTGGCTTATGAAAAAACCGACAGACCTGAAGATGCAAAACACATTTACGAAAAGATTCTTCAAAAGGAACCAAATTATAAATGGGTTCGGGATATCTTGTATCCAAAGATATTGGAAAAGACTAGGTAGATAAAAAACAAAGTAAATAATTCGAACAAAAGGTAAGTGTTAGTTGTTTTGAGTTCAATTATTTAAAAAGAAAAAAATATGAAACTACCTATTGTAATATTTTGTCTAACTATTTTTTCGTTTTTTTCTTCAAGAGCACAGGAAGGTAAATCAAATATGAATTTTTATCAATTCAAAGCTAAATCGCTGCAAGGAAAAGAAATCAGCATGAGAGAATACGCCGGGAAAGTGGTGTTGATTGTAAATACCGCCAGCAAATGTGGATTTACGCCACAATACGAAGGACTTGAAAAACTTTATAAGCAATACAGGGACAAAGGATTGGTAATCCTTGGATTTCCATGCAATCAGTTTGCCAATCAAGAGCCGGGAAATGCTGAAGAAATTTCCAAGTTCTGCTCCTTGAAGTATGGAGTTAACTTTCCCATGTTTATGAAAATAGATGTAAATGGTGAAAAAGCTGATCCTATTTATAAGTATTTAAAAGCCGAGCTGCCCGGTACACTGGGAAATGACATTAAATGGAATTTTACCAAATTCTTATTAGACCGGAAAGGCAAACCGATAAAACGTTATGGATCTATTGTTAAGCCTGAAGACATCGTTAAAGACATAGAGAAACTATTATCAGAAAAGTAAAACAATTAAACGGACTTCTTTCAATCAGGAAGTCCGTTTTTATTTATCACGAAGTATTTTGCTTTAATTATTTTGTCTAATAATACATTAGACAATTTTTTTGCCATTGCATCATTCTCCTCTTTTCAACCCAGCAATTACATATTTTAATAATTCATCTCCACATGACTTTTTTATTATCAATTCTACCTGATAAAATAAATATATTGGTTATAAACTATTTATCACATTAGTCCATGGAATTGTAAGAAACAGGGGCACTCAAAACAAAAATAAAATAGTCAACAAATATTAATTTATAGTTATATAAAATTAATATTTGTTATTAATTTACAACCATTTTAAGAATTTCCTCATTGTAGAAAACTGAAAAAGCAGTCTAATGCCTAAGTTATGTAGTATTCTTTTGTAATAGTAACTATTACTAATTAAAATGCAGAGTAATCGGTTATTATCAGCCATCACTATGGTAATACAACAATTAACTCCGCATATTTCATTAATAAATAGGAATTTAAAGCATATCAAAACAAATCAGTAATTCTGTTGACTTTTTCACTTTGGTAAAATAGATAAAAAATATAATACTGTATTTATTGCTACACGTATAAAATATATACAACAGGATACAGCCTATAACCGAATAATATATTTATATCTATATTTGTCACGTTATACAACTGACTTAATTATCAAACACGTTTTTCAATTAAATTCTATTATTATGAAAACTACAATTGACAAATCTTTTTTTAAAACAGCCCTCCTTCTTTTTTCAAGCTATCTGTTAGTGCTTATTGCGCTGGAAATGATTTACAGGTAGGAAATAATCATGAATTTGTTTTTTATAAGTCATTCAGATTTCTTTTACTATTCATAGAAATTTCTTTCTCAAAATACAGCCGCATCTTTCCCGTTAGTATCTTAGAGATTACGCAATAAAAGAAATGTCCATCCGGTTCTTCGGATGGACATTTCCTTTATTATAATCAAACATTCTATTTAGAACCGATATAGTTCACAATCCATTCGCCCACATCTGTGGTCTTATATGCTTTACTGTTGTCGGCGATATCTTCCGTTACAACACCGGCATCCATGCTTGCCGTCACAGCCTCACGAATCAAAGCACCTTCCTCCATCAGTCCAAAAGCATATTCAAACATTAAAGCTGCCGATAAAATGGTTGCCAGGGGATTGGCAATATTTTTCCCGGTAGCCTGAGGATAAGAACCGTGGATAGGCTCGAATACCGATGTATGAATACCTATGGAGGCCGAAGGTAACATACCCATGGAACCTGTTATGACAGAAGCTTCATCGGTAAGGATATCTCCAAAAAGATTTTCAGTGACCAATATATCAAAACTCTTGGGCCATTGAATAATCCGCATAGCCGCATTGTCGACAAACATATATTCAGTTTCAACATCCGGATATTGAGGAGCTATTTCCTGGGCTATCTGGCGCCACAAACGCGATGTTGCCAATATATTAGCCTTATCAACCACCGTTACCTTTTTGTTCCGTTGAAGCGCGAATTTATAAGCTAAATGTAAAATTCGTTCTACTTCTTCACGTGTATACACACAAGTATCGTAAGCCGTATTTCCATCTTCACTCCTCCCTTGCGGACGGCCGAAATACATACCTCCCGTTAGTTCACGTATACACATAAAATCAGCTCCTTCCACCAAATCGGCACGAAGCGGAGATTTATGAATTAATGAAGGAAAAGTTGAGACAGGGCGTATATTAGCAAACAATCCTAAATCTTTACGCATTTTAAGCAACCCTTGTTCAGGTCGAACTTTTGCAGCTGGATTGTTGTCATATTTAGGATCACCGATAGCGCCAAAAAGCACGGCATCAGATTGCATACACAAATCGTGCGTTGCCTTAGGATAAGGCTCACCCGTTGAATCAATAGCACATGCACCCACAATACCATATTCATAGTTCAACGTATGACCGAACTTTTTACAAACTGCTTTTGTTACATTTAAAGCTTGTTCTACTATTTCAGGGCCAATGCCGTCACCCGGCAAAACTGCTATAGTTAACTTTTTTGATTCATTCGTGGGAATGCTTTTGGTGTCGGCTTCTGATAAAATCTTTGACATATTCATGAATTTACTTTATATTTAATTATCTCTCGTTAGCAATTACTTTATTTATTTGTTCTAAAAATCATTATCTTTGCAACATTAAACCTTAAAACTATATAATTATGATCTACGTATTAATCACAATCGGAGCCTTTATTTCGATAATAACTACAGCCATTCTTAAATCCATCACGAATGATAAAAAGCATCACAATTTAAAAAGAGCGATAGTACTTATCATTTCATTATCTGTGTTTGTTGCAACCTGTATTATAATTCTCAATCAAAAAACATTTGAATAGAGGTGGTTCTTAATTAATTAATCAATAATATTGAGCATCTTGATTGTCGCCTTAATGGCAGCCACCGTTTGGTCACCATCCAATCCACGGGTTTTAAATACTTTTTCATTAAATCTCCAGGTTATTATGGTTTGCACAAAAGCATTGGTTTGTCCTCCCGGTGGAATTACGACCACATAATCCAACAATTCGGGAGTCGGTTTATTCAGACTCTTGTAAATTTTCCACATGGCTTTTGAAACTGCATTATACTGACCATCTCCGGAAGCCGATTGTTCATAAACGCCCCCATTTACCTCCATCTTCACGGTGGCCATTGGTCTTAATCCGTATGTAAGCGACAAAGAATAATTCAGCATTTTTATGTTTTGTTCTTCCTGGTCATTCTTCAATACATCCGATACAATATACGGAAGTTCATCCAGAGAAACCATTTCCTTCTTATCCCCCAATTCAATAACCCGGTCTGTAACCCGTTGCATCATATCATCATCAAGTTCGATTCCGAGTTGTTGCAAATTCTTCAATATATTTGCCTTCCCGGATGTTTTCCCTAATGCATATTGGCGTTCCCGGCCGAAACGTTCGGGCAAAAGATCATTATAATACAGATTTTTCTTATTGTCACCATCGGCATGAATGCCTGCCACTTGCGTAAAAACACTTTCACCAACAATTGGTTTGTTATGTGGAATCCGGATTCCCGAATACGTCTCTACAACTTTACTGACCGAATTAATTTTATCTTCCTTCAGTTCCGTTTTAATATTCAACTGATCGTGCAACACCGCCAGGACACTAGACAGAGGTGCATTACCGGCACGTTCCCCTAATCCGTTTACCGTAACATGAACGCCCTTAATCCCAACTTTTACGGCCTCATAAACATTCGCTACAGCCAGATCATAGTCATTGTGAGCATGAAAATCGAAATGAATATCAGGATAACGCGCAATCATTTTCTTGCAATATTCCCTTGTTTCATCCGGGTTCAAAATACCCAGGGTATCGGGTAACATAAAACGCTTCACATTTTCACCTTTCAGGGAATCAACCATGAAATAAACGTAGTCTTCCGATTCACGCATTCCATTCGACCAATCTTCCAGATAGATATTGACCGTTATACCCATTTCATTGGCGTTGGATAACACCTGTCTGATATCGGCTATATGCTGTTCAGGCGTTTTTTTTAATTGATGGATGCAATGCTTTTGGGAACCTTTGCACAATAAATTGATCACGTTACAGCCTGCATTTCGGATCCAGTCGAGGGAAAGACGGTCATCTACAAAACCAAGCACTTCAATCTTATCAATATGCCCGCGCATACGAGCCCATTTCGCAACACGTTTAACGGAAGCAAACTCCCCATCGGAAACCCGGGCTGAGGCAATCTCAATTCTATCCACACATAACTCTTCCAGCAAAAGACGGGCAATGCTTAACTTTTCCTGTGTCGCAAATGAAACTCCCGATGTCTGCTCTCCATCGCGAAGAGTGGTATCCATTATCTCTATCATAATTATCTGATTTGCCTCTGAGTTAGCAAACTAATGTGCCATTAATTGCCACATTAGCTTACTAACGTATTAATTATTTTTTTCCCCTTCGTACTGCTCAATCTGTTCTTTTTTGCTTAGCAAATAATCAATGTCATCCAAGCCATTGAGCAGGCACTCTTTTTTGTATGCATTTATTTCAAATGTCTCAGATTTTCCGGTGACATTGTTGGTTACAGTTTGATTCAACAAATCAACCGTTAGTGTTGATGTTGGATTTGCCTGGACACATGCAAATACTTCGGCTAAAAATTCTGGAGAAACAATCACCGGAAGCACACCGTTATTCAGGGCATTACCACGAAAAATATCAGCAAAGAAGCTCGACACGATCACTTTAAACCCATATCCGTCAATTGCCCAGGCTGCATGTTCACGACTGGAACCGGAACCAAAATTCTTACCGGCTACCAGGATTGACCCCCTATAGGTGGGATTATTCAATATGAAATCAGTTTTCGGGCTGCCATCTTTGTTATAACGCCAATCGGCAAAAAGGTTATCACCAAAACCATCTTTGTTCGTTGCTTTTAAGAAACGAGCCGGTATAATCTGGTCTGTATCCACATTTTCAATTGGAAGTGGAACTACAGTTGAAGTTAATGTTATAAATTTTTCCATTGTCTTTGTTGTTTTGAACGCAAATTACGCTACTAATCGCGAATCATAATTCATATAATTTTAAAGTAATTTTCTAATATTTGAATATACTTTTCTGCTAAATTTTGGTTTTTTGTCAAAATTTAGCAGATATCCAACTTCTATTTCAGTTGCTTTCAAATAATTAATCAACTGAGCTTCATGTGCCGGATTTAATTCCTCACAAGCTTTTAATTCCAAAATTACGCAATCTTCAACTAATATGTCTGCACGATAATTACCCACAATATATCCATCATGATAGACTTTTATTGGCTTCTCAACTTCACATTTTAATCCCTCATCCCCAAAGCAAAGTACAATGCATTTTGATAGACACTTTCAAGAAACCCATAGCCCAAATCATTATAAACCCTATAAAACTGTTTCAAAATAATATCGACAAGTCCCTGAGGAACTAAATCATCATATTCTTCCATGTTTATCAGTTTGCGTTTATTTGCGTAATTTGCGTTCCCTTTTAATTTCTTGGATCTGTAATTCTTCCCGTAACTGCAGCCGCAGCAGCTACCAGTGGTCCGGCAAGAATAGTACGCGCTCCGGGGCCCTGACGGCCTTCGAAATTCCGGTTCGATGTGGATACGGCATATTTCCCGGCAGGGACCTTATCATCGTTCATAGCCAGGCAAGCCGAACAACCCGGTTGACGCAACGCAAAGCCAGCTTCCGTCAGGATATCAAGCAACCCTTCTTCCCGAATCTGTTTTTCAACCATCCAGCTTCCAGGTACAAGCCATGCCACAACATGATCAGCTTTCTTTTTTCCTTTTACAAATTTCGCAAATATGCGAAAATCTTCAATCCTTCCGTTGGTACAACTTCCAAGGAAAACATAATCAATTTGTTTGCCTTCCAATTTTTCTCCCGGTTGGAAGCCCATATATTCCATTGATTTCTGGAAGGAAATACGTCCGGCTTCATCTACTTCATCCAACGTCGGGATTGAGTCGGTGATTCCCATTCCCATTCCCGGATTGGTACCGTAAGTAATCATTGGTTGAATATCAGCAGCATCAAATACAATTTCCTTGTCAAATTTTGCACCTTCGTCCGATTTCAAAGTCTTCCAGTACGCCAGGGATTTTTCCCATTCTTCGCCTTTCGGAGCAAACTCACGACCTTTCACATAGTCGAAAGTTGTCTGGTCGGGGGCAATCATACCACCGCGAGCACCCATTTCAATACTCAGGTTACATACGGTCATGCGTTCTTCCATCGAAAGATTGCGGATGGCTTCGCCTGCATATTCCACAAAATAACCTGTTGCACCACCTGTTGTCAGCTTGGAAATCATATAAAGGGCTAAATCCTTTGCGGTAACACCTTCATTCAGCTTGCCGTTGAAAGTAATACGCATTGTTTTGGGCCGTGATTGAAGGATACACTGCGTAGCCAGCACCATTTCCACTTCACTGGTTCCGATGCCAAAGGCAATAGCTCCGAATGCACCATGTGTTGACGTATGGCTGTCGCCACAAACAATGGTTGCACCCGGATGGGTAAACCCGTTCTCCGGTCCGATAATATGAACTACCCCATTTTTGACGTGTCCAAGCGGATAAAATAACGGCAAATTAAATTCTGCAGCATTCCGGGCAAACGTATCCAACTGATTTTTCGAAACAGGGTCTTTGACCGGTTGATCCTGATCAACGGTCGGCGTGTTGTGATCGGCAGTTAATGTGGTTTTCTCAGGACGGAACACTTTCAATCCTCTTGCACGCAACCCATTAAAAGCTTGCGGACTTGTAACTTCGTGACAAAAATGACGATCAATATATAATTGAGTCGGACCATTTTCAACTTCAGATACCACATGGGCATCCCAGATTTTATCAAATAATGTTTTCATCTCGTTTGTCTCCTGTCTCCTTCCACCAGACAACTGTCATCCGCCTTTTGAAAGACCGTAGACAGTTGGCTGTTGACCATTGACTGTTTTTTATTTTACAAATTTATTAATTGCATTGATATAAGCTTCCACCGAAGCCGCCACAATATCAGTATTGGCGCCGAAACCATAATAAATGGCGCCCTGGTGTTCAACCTGCATGTGTACTTTACCCACATCATCACTTCCCCGATTGATCGCCTGAATCGTAAATTCGCGCAAAGTCATGTTACGTTTGATGATTTGTTTCAGGGCCTTGATAGCCGCATCAACCGGACCATTTCCGGAAGCAGCTGCTTCAAATCGTTCATTGGCTATTATCAGGCCGATACTGGCAACTGCCTTTACCCCCACTCCCGAAGTAACCTGTAAGTAATCCAGTTTGATCCGCTGTTTTTCACTCCGTTCCATACCGGCAAGCAATAAAATATCGTCATCATTTATGTCTTTTTTCCTATCAGCCAATTTTAAAAATTCTTCATAAATGGCATCTAATTTCTCCCCTTCCACTTCAAGGCCCAACAAGCTCAACCGGTGTTTCAACGCTGCACGACCACTCCGGGCTGTTAATACAATGGAGTTTTCATCAATTCCCACATCCTTGGGATCCATGATTTCGTAACTTTCGCGATTCTTCAACACCCCATCCTGATGAATACCCGACGAGTGTGCAAATGCATTACGGCCTACCACGGCTTTATTCGGTTGAACCGGCATATTCATCAAGCTTGATACCAAACGGCTGGTAGGATATATTTTCCGGGTATTGATTTGTGTTTCGATGTTCAATCCTTTGTGGCATTTCAGAATCATGGCCACTTCTTCCAAGGAGGTATTCCCGGCACGTTCGCCAATACCATTCATAGTTACTTCCACCTGCCGGGCACCATTCAGCACTCCTGAAATCGTATTGGCGGTCGCCATGCCTAAATCGTTGTGGCAATGGGTGGAAATAATAGCATTATGCACCCCTTTCACATTTTCCATCAGGAATTTTATTTTGTCACCGAATTCCCAGGGCAGACAATATCCGGTCGTATCCGGGATATTTACAACGGTAGCACCAGCTTTAATCACGGCTTCTACCACCCGGGCCAGGTACACATTATCCGTACGGCCGGCATCTTCGCAATAGAACTCAACATCTTCCACATACTTCTTGGCATATTTCACCGCAGCTATGGCTCGTTGGAGTATATCTTCCTGATTGGAATTGAATTTATATTTAATATGGAAATCGGATGTGCCGATTCCGGTATGTATTCGTTTGTTCTTTGCATATTGGAGTGCTTCGGCTGCTACATCAATATCCTTTTGAACTCCGCGGGTCAGCGCACAAATCGTCGGCCAGGTTACGGCTTTCGATATTTCAACCACCGAATTAAAATCCCCGGGGCTGGAGATAGGGAAACCGGCTTCAATTACATCAACTCCCAATGCTTCCAATGCCCGGGCTACCTGAATCTTCTCAATGGTATTCAACTGGCAACCGGGAACTTGTTCCCCATCACGTAAAGTGGTGTCAAAGATAAATAATCTATCCATATTCTTGTTGTATTAAGTCAACACCGGTCCCTGGAGGAACAAAAGCGTTGATATTTTTATATATGTTTCTAAATTGTTGGAAACTCCCCAGGTTTCAATCTTACTTCCCTTTAGGGGTTGGGGGTTATTCTTCCTATCTTCAAAAAAAAGCCTTTCGCACCGCAGTGAGAAAGGCTTTATCTATTATATTGTATTTACTACATACCAAACTCACTTCTACTTGTTTTGCAAGAGAATAATAATACCGAGTAGTAGGATATGTAAGTAATTTCTGTTCATCGTTTCTTCTTAAAACGTTGCAAAGATACAGCTATTTTTTCAACCCGCAAATACAAAGTGAAAATATTTTGATTATTTTTCTTTCAAATCAAAATAAAACAAACATTAAATTCGCTATATTAATATATTTATCGTTGAATTATTGAAATATCCCGTTCCATGCTCCCAAACTCGTTCATTGCATTAAACAGTGAAACCCGTTGAAAGTTCTCCAGTTCGGAGGGTGAACTGTCTTTTTCTGTCAACAACTCCTGCCCTAGAAGTTGAATCCGGTTCACGCCATATATTAATGGAATACGTGGTGTATACCAGAGTAGTTGTTTTTCAAAAAAAAGCTAACGCAACTGCATAAATTGTAAATTTTTCAATAAACGCGGGCAATTAACAGACATTGGCTGGAATAAGCCACGTAAAAACCGGCAGTCGTGCTATCTAAACACAAATTTCCGTCTATTTTCATTCTCTCTCCAACGGCTCTTTACCGGCTTCCGTTTTAGGTATAAAGGGGAATCGGATAGATTTTAGTTAGGGTTCAGTTAGGTGTACCTATCCGAACCCTAACTAAACCCTAACTGAACCCTATCTAAACCCTATCTAAACCCTATCTAAACTTCCTCTATGCAAAGAATGAATGACGGAAGGAATCCATTGAATACCAGGATAAACGAAGCCACATCCTGATCAGAAAATAGTATACGCAGAGAACCTGGCAATAAATAGTTTGCAAGTTATCTAACAAATCGACTTAGTGAAATTTTTGTCCGAAACAGGAAGCTGATAATCAAAAATTTAGAATCATGGATTCATGCTGGTAGAATGATAAATCATCAACAACCTATCCATCAGAAACTTAACGAACAGGGAATGTATGCGGAATACAAACAATTTATATACTTTTTTTGTGTATTTGGCTGGTGAATGGGTGAAGAACGAAAGGTGGAGGAAGGTAACGTGGTTGGTAATTCGCATCGGACAGTCAGCAACGGGTAGCACGATGACCTGCAACTATTCTGTATTTCAGGATACATAGTATTCTAAAACCTTGAAACGTGTTACCACGGGCGGGAATAAACTTCGACAAGACACAAAAAAAAGAGCCGCGAAATGTCACGACTCTGTATAATGGCAGGAAAAACATCCTGACGATGAGTTACTTTCTGGTTTTACTTCGTTGGAACGAACCTTTCCCTTTGGCAAAAGTCTTTTTAAAGTGTTTGTTCTTTTCGGGATTGTATTCCGGCGCTTCACCCAGTTCTTCTGGCATAGGAATTTTATAGATATCCTTTTCCAGGAAATTTTCAATTTGCTTGAATTTGTATTGTTCCTCCACCGAAACAAACGTAATGGACATGCCTTCAGCACTGGCACGGGCTGTACGGCCAATACGGTGAACGTAATCTTCGGCATCATGAGGTACATCGTAATTGATGACCAACGAAATATCATCGATATCAATACCGCGCGAAACAATGTCGGTAGCCACCAGGATATTTACCCGGTTATTCCGGAACTCATGCATGATGTGGTCGCGTTGCGTCTGGTCAAGGTCGGAGTGCATTTCACCCACCGAGAGTCCCATTTGGTGGAACGTTTTATAAAGTTCTTTTACCTTGAGTTTTGAACCAGAGAAAATAATAACTTTGTTGGCAGCCTGATCGACAAATAAATGTCGGATGATACCTAATTTCTGACCTTCATTACAAATATAAGCGGTTTGCATAATGCTTTCGGGCGGACGTGAAACGGCAATCTTCACTTCAAAGGGATCGTGCATAATCGTTTTGGCGAGCAGACGAATCTTGGGGGGCATGGTAGCCGAGAACATAATGGTCTGGCGGTCTTTCGGCAAGCGGTTTACCACCTGCATAATGTCGTCGAAGAATCCCATGTCGAGCATACGATCGGCTTCATCGAGAATAAAGTATTTTACTTGCGAAAAATCAATATCATACAGGTTTATGTGCGAAAGCAGACGTCCGGGAGTGGCAATCACTACATCGGCACCTTTTTGCAATCCGCGGCGCTGAATATCCCAGGCCTGTGAATCATTACCGCCATATACCGCCACAGACGAGAAGGGCAGGTAATATGAAAAACCTTCCATCTGTTGGTCGATTTGCTGTGCCAATTCCCGGGTAGGAGCCATAATAATAGCATTCACCTTATCCTCGGCATGATGTTCGAATTGTAAATTATGTAAAAGGGGTAGAATATAAGCAGCAGTCTTACCGGTACCGGTTTGGGCACAGGCAATCACATCACGCTTTTGAAGAATTACGGGTATGGTTTGCTCCTGAACCGGGGTGGCTTCTTTAAAATTCATGGCTTGCAATCCGTCTAATACGGCATCACAAAGGGGAAGTTCGTCAAATCTCATTGAAAATATATTAATATGGGTACAAAGATACGCATTTTTAAGCAAGGTTGCACACATATCACACAGAATGAACGGAAAACAAAAAAATCAGGACACAACCGATACGAATAAAAAAATAATTGCCGTCCCATTTCTGTGACGGCAATTAGAAAAAGCAGGTTGCTTAATTTCATTCAGTGATCCGGAATCAGCTACTGACCACCTCCGCTGGATTGTCCTCCACCGCTTTTCACGTCATCGTTATTGATTCCGCGTTGAACTTTTTTAATTTGGGCTTTCATTTCGCCAAACCGGTAGCTTGCTGTGACGCCAAAATAACGTCCCTTCATGATCATGTCGGTTTGTTGATGATACAAATCGGTTTGCGTCGTGAATTTCAATTTCTTTGTACCCTCAAAAGGATCTTGCATCCGGATTGACACATTCAGCTTTTTAGCCAGGAAATCACGTCCCAGGGACAGACTCGTGTAGTGGAAGGACGGATTGGTTCCCTGTAACGACACGCCTGATGAAAAATACCCTCCATTGAGATTCATCTTCATCTCCCAGGGAAGATTTAATTGGGCACCTCCCGAAAACGTATACCGCACACCACTGTTTTCCAATCCGGTTCCATTGTTCGCTTTGAATTTCGAATAGTTCACACTGCCGTTTCCATTGAGACGTACTACTTTATTCATTTGCCAGCTTGCATACATATTAAGTCCGGTATTGCTCACGAAACCTACATTATCGTAAGTCGTATACACTACTCCGCTCGACAACAATTTACTTATGCTTTCAATGGAGCGATCGGTGAACGAGGTATACAGGTTTGCGTTTAAATTCAGTTTTGGTGAAAAATTTCCATAATTCAAAGAGAATGAATTGTCTATTTCCGCTTTCAGGTTAGGATTGCCCTGTGTAACCGATTGCGGATTGGTATTGTCATAAAATGGATTTAAGTACCATATTCCGGGACGATTGATCCGCTGGTTATACGAAAGCCGGAGGTTTGACGTCATCGTTAGTTTGTAACTGGCGCTCAGCGAAGGCACCAGGTTATCGAACGGTGCACTGAAGTTGCGGGTAGGATCCTGGTCAAAAGTAAGGATAGAATTAGTATGTTCATAACGCAATCCGCCTTTTATGCTGAATTTATCCAACTTGAGTGTGTAGCTTCCGTACATCCCCAAAATATGTTGCGTGTTATTCATATCGTTTGTATTCCTACCCGGGGTATCCACCCATTTGCTGATGGTATCGTTATATGTCTGATACAGGTTATCGCTGGTGTTTATACGCAGGATGTATTTGGCGCCCAGTTCCATCACATGTATTTTGTTGAATGGTTCGGTATAATCCAGCTGAAAAGTATGTTCGTTACCCTGGGCATCACTTGCAATTTTTTGGTCGGAACCGGCGTAATTTACCAGGCCGGTTACTACCGAACGGTTGTTCGTATTGTTCGGTGTATTTCCAAGTTTATAGGAAAAGGTCAGTAATTGATCGGGCTTTTTAAACGAACGTTGATAGTCGAGCGAAAGTTCTTCACCGCCCCATGTTCCCGATGTTTCGGTATATTGGTTGTATGCAGTGAGCGTATCCCGTTGGTTATTGGTGTTTACAGAAGTACTGTTTCCCTTACCGGTGCTTCCTCCGTTATGTCCACCCATTGTCAGGCTGATCAGATTAAGTGAGTCGATTTCATAACTGGCTTCCAGGTTGCCGTAATAGAAACGGTATTGGTTGTTGGAGCTTGAATTTTGATTCAGATATTTTTGTCCATTGATTGGTGTTGTATTTTCGCGATACATATTACTTATGCGTCCCGGATCCAGATGGTCGTTATAATTCAGGTTAGCTGTTAATCCGAGCTTTCCTGTTTTAGTAGAAAAATATATACCGCCATTATAGCCACCGCGACTATCGACGCTGCCTTGCAAGGTCCCGGTATATCCGGCCATGGCTTTTTCTGTCACGATATTAATAATACCACCCACCCCATCGGCTTCGTATTTAGCCCCCGGTTCGGTAATCACTTCTATATTTTTAATACTCGAGGCCGGCATACTTTTTAACACCTGCGAAGGATTGGTGGCAGTCATATTGGACGGTTTGCCATTAATATACACTTTAAAGTTCGACGATCCTTTCACCTGTATATTGTCCTCTCCATCAACAGTGACCATGGGTACCTTTTTCAGCATTTCCAGCACATTTGTACTTTGCGATTCAGGATCGGACTTCGTATCATAACTGATTTTGTCCAGATCAACTTTTACCAGCGGTTTACTGGCCAAAACGGTAACACCGGATAATTTCTGATCGGAAGTTGACATATTGATTTTACCCAAATCGAATTTTTTCTCATCCGGACTAATTGAAATACTACGAACCAGCTTTTTCATCCCTATCGATTCAAAACTAAGCAAATAATTTCCGGCTTTGTTCAAAGTTAATTCAAAGTTACCAGCCGCACCCGCAGCAACCCGTTTCACATAAATTTCAGGTCTTTCTGCGGAAGAAACAGAGATAGTTGTATAAGGGATCGACACATTGGATACGGAATCCATCACTAGCCCTTTGACAATAAAAGCAGATGTTGCAGCAGTTTCGGAATAGGCAGAAAAAAACAGGAATAGAAAAAAACCGAGAGCAAGCAGTTTACGATTCATAAAGCTCAACATTAAAATTGTTAAAACGATACGAAAGTAATTAGTTAAAATAAGATTTCTATTATATAAAAGTGTCTTTTATATAATTTTCTCATCCTATAACTATTTAATCTGTTAGCGTTAATCCATTAAAGCAAAAAACGTCGAAACCTAGTCAGGTTTCGACGTTCTTTGCGGAAGCTACGAGATTCGAACTCGTGGTACGGTTGCCCGTACGTCAGTTTAGCAAACTGGTGGTTTCAGCCACTCACCCAAACTTCCAAGACTTCGCTTTTGCGAGTGCAAATATAGGAAGGAATTTTCGATTATCAAAACCATTTTTGAATTCATATTGATAATTCGTCATTCACAATTAACTATTAATTGATATTCCGCTTTTTAGATACAAAAAAATAAATTAAATAAATTGCGTTCTGTATTCCTTTTAGTTATTTAAAACAAATCAGTATTTTTGCAGTTCAATTGAACGTTATACCATACCATACTATTATGACGACAAAAACAACTAAAAAAAAACAGTCTAAAAAATTAAAGAAACCGATTAAATGGGTGTCTTTTATTGCATTAGCAATTTTTCTTTACTTCTCAGCGATTTTCTTTGTCCCGAATATTTTCCCCCGAACAAATGAGAAAGCCTTTCTTTGCATACCGGATAACAGTACATTTAGTGATGTCACCAGATTACTGAACAAAAATGCAAATATTCTAAGCAACGTTTCATTCAAACAGGCAGCGGGTCTGCTCCGATATGGAGCAAAGATTCGTTCCGGACGTTACGAACTCAAACCGGGAATGAACAACTTCCAACTGATACGTATATTGCGAAGTGGAAAACAAACCCCGGTTAAACTTACATTCAACAACATACGTACAAAGGAACAATTGGCCGCCCGGTTAGGGTCGCAACTTATGGCCGATTCCACCAGCATTCTTAAACTGTTGAATGACACAGCATTTTTAGCCACCTATCATTTAAACCCTTATACTTCCATCTCGCTTTTTATTCCAAATACATATGAAGTCTTTTGGAATATGAATGCCAAGGAATTATTTAAACGAATGGACAAAGAATACAACAATTTCTGGACGGATGAACGAAAAGCGAAAGCTGCTGCTATCCCTCTTACTCCATCAGAAGTAACTACCATGGCCTCTATTGTGGAAGAAGAAACAAACAATAAACATGACCGTCCCATGGTAGCCGGGCTTTACATCAACCGTCTGAAGGCAGGAATGCCACTGCAAGCCGATCCTACAATAAAATTTGCAGTAGGGGATTTCACCATAAAGCGAGTTTTATTTGGCCATTTACGCACAGTATCACCCTACAACACCTATAAAAACCTGGGGTTACCACCGGGACCTATCCGGGTCGCAACATCCGAAGGAATAGATGCCGTATTAAACTACACCCACCACCACTACATCTACATGTGCGCTTCAGAGACCTTGAACGGAGAACACAAATTTGCAGCGACCTGGGCGGAACATCAGGTGAATGCAAAAAAATATCAGGCAGAGCTAAATAAAAGGCAGATCTTCAAATAAAGATCATGCTCCAAAAGGATAGCAAAGAAAAAACTCCGTCTTATAGGCGGAGTTTTTGGTATATTATAACTTCAAATACTTGGTCATTAAGCTCTTTAAAAGTTTGAGCTTTATATATAGTTTACTTCCTGGTGCAATTCAATTCCAAATTGTGTTTTTACCGAAGCCTGAATTTGTTCAGCAAGATAGACAATCTCAGCTCCGGTGGCACCTCCAAGATTTACTAGAACCAAAGCTTGTTTTTCATGCACCCCGGCATTACCGATATGCTTTCCTTTCCACCCGCATTGGTCAATCAACCAACCGGCAGGGACCTTCTCTTCGGCTTCCGAAACAAAATAATGAGGAATTTGTGGATACTTAACCTGTAATAATTCAAATTTTTCTTTTGAAATCACCGGATTCATAAAAAAGCTGCCGGCATTACCTATGATTTTTGGATCGGGTAATTTAGTTTCCCTGATTTGAATGACGGTTTTGCGGATATTCTGCAAGTTCACTTCTCCATGTTTTAAAACTTCTTTTTCCAACTGATGATAATTCAGCCGGTAAACAGGTTTCTTATCTAGCCGAAACAGGACTGAAGTGATGATATACTTTCCTTTCAATTCATTTTTAAAGATGCTATTACGATAACCATACCTGCAATCTTTATTTGAAAATGTGCGAACAGCCGCACTTTCTATTTCCACCGTGTTCACTTCCTCAATAACATCCTGCACTTCCATACCGTACGCCCCTATATTCTGCACTGCGGACGCTCCTACGTCGCCCGGAATGAGCGACAGGTTCTCTACCCCACCCCACGCATTAGAGACGCAATAAGCCACAAGATCATCACAGACTACCCCGTAGCCGACTTTCAAGAAAACCGAATCGGCATCTTCACTTCCTT
>JAUZOM010000060.1 GCA_030706465.1 Bacteroidota bacterium | reverse complement strand
TGATGAAGGTGGATTTGCCCCTTCCTTAAAAGGAACGGAAGATGCCCTGGACACTATCATAACGGCAATTGAAAAAGCGGTTTACAAAGCCGGAAAAGATGTTATGAACGGGTTGGATTGCGCTGCCTCTGAGTTCTATAAAGACGGTATTTACGATTATTCGAAATTTGAAGGACCAAACGGAGCCAAAAGAACTTCTGCACAACAGGTTGATTATCTCGCCGGATTGGTTGCCAACTACCCGATTGATTCTATTGAAGATGGCATGAATGAAGGCGACTGGGATGGTTGGAAATTGCTGACAGAAAGACTGGGCAGTAAAATTCAATTGGTGGGTGATGATTTGTTTGTGACGAATGTCGATTATCTGAAGAAAGGAATTGATCTGGGTTGTGCAAACTCCATCTTGATTAAAGTAAACCAAATCGGGACTTTGTCAGAAACGCTGGATGCTATCGAAATGGCCCACCGGGCAGGCTATACCTCTGTCACTTCCCATCGTTCAGGGGAAACGGAAGATGCAACTATTGCCGATATTGCCGTTGCCACCAATTCAGGTCAAATCAAAACAGGTTCCTTGAGTCGTTCGGACCGCATGGCAAAATACAATCAACTCTTACGTATTGAAGAAGAATTGGGTGATTTAGCCGTTTACGGTTTTAAGAAATAAGAAAACTTGTCAGTCTTTTAGTTTAAAACTGACTTTTTTCTTCCTAAACACAAAGAACCATCTGCCAAAGATGGTTCTTTTTTTATTGAACATTGAACTCTTTTTAACTATGAAAAATTAATTCGTTAATACCCGTTAAGCTAAAAAAAGTCAGTGTTAAATTTAGACAAATATCTAACTGACATTGATTTGTGGTAAATCTTTTGTCTATTTTCGCACAACAAATTGTATCAATTGATTGAGAAATTAAAGTTGAATTTTCTATCTTTTTGTCCGGAAACTAATTAATTATCAATAAATTATTAACAATAAAAATCAAATAAAATGAATGTGTCAAAACGAATGAAAATGCTAGGCTTTTTAGGTTTAGTCGTAGCAGTAAGTGTGGCTACTAATTTGACTACAAGCTACATTACGAACAAAAATCAGGTCGGAATTGAGGATTCTCAGTTACCTTCTGCTTATGCAAAATTTCAAGGTGCCTCTAAAGCAATGGAAACTGATTTTACGGTTGCTGCTGAATTATCGGTTCATGCCGTAGTTCACGTAAAAACAAAAACCCCAATTAAACAGAATCAATTTAATGGATTCAACAACGATCCTTTTTTTGAATATTTCTTTGGCCGGCCGCAACAAAATCAACCGAAAGAAACTCCTATGCAGGAGGCGTCCGGTTCAGGTGTTATTATAACAAAAGATGGGTATATTGTTACCAATAATCACGTGATTGACCAATCTTCGGATATTGAAGTTACCCTAAATGACAAAAGGACATTTAAAGCTAAACTGATAGGTGCCGATCCGAATACCGATATTGCTCTGTTGAAAATTGACGCGGAAAATCTGCCGGTAATTATCTTTGGAAATTCCGACTCGTTGAAAGTGGGCGAGTGGGTATTGGCCGTTGGGAATCCGTTTAATTTAACTTCGACCGTAACAGCCGGTATTGTCAGTGCAAAAGCAAGGAATATCAATATTATAAATTCGCAGATGAAAATAGAGTCGTTCATTCAGACGGATGCAGCCGTTAATCCTGGAAACAGTGGGGGGGCATTAGTGAACACCCGGGGTGAGCTGGTTGGAATTAATACCGCTATTGCTTCACAAACAGGATCCTATGCCGGTTATGCTTTCGCTGTCCCGGTAAGTATTGTGCAAAAAGTGGTTGCCGACCTACGAAAATATAGCGTCGTTCAGCGGGCTGTCCTGGGAATTGAAATCAGGGATATTACCAATGACCTGGCAAAAGAAAAGAAATTGAAAACGCTGGAAGGAGCTTATGTGGGCAAAGTCGGGGAATCGAGTGCAGCCAAAAAAGCCGGTGTAAAAGAAGGCGACATTATCAATAACGTAAATGGCATTGAAGTAAAATCGGTTTCTGAATTGCAGGAACAAATAGGCCGTTATCGTCCCGGTGACAAAATTACAATTGCTATTATCCGTGATAATAAAGAACAGAAATTGAATGTCGAATTAAAAAATCAACAGGGGAGCACCGGTATTGTTTCTGCTCAAACCAGCGATGATGTATTAGGAGCTACATTCAAAGAAGTAAACGATAAAACGAAACAACAATTAGGCATAGATTATGGTGTCGAGGTTAAGTCTCTTTCAAAGGGAAAATTTGCGGATCAGGGAATAAAACCGGGATTCATAATACTAAAAATAAATAATCAGCCGATTCGGACAGCTACGGATGTTCAGGAAGCTTATAATGCAGCCATTAATAATGGAGATCAGGAAAAAGTATTATTAATTGCCGGCTTGTATCCAACTGGTAAAATTACCTATTTTGCAATAAATCTGGCCGATTAAACTGACTTTGTAGAATGAAGGAAGAACAAATTCAATTTGTGTTGAATTTGTTCTTCTTTATTTTTTATCTGCAATTCAAAACAATTTCACTTTTTTTGCGTTAATGTATTAGTTGTATAATAAATTAAGTGTAGTTTATGTTGCTTTCATTTAATAAAGTGGCGTTTAATTTTGTGAATTTGATCACTATTTCGATAAACATTCAACATTTTGTAAACTTACTATCCCATAATTTGTTACGATAGAAACAAACCTTGTAATTCTTTTTGTCTTTTTCATTTTGCATACTCGAAAAAAACAACTACTTTTGCAAGCTAATTTTCATTCATTAAATGAGACAATTAAAAATAACAAAATCAATCACGAATCGTGAAAGTGCATCACTTGACAAGTATTTGCAAGAGATTGGACGAGAAGATCTTATCACTGTTGAAGAAGAAGTTGAGTTGGCTCAACGGATACGAAACGGCGATCGGATTGCGTTGGAAAAACTAACACGTGCTAACTTACGTTTTGTTGTTTCAGTAGCAAAGCAGTACCAAAATCAAGGCCTCAGTCTACCCGACTTGATAAATGAAGGCAACCTTGGTCTGATAAAAGCCGCTGAAAAATTCGATGAGACACGTGGGTTTAAATTTATTTCTTACGCTGTGTGGTGGATACGTCAATCTATTTTGCAGGCTTTGGCTGAGCAATCACGTATTGTGCGCTTACCTTTAAACCAGGTTGGATCATTAAACAAAATCAATAAAGCTTTTTCCAAGTTCGAACAAGAAAACGAACGTCGTCCATCACCGGAAGAACTGGCTGATGTACTGGATATCCCTGTAGACAAAATTGCTGATACAATGAAAGTATCCGGCCGTCATATTTCGGTCGATGCACCGTTTGTAGAAGGCGAAGACAACAGCTTGTTGGATGTAATGATTAATGATGATTCTCCCAATGCAGATCGTGTGTTGATTAACGAATCACTTTCCAAAGAGATAGAACGTGTTTTGGCTTTCACCTTGTCTGACAGAGAACGCGATATTGTAAAAAAATTCTTTGGTATTGGTGTAACTGAAATGACACTCGAAGAAATAGGGGATGAATTTGGACTAACCCGCGAACGTGTACGTCAGATTAAAGAAAAGGCGATTCGTAAATTAAGGCCAAATGCTAAGAGCAAATTATTAAAAGGCTTTTTAGGATAATCGGAAGGATAGTACGATTTCTTAAAACATAAAAGGAGCAACTTCATTGAAGTTGCTCCTTTTATGTTTTAATGGAGTGTCGTTTTACTTTAATTTTTTATCCAAATTTTCTTTTAGTGCAGCCAGAAATCCTTCTGTACTCAGGTAATTTTCATGGGTAAGTTTCTCACCATAAATCAACACTGCCAAATCCTTGGTCATTTTGCCTGATTCGACCGTTTCAATACAAACCTCTTCGAGCTTTTCGCAGAAGTTTAATAGCGCTGCGTTATTATCCAGTTTTGCCCTATGCATTAATCCACGTGTCCAGGCAAAAATAGACGCTATTGGGTTGGTAGATGTCTCTTTTCCCTGTTGATAAGCGCGGTAGTGACGGGTAACAGTACCGTGTGCAGCTTCAGCCTCCACTGTTTTGCCGTCAGGTGTAATCAGTACAGAAGACATTAATCCTAAAGACCCAAATCCCTGAGCTATTGTGTCGGACTGTACATCTCCATCATAATTTTTACATGCCCAGACAAAACCGCCGTTCCACTTCATGCAAGAAGCCACCATGTCGTCAATGAGCCGGTGTTCGTATGTGACGCCAACTTTATCCAGTTCGGCTTTAAATTCTTTTTCATAAACTTCCTGAAAAATATCCTTGAAGCGGCCATCATAAGCTTTCAGAATTGTATTTTTTGTCGAGAGATATAACGGCCATTTTTTCTCCAGCGCCATTTGAAAAGACGAACGGGCAAATCCATAGATCGATTCATCGGTATTGTACATGCTCATAGCCACCCCGTCGCCCTCGAAGTTGTATACTTCCCAACTTTTCGTTTCACCGGCTTCGTTGGTGAAAGTCATGCGGAGAGTTCCCTTGCCTTTAATTACGGTGTCAGTGGCTTTGTATTGGTCGCCAAAGGCATGACGGCCTATAATGATAGGCTTAGTCCATCCCTGCACATAACGTGGCACATTGCTCATGATAATCGGTTCCCGGAAAACGGTGCCGCCAATAATGTTCCGAAGCGTTCCGTTCGGCGATTTCCACATTTTCTTCAACCCAAATTCTTTAACCCTTGCTTCGTCGGGCGTAATGGTAGCACATTTTATACCTACATGATATTTGTTAATGGCGTTTGCTGCATCGATGGTTACCTGATCTTCAGTGGCATCACGGTTTTCGATACTTAAATCAAAGTATTTGATGTCTAAATCCAAATAAGGAACGATAAGTTGTTCTTTGATAAACTTCCAGATAATCCTGGTCATTTCATCCCCGTCGAGTTCAACAACGGGATTGGTTACTTTTATTTTTTGCATGTTGTACTGTCTAATGTCAAAAGTCTAATGTCAAAAGTCTAATGTCAAAAGTCTAATGTCAAAAGCCTGTCAGAAAATGACATAAGATGACATAAGATGACATAAGATGACATAAATCGGTTAGTAGTATTATTTTGATAAATTATTTATGTAGTTTCAATTGTAGAATTTTTGTTCTTCTACTTTATACAATAGTATTTTTGCTTGATTTTTCGTTTGATCTTGATTTTCTTAAATACTCAATGAATTTGTGTAATGCCGAACTAAGTATTATCGTTTTGTCTCTTAACAATGTAGCATTCTCAATTGAATAATAGGTCAAATCTTCCCCTGCATATAGCATACTCCTAACTTCCCCGCAACTTGCTTTTGCAGTATTTAAATAGCGGATAAATAATGCATCGCTACCGGATTCTGACCCTTCGGCAATATTATTCATGATTGAAATGGAAGCTCTTTGAATCTGGTCTTTAAAACCATAGTCTTTACAAGAAGAGTTTGACTTGTAAATATCTTCTACAAGTAACCTGGCATCCTGCCAAACCCTTAATTCTTCAAAACTTCTCATGTCTTAGGTGGCTCATGTCAGAAAGACTCATGTCAAAAGACAAGACATTTGACATTAGTCCTTAGACCTTAGACGGTTTTTATCTTTCATTCATCGGCACAAAAGGCTTCGGCTCCCCAACGTTTTTATAGGCCGGACGAATAATCCGTTTGCTGGCGAAGTTGAGTTCTTCAATGCGATGGGCTGTCCAGCCGGTGATACGGGCCATTGCAAACAAAGGAGTAAATACTTCGATTGGTAAACCGATAGCATCGTATACAAACCCGGAATAAAAATCAACATTGGTACATACTTGTTTATTAATGTCACTTCCCTTGTACGACATAAAAGCCTTTACAGCACGTTCGTCCAATAGTTCCAAAAAAGCAAATTCTTTTTGTAACCCCTTTTCTTCTGCCAGTTTTCGAGCCATTTCTTTCAATAGTAAAGCACGGGGATCGGATATGGTATAAACGGCATGGCCAATACCATAGATTAGACCGCTTTTGTTATAGGCTTCCTTGTTCAACATTTTATGGAAGTAGGAGTCTATTTCTTTAACATCTTTCCAGTTCGGAATAGCCGTTTTAAGATGTTCAAACATTTGAGTTACTTTAATATTGGCACCGCCGTGCAAAGGTCCCTTTAACGAACCGATACCGGCTGCAATCGAAGAATAAGTATCTGTTTGCGAGGAACTGGTAACACGAACGGTAAATGTTGAATTGTTACCTCCACCATGATCGGCATGAAGTACCAGTGCTAAATCGAGAATTTTGACATCCAGCTCCGTATAATTTTTCGGTCCTTTCATCATATACAGGAAGTTTTCGGCTATCGACATATCTTCATTCGGATGACGGATATGCAACGAATGCCCTTTCTGGCTGTGGCGAAGTATATTGTAAGCGTAGGCAATAATCGTCGGGAACTTTGCAATTAAATCTATCGATTGACGAATCAGGTTATCGCGTGAAATATCATCCGGATTCGGATCGAAAGTATACATTTCCAAAACACTGCGGGCCAGGATGTTCATAATGTCTTGTCCTTCCAGATCCAGGATATTCATCTTGGCTTTCTGTTCAAGCGCCATAGCGCTATAAAGAATCTTTTTGAATGTTATTAATTCTTCCGAGTCGGGTAAATAACCGGAGAGCAAAAGAAAGGCTGTTTCTTCAAAACCCAGCCGGTCTTCTTTTTGAAGACCATGAACCAATTCTTCCACATCAATGCCCCGGTAGAATAATTTCCCCGGGATGGCTTTTATTCCTCCTTCCGGGAGTTTCTCATATCCCACAACATCCCCGACCTTTGTTAAACCAACCAATACCCCGGAATGATCTTCATTTCGCAGGCCTCGTTTTACGTTATATTGAGTGAATAACTCTTTGTCTATTCGACTGGTAGTCTTTATCGTTTCTGATAACTTATAGATTAAATAATCACTTTCCATGACTTTCGATTTTATATTGTTATTATTTTTCATTATTACTTGTTTAACACTCTAAAAAAGATTATTGTTTTAATATTCAAATTTTATTTTTGCATGGCGTTTAATGCACTCCCGGCTTTAAACCAATCAATCTGTGCCTGATTATAGGTATGGGTAACGTCAAAACTGTCTGTCGTATTATCCTTGTGGAGCAATTGAATCGTAAGTTGTTTGCCGGGTGTGAAGTCGGTCAATCCAAGTACATTGATCCGGTCGTCTTCCCGTACTTTATCATAATCGGCTTTATCGGCAAATGTCAAAGCCAGCATTCCTTGTTTTTTCAGGTTTGTTTCGTGAATCCGGGCAAACGATTTTACCAGGATCACTTTTACATTCAGGAAACGTGGTTCCATGGCTGCATGTTCGCGGGAAGAACCTTCGCCATAATTTTCTTCGGCCACTACAACAGAACCTATTTTCTGTGCTTTGTATTTACGGGCCAGGCCGGGGACTGTCATGTAGTCGCCGGTTTGAGGATCCAACACTGAATTAGTTTTTCCATTGAATGCATTGACCGCTCCGATCAACATATTGTCGGATATATTGTCCAAATGGCCGCGGAAGCGTAACCAGGAGCCTGCCATGGAGATATGATCGGTTGTACATTTTCCTTGCGTTTTGATAAGTAAAGCCAGTCCGGTCAGTTCTTTTCCATCCCATGCCGGGAAAGGTTCAAGCAACTGCAATCGCTTAGAACCGGGGTCAATCCTGATTTCTATCTGGCTGCCGTTAGTTGCCGGGGCTACAAAGCCCGCATCTTTGACATCGTATCCTTTCGGAGGCAATTCAAATCCCTCCGGTTCCTGTAGTTTTATGGTATCGCCGTTCTCGTTGACTAATGTGTCGGTCAACGGATTAAAACACAGGTCACCTGCAATGGCCAATGCAGCTACTATTTCGGGGGAACTGATAAAAGTGTGGGTATTCGGGTTCCCATCATTCCGTTTAGCAAAGTTCCGGTTGAAGGAAGTCAGGATGGAGTTCGGTCGATCCGGCTGGTTTGATTCCCGTTTCCACTGGCCGATACAGGGTCCGCAGGCGTTGGCCATAATAACTGCACCTACCGATTCAAAATCAGCCAGGATACCATCCCGTTCAGCTGTATAGCGCACCTGTTCCGATCCTGGATTGATGATAAATTGCGATTTTACCTTTATACCATTTTCTTTTGCCTGCCGCACGACCGAAGCCGCCCGGGTCAGGTCTTCATAGGATGAATTGGTACACGACCCGATTAAACCGACTTCCAGTATTTGCGGATACCCTTTCTCTTTGACTGCTTTGCCAAACTCTGAAAGGGTATAGACAGCGTCCGGGGTGAACGGTCCGTTAATACAGGGTTCCAATTTATTCAGGTTGATTTCAATAATCCGGTCGTAATAATCTTCCGGCCGGGCAACCACTTCCGGATCCGGTTGAAGATATTCTATGATTTCGGTTGCTGCTTTTGCAATGGAAGAGCGTCCGGTGGCAATCAGGTAATCGGCCGATTTCTCATCAAAGGGAAAGAGTGAAGTGGTAGCCCCGACTTCGGCTCCCATATTGCAAATAGTACCTTTTCCGGTAGCCGACAGGGTGGAAGTCCCCTCTCCGAAATACTCAATCACGGCATTGGTTCCTCCTTTTACGGTCAGTATCCCGGCTAATTTCAGGATAATATCTTTGGGTGATGCCCAACCCGATAGTTTTCCGGTCAGCTTTACTCCAATAATCTTCGGCATCTTTAGCTCCCAGGGCATTCCGGCCATAACGTCCACGGCATCAGCACCGCCCACTCCGATAGCCATCATTCCCATACCACCTGCATTGGGAGTATGTGAATCGGTACCAATCATCATCCCGCCCGGAAAGGCATAATTTTCGAATACGACCTGATGAATAATGCCAGCACCCGGTTTCCAAAAACCGATTCCAAATTTAGTGGATACATTCCCCAGAAAATCGTAAACTTCTTGATTCGTAACCCTGGCGGTTTGCAAATCGGGAACGGCCGAAATATGCGCCTGTATCAGGTGGTCGCAATGAACGGTGGAAGGTACGGCAACTGTTTTCCGCCCGGAATTCATTAACTGTAACAAGGCCATTTGGGCTGTTGCATCCTGCATGGCCACCCGGTCGGGTGAAAAATTTACATAATCGCTGCCACGTATATAATTCTTTAACGGTTCTTCGGAATTTAAGTGAGAGTAAAGGATCTTCTCCGTAAGGGTAAGCGGACGTTGCAGTTTATTTTTTATCTGGCTGATTCTTTCGGGTAGGGAAGCATAAATGCGTTGAATCATTTTTTCATCAAATACCATAATTTCTCTGTTTATAATCAAAATGTAACTTATTTAACTGCAAAAGTAATAAAAAATAACTTTATGAACCCTTTTTGCCGTTTTTTATTTATTAAACAAACAAATTATCCGGTAAAAAGTTCAGTATATTAATTTTATGTTTCAAAGTGAATTGAAATCAATCGGGTTAGATGGAATATCCGGTGAAACATCATGGAAGAATGTATTCCGGTCAGTTTATGCCAGATTTCTTCCAATGGCCCTTACATATCGTATTTAAAATACGGATATATTTGAAATTACTCTCAATCGGCTCTGAACTGTGGACGAAGGAAGAACAGAGGATCGTAGATAATCGGGTTTAAAAATTCAGGATGGAGGAATCAGGAATGAGAGATGAGGGCTTGCTGTACATTGATTCAGGATTTGCGCCGGGAAATATCGAGTCCCTTAACACGTCTAGGAACGGTATCTTCTTGACTGTATTTTCTCCGCCTCTTGTTCTAACTTCAGAGGGGGTTCAGAGGGGGTTCAGTGAGGGTTCGGTGAGGGTTCGGTTAGGTCTACCTCTTTCAACCCTCTCTGAACTCCCAAGAAAATTCCTCTGATTTCTCTTTATACCTAATACCGATTGCACAATCAATATTGCCCGATTGCGACTTCGTCTCATTTGTCTGTTTATTTTTCTCACGACGGCATGAACCACAGTTCGATTATAAAACAGCTTGGACTGTTTTATAATCATAGTTGGTATTACATACCGAATGATCCGGTAAAGGAAAGCAGAAGGGTGAAGAACAGGCCGTAGGGAGGAGATAATATAAAAAACCCGGAAGGCTTCGAAGCCAACCGGATGAATACTGGTATAAAGATGGGGAATAAAGGCTGGCTGCATCACCCCGGGTTATTCTTACCCGTGTATTGTCTGACAAAACGTCGGATGGCTAAAGTTAAACCGGGGATAGGGACCTGAAATGGGGTCTGTTAATCTTCCAGGTAACCGAACTTTCCTTTGTTTAAGTCATCGTATGCTTCCAGTATCTCTTGTTTGGTATTCATTACAAACGGACCGTAAGAGAAAAGGGGTTCATTTATCGGTTCGCCGCTCAAGACAAGGACAATGGCATCCTCAATTGTCCTGAGCTGAATATCGGTGCCATCGTTTGCAAACAAAACAAAGTGATCGGTAGGAATTACCTTCTCATTGATGATCACATTGCCTTTAATCACCAGAAAACCGGTATTGTAATTGGCGGGGAAAAAAAACGGAACTTCGGCACCGCTTTTTAAATGCACATTGTACATTTCAATAGGGGTAAAGGTGTTTGCAATGCCCTTAATGTCGCGATAACTGCCGGCAATTACTTCCACTTCCGCTTTCCGGTCGGGAAAACGGTACCGGCCAAAATCTTCCTTCTTTAATGCCTGATAGTGGGGAGCACTCATTTTATATTTAGCCGGAAGGTTTACCCAGATCTGGGCCATTTGGGCCAATCCGCCTTTTTTACTCCATTCCTTCTCGTGGTATTCCTTGTGCAACACGCCCGAAGCAGCCGTCATCCATTGTACATCGCCTTCTCCAATTACTCCGCTATTACCGGCACTATCATGATGAGCCACCTTGCCGTGGTAGGCAATGGTGACCGTTTCGAATCCGCGATGAGGATGAACGCCCACGCCACGGGGAGTATCGGTAGGAGGAAACTCTATTTTGGCACCGTAATCCAACAAGAAGAAAGGACTCATACGTTTCATCTCGAGCAACCCCGGGAAGAAATTATGTACGCGAAAGGCATTCCCTACCCAATGCGGGGCAGGGGGCGGTATAATTTGTTCTATGGATCTGAATTTGTTCATTGTCATTTGAATATTTTGAATAAACAAATTTGGATTGATTTGGTTCGGGGGAATAAAGAAAAGATTGAACAATATTATTGAAATTGATACAATAATCATTCAATTACAAAATTTTAACTGAACGATGATCTAAAGGAAACCATTTTTATTCTATATTTGCCACAACTTTTTTAAGCTACGTTTGTTTAAGAGATTAAATGAAAAAACTATTCTCCATATTATTTGCAGCTATCGTTCTCCTTTCGGGGATGCATCTTTCGCTGGCTACCCATTTATGCGGGGGAGAACTTGCAGCGGTAAAGATTTCATTCTCAGCCGAAAAAGCAGGTTGTGGGATGGTAACGCCTAAACAAACTAATTCTGCACAGAAAAGTATTCAGGCTGAAAGTTGCTGCCAGGATGTCCTGTCGTATTTTGCAGTGGACACTAATTACGATGCTTCCTCTGTTCAGATTGATAAACCTGTTAACCAGCTGTTGCAGGTATTTTTTGTCCCTTCGACTATTGGAATCCAATTTCTCAATACAAAAGTTTCCTCCAACACAACTGTCCAGCCACCGGAAAAATTCATTGCCAGTGCTGTGTCCCTTCCAGACATTTGTGTATTCCTGATTTGATTTATTACCACTAAGACACTAAGAACACTAAGTTTCACAAGAAATAATTGTTCCGTGGTTTGTCACATCCTTATTCTCGCAAATTTCACAAAATTTACCATTAGATTGCTTAGAACACTAAGTTCTCACAATGAATTATTCGTGTATTTGGGGATTTTGCGTCATTTCCATTCACAAAAATCAAACAATTTAAAATTACATCAAAATGAAAACATTCAGATATTTCGTTGCTATTCTTATAGCAATTTCCATGAGTGCAACTTCTTTTGCACAAACGCACGACCATTCCAAAATGGCCACGACAAAAACCGAAACCTTCAAGGTATCGGGTAACTGTGAGTCTTGCAAAGCCCGTATTGAAAAGGCGGCCAAGATAGAAGGTGTCGTGAAAGCAGATTGGAACAAAAAAACAAAAATACTTGTTTTAACTTATGATCCGTCAAGGGTGAGAAGTGTCGATATTCAAAAACGAATAGCCGATGTAGGCCACGATACGCCTCTATTCAGAGCCGAAGCTAAGACTTACAATGCTTTGCCATCATGCTGTAAATACAGGTGAAACTACACAGGTAATAAAATAAATAATTTAAAATTAAACAGAAATGAAAACATTCAGATATTTCCTTGCCGCTATTATAGCGCTTACTGTAAGTGCAACCTCTTTTGCACAAACGACTGACCATTCGAAGAGGATACTGACAAAAACCGAAACCATCAACGTGTCGGGTAACTGTGAATCGTGTAAAGCACGCATTGAAAAGGCTGCTAAAGTGGACGGCGTTACCAAAGCCGACTGGAGCAAAAAAACAAAAATTCTGACTTTGGTTTACAATCCATCGAAAGTAAAAAGCGACGATATTCAAAAGAGAATAGCTGCAGCAGGTCATGATACCCCTAAGTTTAAAGCAACCGAAAAAGCTTATAATGCTTTGCCCGGATGCTGCAAATACAGGTAAGACTCCGCTGAATCTTCCCCGCAAGGGGGAGATTCAGTAACCCGAATTCTTATTCATAATCAGAAGAACTAAAATTTAAATTTCCTTTTAGGGGGTAGGGGTTGTATGTTTAATAAACTTGTCAAATATTTTCTCGAGCATCGGCTTATTACGTTTATTTTCCTGATTGCCTTCGTGGTAATGGGGGTTGCGTATGCGCCATTTAATTGGAAAACCGGCCTGTTGCCACGTGATCCGGTACCGATGGATGCTATTCCCGATATAGGGGATAACCAACAGATCGTATCTACCGAATGGATGGGACGTTCACCCAAGGATATCCAGGATCAAATCAGTTATCCGTTAACGTCGGCTTTGCTTGGCATTCCGGGTGTGAAAACCATCCGCAGTACCTCCATGTTCGGCATGTCGTTTATCTACATTATTTTTAAAGACAATGTGGAGTTTTACTGGAGTCGTTCACGCATTCTGGAAAAGCTGAACTCCCTGCCGGCCGGAACATTGCCTCAAGGCGTGCAACCGTCTTTAGGACCGGATGCCACAGCATTGGGCCAGATATTCTGGTACACCCTCGAAGGCCGTGATCCGAAAACCGGGAAGCCCAATGGCGGATGGAATCCGCAGGAATTACGCACCATTCAAGATTTTTATGTCAAATACAGCCTGTCGGCTGCCGAAGGTGTTTCGGAAGTAGCTTCGGTCGGAGGTTTTACCAAGGAATATCAGGTGGATGTCAACCCGGAAGCCCTGAAAGCTTTTGGAGTCTCGGTTATGGACGTAATGAATGCGGTGAGGAAAAGCAACCTGGATATCGGTGCCGAAACCGTTGAACTGAATAATGTGGAATACATTATCCGGGGCCTTGGTTATGTAAAAAATCTGGAAGACCTGGACAACTCGGTTGTCTCAGTCCGTAATAATGTTCCTGTCCGGATAAAAGATGTGGCTCACACTTCGTTTGGTCCGGCAACACGAAGAGGTGGACTGGATAAGGCAGGAAGCGAAGCGGTGGGTGCGGTGGTAGTGGCCCGCTACGGGTCCAATCCGATGGAGGTAATTGGGAATGTAAAAGCCAGGATTAAAGAACTGGAAGCCGGATTACCTCAAAAGAAATTGCCGGATGGCAGCATTTCGAAAGTAACCGTGGTACCTTTTTATGACCGGACCGGCCTGATAAAAGAGACTATGGGAACGCTTGAATCGGCCCTTTCGCACGAGATCCTGATCAGTATTATCGTCATCATCGTGTTGGTGCTTAATTTACGGGCATCGGTTATTGTTGCCGGGTTATTGCCGTTGGGTGTGCTGATGACTTTTATCCTGATGCATTTCTTCGGAGTCGATGCGAATATCGTGGCTTTATCGGGAATTGCCATTGCCATTGGGGTCATGGTGGACATTGGGATCGTGGATGTGGAGAATATACTGCGGAATTTGGAAATGCCTGAGAATAAAGGAATTCGTGGCAAAGAACTCCTGTCGGTGATTTATCAGGCAACGACAGAAGTCCGGGCCGCTGTAGTAACTTCCATTGCGACCACGATAGTGAGTTTTTTGCCGGTATTTGCCATGGAAGCCACCGAAGGAAAATTGTTCCATCCGTTGGCATTTACCAAAACATTTGCCCTTCTGTCCGCCTTTATCCTGGGCATTGTGGTATTACCGACCCTAGTGCATATCATCTTTGATATACGGATCGACACTAAGAAAATCCGCCGGTATTTTAATGGCGGTTTGATCGTGGCAGGCATCGTGTTCTTTGTTATCTGGCATGCTTGGCCCGCTTTAGCGTTAATTGCCATTGGAATAAATAATTTGCAGGAGGATCGTTGGCCGGAAGAACGCAGGGAATATCCGAAATATATTACTATTGGCATTACCGTTTTGGTGGCGTTGTATTATTTGTCCCTGGAATGGTTACCGCTGGGTGCGCATAACAGCTTGTTGGTGAACTTCCTGTTTGTCGGGGGAATCGTTTTCGTTATTCTGGCAGGTTTGATGACGATGGTTCATTATTATGAACCGATTCTTCGTTGGGCTTTGGTGCATAAATGGAAATTTTTGATACTTCCTGCCGTCACCTTGTTTTTCGGGTTACTGGTTTGGCAAGGCTTCGATAAAGTGTTCGGCCCGGTGGCTACCGGTATTAAAAAGATCGGATGGCAAGCTCCGGCAAAGACCTTTCCGGGGACAGGCAAGGAATTTATGCCATCACTCAATGAAGGTTCCTATTTGCTTATGCCAACCAGCATGCCGCATTCGAGTATCGAGAAGAACCTGCAATACATCGAAACGCTGGATAAACGCCTGTCGACTATTCCCGAGGTGGAAGTAGCAGTGGGCAAATGGGGCCGGGTAAATTCTGCGTTGGATCCGGCACCTGTGCAAATGTTTGAAAATACGATCAACTACCGACCTGAATATATCCTGGATGAAAACGGGCACCGGGAACGTTTCAAAGTGGATCAACATCATAACTATTTTCTGGACTTAGATAAGATAAAAGAAGAAATAAAAGGAAATAAAATAGATATAAATGGAAATGCGATAGAAATAAATAGAAATACAGCAGATAAAAATAGAAATACAGTAGAAATAAAAAACATAAAGAAAGTATCGTTTGATAAAGAGAAAGAAGTATTTTATTTTTCGGTAAATGATAAACAATTTACGTTAGAAAAACCATATACCAATAGTTCTCTGTATTTCAACATATTTCAACGTATTTCAAGTGGTTTGGATATTTCCATGTATTCCAAAGCGTTTCAACGAATTTCAACGAATATTAATCTATTCCTGATTAAAGATGATCGGGGAGAGTATTTTCGTCAATGGCGTCCACAGATTAAAAAGCCCGACGATATTTGGAATGAAATAGTCAAAGTAACCGATATACCAGGCCTGACTTCAGCGCCGAAATTGCAACCCATTGAGACCCGCCAGGTGATGCTTTCTACCGGAATGCGTGCGCCCATGGGGTTGAAGGTGTACGGACCGGATCTGGAATCGATAGAAAAAGCCGGCATGCAGTTCGAAAAAGCCCTGAAAGAAGTTCCCTCTGTCAAAGCTTCATCGGTATTTTATGACCGTGCTGTCGGGGCACCTTACCTGGAAATAAAGCTGAACCGCGAAAATATGGCGCGTTATGGAATGACTGTAAGCGATGTACAGGAAATCCTGCAGGTTGCTATGGGGGGCATGGCGTTGAGTACCTCAGTGGAGGGACGTGAGCGTTTTCCCATGCGGGTGAGGTATGCACGTGAATTACGTGATAACCCCGATGATATCAAGCGGATATTGATTCCGGCAATGAACGGGACACAAATTCCATTGAGCGAACTGGCCGATATAAGTTATACGCGCGGTGCACAAATGATTAAGACAG
The DNA here is from genome assembly GCA_030706465.1 of Bacteroidota bacterium. Taxonomy (GTDB): domain Bacteria; phylum Bacteroidota; class Bacteroidia; order Bacteroidales; family Paludibacteraceae; genus Paludibacter. Next base: position 5,135 of record JAUZOM010000060.1, on the reverse strand, counting down.
AGAATACATTCCTGGTTGGCTACGTCATTTTCGATAAAGTGGAAAGCAAAGCCGAAGTGGATGTTGTTAATGAAGCTGCAAACGTTATCCAGAAAAAACTTGATTCCGGGGAATTAAAGTTGCCTGCCGGTATTACGTATAAGTTTGCCGGAAACTATGAAAATGAAATCCGGGCGACTCAACGGCTGGCTATCGTTATTCCGATAAGCCTGATCCTGATTTTACTTTTATTGTATTTCCAGTTCAAAACGATAACAGCTTCGTTTATTCATTTCTCGGGTGTTTTTGTGGCCTTTGCAGGTGGATTTATCATGCTGTGGCTCTACGGGCAGGATTGGTTCCTGAACTTTTCCGTTGCCGGAATGAATCTGCGTGACCTGTTCCAGATGCATCCGATTAATCTGAGTGTGGCTGTCTGGGTTGGGTTTATCGCCCTGTTTGGAATAGCTACCAACGATGGGGTGATTATGGGAACGTATATTCATCAGGTATTTGAAGAAAAGAAACCGAAGACGGTGACTGAAGTGCGCGAAGCTGTTGTCCTGGCAGGAAAAAAACGGGTTCGTCCGGCCATGATGACAACGGCTGTGGCGGTTATCGCCTTGTTGCCGGTACTTACTTCCACCGGAAAAGGAGCAGATATCATGGTGCCCATGGCTATTCCCACTTTTGGTGGAATGATTATACAAGTCATGACTATTTATGTAGTTCCGCTCTTTCAGGCTATGTGGAGGGAGAATGCAGTAAAGAAGTATTAACCACAACAGGCACAATAGAACACATAGTATTTGTAATTCTATGATTAATATTCGCTTTGTTCTAAAAATGAAATAATGAAAAAACTAATCATATATTTAGGTTTATTTGCTTTCTGTTTATCCTGCTATTCACAGGATTCGTTGATGCATTATCTGGAAATTGCAGTAAAGAATAGCCCTACAGTTTTGCAACGATATAATGAATATCAGGCTTCATTGCAGAAAGTCCCGCAGGTTGGTAGTTTACCCGATCCGCAATTGGAAATGGGAGTTTTCCTGAGCCCTATGGAGCTGATAAGCGGTAATCAGGTGGCGGATATCAAGCTAATGCAAATGTTTCCGTGGTTTGGCGTACTAAAGAATGCCAAGGACGAAATGAGCTTAATGGCAAAAGCGAAATATGAAACTTTCAGGGATGCCAGGTCGCAGGTGTATTACGATGTGCAGCGTACATGGTTCGATTTGTATAAAATCCGTCAGAATATCAGGATTTCAGAGAAAAACAATGAACTCCTGAAAACAATTGAGCGACTCACGTTGGTGAAATTCAGGTCAGGTTCATCAGGTGGCGGTTCTGCTGTCTCCAGTGGAAATATGACAGGTATAAATGCTGCAACAAATACTTCCGTCTCATCGGGCATGAATTCCATGGGAGGAAACCCGGGAGCATACACAGCTTCACGCCCAGCGTCTTCAACCGGCTCATCACAATCCATGAATTCATCTCCTGGAAGTACCGGTTTAGCTGAAGTATATCAGATTCAGATTGAAATGAGCAGTTTGGAAGACAATATTGCCTCCCTGAGAAATGAAGAACAAGTGATAGAGGCGCGTTTCAATAGTTTATTGAATCGTTCGCAGACAATACCGGTTGCAGTAGTTGAGTTACTGTCGATCGCACCACTTGATATAGCGTATCTGACGGTAAATGATTCCGTATTTACGAACAATCCGATGTTGGGTATGCTGCAATATGAGCAGAAATCGCTGGCAGCACGAACCAACATGCAGAAACAAATGGGACTACCCATGGTGGGAGTGGGGCTAAATTATACGGTTATCAATAAAAGTGAGATGTCCACCTCGTCTATGAACGGCCGGGATATGATTATGCCTATGGTGACAGTCACTTTGCCAATTTATCGTAAGAAATACAAGGCTATGCAAATGGAAACCAGGTTTTTGAAGACTGCTTCGGAACAGAACTATCAGGCAACAGCCAATGCGTTACAAACCGAGTATTATGAAGCCTTGCAACTGTACAACGATGCTCAACGGCGAATGAAATTGTACGATAGTCAAAGTAAACTGGCAAAGAAATCGTTGGATATATCTATTAAAACCTTTTCATCTTCCTCTTCGGGCTTGAGCGATATTTTGCGTATCCGCCAGCTATTGCTCGATTATGAATTGAAACAGGTGGAAGCTGTGGTGGATTTCAATAAAGCGGAGGCGTGGATAAAACGACTACGAGCCACTGCCCCTTAAAGGGGTTTCAAAGACGCACTTTCAGAAAGGTTTATAAAAAAAACAATATTAATATCAAACGCCCCTTTAGAGGTTGGGGCTCTTTTATACAAAAACATTTATGAAAAAGATATTTTCAAATAAATATGTTCGCAACGGTCTGATGATATTGGCAGGTCTTTTCATTGGGTGGTTGTTCTTTCATTCGCCGCATAGAACAACCGAAAAGCAACTGACTGCTGCAGAATCAAAAAAAGAGATCTGGACTTGTGCGATGCATCCGCAGATACGATTGGATCATCCCGGAAAATGTCCTATTTGCGGCATGGAACTAATTCCGCTCAGTGAAAATGGCGGTGCAAAAATAGATTTAGATGCTGTCCACTTCAGCAAAGAGGCCGCGGAACTGACTAATGTTTCCACCTCAATTGTCAGCCGCCAGAAACCAACAAAAGAAGTTAGGCTGTATGGAAAAGTGCAGGCTGACGAACGGTTGTTGCAAAATCAGGTGGCTCATATTGGAGGACGGATAGAAAAACTGTTGGTTAATTTTACGGGGGAACCTGTTCGTAAAGGACAATTGTTGGCGATTATCTATTCTCCCGAACTGGTTACGGCACAACAGGAATTGCTGGAAGCAGCTAAAAGCAAACAGTCGCAATCCGAAATTTATGAAGCAGCCAGAGAAAAACTGATGCAATGGATGCTTACAGAAAGGCAAATTGCCCAAATAGAAAGTTCCGGCAGAGTAAAAATGAATTTTGAGGTGTACTCTAATACTTCAGGAATAGTAACCGCGAAACGGGTAAATACAGGTGACCATGTTTCGGAAGGAACTGTGTTGTTTGATGTGGCGAATCTTTCGAGTGTTTGGGTGCTTTTCGATGCGTATGAAAGTGACTTGCCTTTTCTGAAAGTCGGTAATAACATTTCGTTTACCTTACAGGCATTACCCGGAACAACCTTTTCTGCTAATATCAGGTTTATTGACCCGGTTATTGACCCGGTGAACCGTGTGGCTAAAGTGCGTGTGGAAGTGGACAACAAAGGTGGAAGATTGAAGCCAGAAATGTTTGCTACCGGAGTAGTAAAAGCTAACCTGAATGAGTTCAAGGATAAATTGGTTATTCCCCGTTCTGCCGTTTTGTGGACCGGTAAACGTTCTATCGTCTATGTCAAACAGCCCAATACCGAAGAAATTAATTTCAAGATGCGTGAAATAGAACTTGGGCCCATGTTGGGGAATAGTTATGTAGTGTTGGACGGACTAAAAGATGGTGAAGAAATAGTAACTGATGGAACTTTCAACGTGGATGCTGCAGCTCAACTGGCCGGGAAACCGAGTATGATGAACCGGACAACCGATCAGCCCAAAATGAAAAGTGAACATGCCGGGATGAAAATGTAATATTCTTTAATTGCTATCGGGTCAGACAACTATCGAAATTCGTATCACTAGATAAATTCCAGAAACAACAAAGACCGTCGCATTTCAGCTTCGGTCTTTGTTGTTTTATCGTGACGGTCTTTAGGAGTCACTTGATGTGGTTTTAGTGAAACCCTTTACGGGCTTAATGTTTGCTTATTTCACCACTACCGGATCCAACGCTTCTCCCCATTGTTTGAAGTAAGCAAAGGATGCTTCAGCAGAAGTAAAAGGACTGTTCTCCTCTTTGCGGGCGGCGGTAGTGAAGTAGAAGCATAGGAACATGCTATGGCTTGTCCTTATGTTTTTAAATCAGAAGATGATAATGAATGAATTATTGTAAATGCGATCTCAACATCCAAGCCATCTTTTCATGAATTTCCATTAAGCCCGTGATAAAATCACAGCTACCCACATCATGCCAATCATTTGCAAAGCGATTTATATTTTCGCGTAATTCAATAATGACCGATTCATGGTCTTCCAATAAATCTTTTATAAAACTCAGGCTGTCATTTTCTTCTCGTGATTTTTCATTTAGTTGTGTCAACTTTAAAAAATCTTCCATTGTACCCTCTGTATAATGTCCGATGGCTCGTATGCGTTCAGCCACATCATCAATGATTTTTTCCAGTTGTCCATATTGTCCTTCAAAAAAAGTATGTTGGGCAAAAAAGTCTGGTCCAACTACATTCCAATGTGCATTTCTTGTCTTGATGTAAAGCACATGTTCGTCTGCTAAAAGTTTGTTGAGAGAATCAGCTACCTGAACCGAATCTTCCGGTTTAATTCCAATTTGAGTTTTCATTTCTGTTTAATTTATTTGATTGCTTGTATTTGTTTTGCAACGTTATTTTTTGAATCGTTGAATGAGAGCAATACGTTAATTGTTTCGGCCAAAATTATTTCCAACTTTCAAATTACTTCAGTCCGAATAAATATTTATATGTAATTTTTTATGTCGCAAAATTAGTTACTAGTATCCTTCAAATATTACATAATATTTAAAAAGACTTATATATTTCACACTTTATAGTTTAGCCTCAAAATAATGGAGTCTGCCTGGCAGGATCAACTAAACTAAAAGAAAGGACACGCTTTGGCATGTCCTTTCTTTCAATATTTTAGGATGGTAATTTTATCGCGCAATTTTAACCGCTTCTTTCCTGTAGAGTATTTTATTGTTCGGCATATCATAAATTTCCATGATGGGGCCAGTCTCTCCATAGCCGTTCTTTTTCGCGTATTTCGTTAATGCTGGATATATCTTCAGTATACCAATCAGAATAGACATTCGTCCTTTAAAAGGAAATTCTGCTGTAATATATCTTTTTACCGGATAGGTCTTAATATTGAACCTAGCCTTTAACCAAAACACTTTTGACGTATCGGCATTCTCAAGGATGCATCCTACTTCGGAGCGAAGTTTGCTCTGTTCCACTTTTTGCGGATTATCAAAATAGATTCCAAACTGTCTAAGCGGT
>JAUZOM010000006.1 GCA_030706465.1 Bacteroidota bacterium | reverse complement strand
CCATAGACCAGATAAGGCTTTTCAGCTGTCAGGGTGGTATCATTCAGGATATATTTATTCCTGAGAATTTTCATATCCTGGCCGTAAGCCAGAAGTTTTACATTCTGAGAAACCCCATTTGTCTGAAGTACCAGTGAATCCTTAATAAACACCGGTGAATTTATATTGGTCGGATTGACTGTTGCGGCAACAAAAACATACAAGCTGTCATGCGCACGAATTTCAATATTGTCAAATTGGTTGTCAGTACTCAAACTGCCATTCACATTGATTTTAAACGATGAATCTTTCCCTTTGGCAACTCCTAAATGACCTATCTTTAAGGCAACATTGTTCCGGTTATAAATCATTATTCTTGATGTTGCGCTGCCCACTGTTGTAAAAACGGTATCAAAAGTCAGGGTGTCTGTCGAAAAGGTCAGTTTATATTTCGGATTTGTAGAATAGATGTCGTCATTACAAGCCACAAATCCAAAAGAAACAATCAGGGAAACTAAGACAATCAATAAGAAATATAATTTTGCAGGAATTGAAGTCATATGGTGATGAATAGGTGTGTTTATATAAACGGGACTGTTGATGAATTATTTTTCCGCAAATTTACAGTAAAAGATGGCATTATCATAATATTGGCTTATATTTGTGGGGATAATTAAAAAAAATAGTCCCATGGCAAGTCGTAGAAAATTAAAAAAGACCATTCAGTTTGTTTCATCCGAATTGATAACCGATATTTACTTTCGGTGCCTGATGTCAAAGAAGGTTGATGAACAGAAAATAGACAACCTGGTTATTGACGTAATGGCACTTAATCGTGAATATATTTTACGGACTATTCGTCCAGATGGGAAACAAAATCCCAAACTTGTAAAAGCTTATTTTCGTAAATTATTTGCCGACTGGCAAACTGCCATGGAAAAGGTGATTAAAGAGATTGAAGGAATCTAAAACATAAAGGAACAATTGAGATATCAGTTGTTCCTTTTTGTTTTATCTATCATTGCTTATTCAAAATTAAAAGTCAGAGTCAGCATTCTGGATGTTAAGCGGGATAGTGCCGTCGAGAATCTTTCCTGGTTGTTGCTTATGCTGCTCCCACGCTTGTTAGCAGGGGTAAACATGTCGTTGTAACCAATTGAGTATTTTAGTTCTGGCGCCAGCTTAAAGAAGGAAAAATAAATGTCACAACCTACACCAAATTCCGTGTAAAAATCAATTGGTTTTAATAAAACAGGGTTTTCTGAACTTGAATTTGTTCCCAAATCATAAGAAACGCCCCCACCAAATATTAAATAAGGCCTGTAATTTCCTGTACGCTCTGCACTGTATTTCAGATAGATCGGCAAGCATATCGGAATAGACGAAATTTTCACTGAATTTGAAGAATAGTTACCGGTCTTAAAAGGATAGAGCAATTCGCGTTCCCCAAAATGAAGCGTAGGAGTAAACCGTAAATTTAGATAACGGTTTAGTCTCAAATCACTGATAATTCCTACTGAGAAACCTGGCTTTAATGTCGAAACCCGGGCACTGTCTCTTGGCGTTACCCCAAAGTCCATAGCATTGATTCCAAGAGAAAAGCCGAAATGAATTAATTTTTGATCAACATAAGGCAAGTTCCCTTCAGCCCTGCAGACAGTGCCTGATACGAGTATGAATAACAATGCCGGCAGGATGTATTTCGTTAGTTTATGCATGAACAATTTTTTATTGGTCGGTTAAGTAAAATACAAACTTACAATAATATTGATAATTGCACAATAGTTAGAAGGAATGATATTATAAAATAAACGTTGGAAATAAAAAAAGGTTGTTTCAGCGTGAAACAACCTTTTTGCTTATAAGAATTCATTCAATGCTTAAACGATGGCTCCGAACAGGTAAAATATTAATGCCGCTAAGGCTGCACTGACAGGGATAGTTAGAAGCCAGGCTATCATTAAACTGCGGGTTACTCCCCAACGAACGGCCGAGAGCCGTTTAACAGCTCCTACGCCAATAATCGAACCGGTAATGGTGTGCGTGGTACTTACCGGAATCTTCAGAATTTCGGTAAGGTACAATGTCAGAGCACCAGCTGTCTCAGCTGCGACTCCTTCCAACGGCGTTACCTTGGTAATTCTTGATCCCATTGTTTTAATGATTCTCCATCCTCCAGACATAGTTCCGAGTGAAATTACCGTGAAGCAGGAAAATGCAACCCAATCCGGCATTTGTCCGATAGAGTGAATCCCCATATCAATATGGTTTTTGGTATATGCAGCATAGAGTGCTGCAGCAATGATTCCCATAACTTTCTGTGAATCGTTCAAACCGTGACCAATACTGAATAATCCCGATGATACCAATTGTAGGTGCTTAAAATAGCCATTCGCTTTGTGCGGATTTGTTCTTCTGAAGGCATAGAATATAAAAATTGTAATCGCCATGGAAATCACCATCCCTATAAATGGAGCCAAGATTATGAAGGAAGCTATTTTGATGATAACATCTGCCTTAATGGATTCGACCCCAAGGGTAGAATAGCCATTCTGCATCATGGTACACATAATGGCTGCTCCGGCAAATCCTCCAATTAAAGTGTGTGAAGAAGAAGAAGGTATTCCCAACCACCAGGTAGCCAAATTCCAAATAATAGCTGCCACTATTCCGGAGAAAATTATAGGCAGTGTGATGAATTGTTCAATGACTACTTTGGAAACTGTATTGGCAATTCCAAATTCACCTATAACATACTTGGCTATGAAAAAAGCGACAAAATTGAAAAATGCAGCCCAAAGTACAGCCTGAAATGGTGTCAGGACTTTAGTTGAGACTATAGTGGCAATGGAATTGGCGGCATCGTGAAATCCATTGATAAAATCGAAAAGTAAAGCCAGAGCGATAATAATTATTAAGAGCGTCATTTTTTGTATTTAAGTTAGTATACGGACTTAAAAATATTTGTTTTAATAATCTTATTGTATATTCAGTTGCATTATAGCTTTCTTTTCAAAAGGCTTATTCCTGCAATTGGTATAGTTCTTTTATTTTAAACGGCGTGTAGCGTTAAGCCAAACAAAAAATAAACGAATGCCGCTAAAGCTGCGCTGACAGGTATTGTGAGTACCCAGGCAACCATTAAATTTTTTGTAACCCCCCAACGCACTGCTGAAAGACGTTTAACAGCTCCTACACCAATAATCGAACCGGTGATTGTATGGGTTGTACTCACCGGGATTTTAAACACTTCAGTCAAATATAAAGTAAGTGCTCCGGCTGTTTGCGCACAAAATCCTTCAACCGGAGTGATTTTCGTAATATTGTTTCCCATGGTTTTTATTATCTTCCATCCGCCCGTCAAGGTACCGAATGCAATGGCGGTGAAACAGCCGATAGGCACCCAATCTTTGATATGTTGTATATCTGTCATTCGCATCCAGCTAGGAACGTCCGGATTCTTTGATGAAAATGAGATCAATGCTGCGGCAATAATACCCATAACTTTTTGCGAATCGTTTAACCCGTGGCCTATGCTGAGCAATGCCGATGAGAAAAGTTGCAGCCGCTTAAACCATTTATCTGCTTTGTGCGGATGTGACTTTTGGGCTACATACATGGTGATAATAGTTATTATGTTTCCCGTCAACATACCGATTAACGGAGCTAGTATAATAAATGAAGCTATCAGAATAATGGTACTGCTGTGAATAGCTCCAAATCCGGAGGCTGCAATGGCTGCCCCGGCAAATCCGCCGATCAATGTATGCGAAGACGATGATGGGATTCCCAGCCACCAGGTTGTCAGGTTCCAGATAATTGCAGCAATTAATCCCGAAAATACGATTGGAAGGGTTACATAGTTTGCTTCTACTGTTTTGGAAACGGTATCGGCAATACCAAACTCACCAAAAATATATTTCGATATAAAAAATGCTACGAAATTGAAAAATGCTGCCCACACAACAGCTTGAAAAGGTGAAAGTACTTTAGTGGAAACCACCGTGGCAATTGAATTTGCCGCATCATGAAAACCGTTTATGTAATCGAATATCAGCGCTAAAACTATAATGGTTATTAAGAGCGTCATTTTTTTTATTATTATGCGTACTTAACAATAATAGTTTTGATAATTTTTCCTACATATTCGGCTGCATCGGTAGCTTTTTCAAGCTCATACATAATTTCTTTCTGTTTGATAATTTCCACGGCATCTTTTTGATTCTCAAACAAATCAATCAGAAAGTGTTCGTAAACGTCATCAGCTTTATTCTCGATATCATGTAATTCGGCACAATACTGTGTGACCTTTTTCCGGCTCTTTTTTAAGATATCCAGTTCATCGACGGCTTTACCGATACAGATGGCACCATCTTTAATTAAATTAGAGATTTCTATGGCTGCTTCAGGGATTTGTTTCGGATTGTAAAGCACAATACGTTTTGCACAACTGTTAATGTAATCGGTTACATCATCCAGCCGGTCTGCCAGGTGGTTAATGTCTTCCCGGTCGAATGGCGTGATAAACGTGGTATTCAGTTCATCAAAAATCCGACCCGATAAAGCATCTCCTTTTCTTTCTTGTTCTTTGATTTTTTATAGTATTCGATTGCTTTTTCGTGATCATTGTTTTGAACACATTCGATAATTAAATCAGAAGCAACCAATAGTACATCAGCCATTTCTTTTAGGATAGGAAAAAACTTAGTCTCCTTTGGCGTGAATTTACTGAAAAAAGAATTGTTCATGAAAAATGGTTTTGTGGAAGTTATGAATTTAATTGTTTGTTTTATAGTGATTTGTCTATCTTTCTATTTCTGCCTGCAAAAACTTTTTTTATGTTTCAAACTAATGCAAATGTACTAAAAGTATTGATTGGAATAATAGTTTCATTTAAATTTAATATATTTGTAACATCGTGGGGCTGCTTTAAAAAATGAATGAGTGTCGGAAGGGAGAGTGTAGATAGCAATATGTTTTTGTTTTAACAATAATTTCAACAAGATGATTATATTTACTTCTGTTTTACATAAGTATATCAATTTGCTCAAAAAAAGATAAAATAAGGAATAACGAATCTATTTTGCTCCTCGCTTGCAAAAAATAGGATAAAAGTTTTTTTTGGTATGGAAAAATTTATATTTTTGCAGAACTAATTAGTACTAACAAAAAAATAATACGAAAATGGCTTACGTTATTTCAGAAGATTGTATTGCTTGTGGATCATGCATCAGTGAATGTCCGGTTGAAGCAATATCAGAAGGTGATATTTATGTTATTGACGCTGATGTCTGCACAGATTGTGGCACTTGTGCCGATGTTTGTCCTTCAGAAGCAATCCACCCAGCATAATTGGAACCCCAATTAATAATTTAGACCTGTCCGTTTTACGGGCAGGTTTTTTTTTATGGCCGGTATCCGGAATCTTCCAGCATCTTCTGATAATTGTTTTCTTTCATTAATTCGGGTAGCGTGATTTTAGGATTCTTATTCATATAGCTTTCCACAATCTGCCATCCAAGCCATGTCCCCAGTCTTCCGGGTGATTCTTGCGAAATAGGTGCCGTAAAAGGGGCATCATTCATGTATTTGCTGATGAGTTGTACATCGGTCGAAAATAAATGTTTCTGATCGATAACAAAAGCCCAAATCTCTTTTTCGTTTGTCTTGCTCCATTTCCATTGTGCCTGGTTGTAACCCATCAGGTCTTCATGTTTTTCATTCGGCATGAAAACAGATAAAAGGTACATGATCTTCCCACGGAAAAGCATATTATCCAGCAACCTGTATTCAGAGCTGTTCATGGCAAACATCCGGAACAGGGTTGCCGAGACCAAATCGGTAGCCACACATTCCCGGCGCATGGTATAGAGCATATATTGGTAGGCCACCCCTTTGTAGGGCGGGAAATTACTTCCTAAGTAAAAATCGGTGCCCAGGGCAATAAACTTTTTATTCAGTATGACAGCCCGGTTAAAGCCGGAAACATAAAAATAAATTTCGGGTAATTTGACTTCCGGAAAATAATAATGAATGTAAGTATACGCATCCGAAACCTGTTTCTCTATATCCGATACGTCGCCGAAAGTCTGCAAGGTTTTCTTGTTGACCGGTTTAAACGTTTTATCCGTAAGGAATTGATGGAATAGGTTCCGTACAGCTGCCGTATCCGTTGCTGCCGTATCCAGGATATTGGCTGTGAAGGCAGGCAGGAATTCCGGATAGCGCGCATATAAGCCGGCTACCCCGGCTTTCATGTTGGTGGTGTCAAGGGTCAGTAAATCTTTATCGAAACGATGTATCTTTACGGCTATCCGGTTTTGGGCAGTATCAATCTTAAATTTGCTTTTCTGATTGCAAGAACCAAGCAAAATGGTCATTCCCAAAAGGGAAATTAGTAGTATGCCGGACTTTTTCATTTTAAATTACGCTTGAAGAAGTTGATTGAAAAAAGCGCAAAAGCAAAATGTAAATTTGCATATTGCGCTTTAAATGGTATTTGCGAATTGCTTATTTGCGATTCTTAAGTGCTTTTTGTTGCTCTTGTTGCATCTTTTCCAACCGGGCCATAAATCCACTCTTTTTAACCGGCTTTTTGCTGTTGCGTTTGGCGTGAAGTTCGGCTAATAATTTCTTTTCGTCCACAGTCGAACGTATTACATACGTTTGTCCGATGGATATCAGGGTGGATATGAAATAGTAGTAGCTCAGTCCGGAAGCATAATTGTTGAACATAAACAAGAACATAAGCGGCATCAGGTACATCATCCATTTCATCATGGCACCTCCGGGTTGATCGGCTGTGGCGGTATTTGTCATGTTGAGTTTTGTGAAGACAATGTTGGTGGCTGTCATCAACAGACAGAATAAACTCACATGGCTGCCAAAACCAAACGGAACCGTGAACGGTAATTGCATAATGGAATCATAAGCCGATAAATCGGTTGCCCATAAGAAACTTTGTTGACGGAGTTCGATAGACGCCGGGAAAAAGCTGAACATGGCAAACAAAATCGGCATCTGAAATAAGGTTGGCAGACAGCCACTCATAGGACTTACGCCTACTTTGCTGTACAAATCCATGGTTGCTTTTTGGCGTTCGGCGGCTTTTTCTGCCGGAATGCGTGCATTGATTTCATCAATCTCAGGTTTTAGTACCCGCATCTTAGCACTCGACATGTAGGATTTATAGGTCAACGGGAACAAAACCAGTTTAATGGCAACCGTCATCAATAAAATTATCAACCCGAAGTTTGTCATGAACCGGCTGAATAAATTGAACATGGGAATGATGGCAAACCGGTTTACCCAACCGAAAATTCCCCATCCCAGTGGAATCAATTTGTTTAGTGACAATTCAGAATCTGCTTTTACCCCTTTATCGTAGGCCGAAAGAATCTTATACTGGTTGGGTCCGAAGTACCAACGGAAAGTTGTAGGAACTTTCCCGCTTGGATCGAAAGGAACCGACATCTCGGCATTATACGACTTCAGGTAACCGGAGTTTTCGGTTTCCAGTGTACTCTTCATCGAAGTAGAACTCAAGGCATCGTTCGCTATTAAGATACTGCTGAAAAACTGGTCTTTAAATGCAATCCATTTTACTTTATTGGTCAGTTTCTTTTCGTCGTTCTTGCTTTCGCTGAGTTTCTCCACATCATCCGATACAAATTTATACTGGATAGACGAATAACGGTCTTCAAATTTGCGGCCTTTTTCCTGTTGCCGGATCTTCGAGGCCCATTGCATATCCAACGAATTGGTTCCTGCCGGCATAACCGTGTTCATCCCGTTGGCTTTTAAACCAAAGCCGAGCATGTAATTGTCGGCAGGAAGTGTATAGGCAAAATCCAGATAGGCTTGTCCCGTGGTTTTTAAACGCAGGATCAGGGTTTGGTTCCCTTTCGCATCTTTGGTAACGCCCGATACAGGTTCGAAGTATAAGTTGGAACTGTTGAGCACCCGGTTGTTGCTGGTCACAAAAGTAAAGCCCATGTTGCTTTCTTTTTCATCGAATAAAATCAACGGATGTGCATTATTCAAGGAATCCCGTTTGGAATACTTCTTCAGTTGAACCGAGCAAATTCGACCACCCTTACTGCTAAGCGTGATTTTTACCAGTTCGCTTTCGAGGGTATAGAATTTTTCCACACCTTGTGCCGATGCGCTGAATTCGCCAAAAGCATCCTGGCTGTTTACTTTCTTGGTCGAATCGTTGGCCACCAGGGAATCTTTGGAGACAGCCCCGTTTGCGGCAGTTGCGGTAATCCCGGCTTTGTTTTGTTCTACCAGCGCTATGGAGTCGTTGTAACGTTTCTTTTCAGCCAGTTCTTTTTCGCTTGGTTTATTCAACACCGAAAAACCAATAACAATCAGTGCGATCAGTAAAAATCCAAGGATCGTATTTTTATCCATAAATAAAATTAATTCAGCCCGGCCCTCCCGAGGAGGAGGGGCTACTTTTAGTTGTTAAATTGTATCTTAATTTTCGAAGACCTTGTAGGAAGAGAATCTTCGAAACCAATCCGCTTCCCCTTTCGGAAATGCGGTTTTATTTCGTTATGGCTGCTTGTATAAAGCTGATAAATAATGGATGCGGATTGACCACCGTGCTGCTGTATTCCGGGTGAAATTGCACCCCGATGTACCATTTATGGGAGCGTAATTCGATGATTTCCACCAAATTCGATTCGACATTCAATCCGCTGCAGATCATTCCGGCTTTTTCAAATTCTTCTTTATAAGAATTATTAAATTCAAAACGATGACGATGACGTTCGCTGATATTTTCCTTGCCGTATATCTCATAAGCTTTGGTTCCTCTTTTCAATTTACATTTAAAAGCTCCTAAACGCATACTTCCACCCAGGTTCAATATGTTTTTTTGCTCATCCATGATGTCTACGACGTTATGAGGCGTATTCGAATCGATCTCGGTACTGTTGGCATCGGCGTACCCCAGTACGTTGCGGGCAAATTCGATAGACATGGTTTGCATACCCATGCAAATTCCCAGGCAAGGGATGTTGTTCTGGCGTGCATATTGCAACGCCACAAATTTGCCTTCCATGCCGCGTTGTCCAAAACCGGGTGCTACAATGATTCCGTCCAGGCCAGCTAATTTCTTTTCAACATTATCTACGTCCAGTTTGTCGGAAAGGATCAATTCCAGTTTTAGTTTTTTGTTGTTGTAGGCACTGGCATGCAATAACGATTCCGTGATCGATTTATAGGCATCGGGCAACTGGACATATTTCCCGACAATGCCAATCCTGACTTCTTCCGTGGCATTTTCCATTTTTTCCACAAAAGCCACCCATTTTGACATGTCGGCAGCCGGCGTTTTTTCCAGGTCAAAGCCCATCTTAGTCAATACCACTTCATCCAGTTTTTCTTGTTGCATGTTCATCGGGACCCGATAGATGGTTGGGACGTCGATAGATTGCATGACAGCCGATGGCTCCACGTTACAGAATAACGCCACTTTTTTGCGGATGTCGGTTGAGATATTGTGTTCGGTACGTAATACCAGGATGTCGGCCTGCACACCTTGTTCCTGCAATGCTTTGACCGAATGTTGGGTTGGCTTCGTTTTTAACTCTTTGGCAGCCGCCAGGTAGGGTACATACGTGAGGTGGACAATGAGGCAGTTTTTCCCCATTTCCCACTTTAACTGGCGCACACTTTCGATATAAGGCAATGATTCAATATCGCCCACTGTTCCGCCGATTTCGGTAATCACAAAGTCAAATTCGCCCTTGGCTCCCAACAGCTTGATATTGCGTTTGATTTCATCGGTAATGTGCGGGATAATCTGTACGGTTTTACCTAAATAGTCACCCCGGCGCTCTTTGTTGATCACATTCTGGTAAATTCGTCCGGTGGTAATATTATTGGCACGGTGGGTTTCCACATTCAGGAAACGTTCGTAATGTCCAAGATCCAAATCGGCTTCGTGTCCATCCACCGTTACATAGCATTCGCCATGTTCATACGGATTCAGCGTTCCCGGGTCGATGTTAATGTAAGGGTCCAGTTTTTGATTGGTTACTTTAAACCCTCTGGCCTGTAATAACTTGCCGAGCGATGCGGCGATAATACCTTTACCCAAGGAGGAGGTAACTCCACCGGTTACGAAGATATACTTTGTTTCTTTCACGTTCATTTTATTACTTAAAATTACTGCCTTGTAGTACGCATTTTTAAGTCTGCAAATTTCGGAAAAAAAACTGAATAACGAAAATGGTTGAAGCAAATTAAGTTTAAAGAATTAATAATAATGAATTGAAAACCAAAATCATTCAATTTGAAGGAAATCCGGATACAAAATACCGGATCGGATATCCACCCGTTTTAATAGGTTGATTGTTCTTTTACCTACGGTTTGTGTTTTGTTTCACCGATTAACCGTATACATTGGAGTTTCATCGACCGTAAATTCCATGTTTTGAATTTCTTTACTTACCTTTTTCGGATTTAAATGTGCAACTCTTTTTGCACTGTGTAAACTTCAGGCAGCTTAGTTTTTGAAACCACCTGTAACACCCAATAGCTGGCTCATCTCCTGGTTCTAGTAGGACTTTAGACTTATTTCAGTTTCGGTATAGAGACATTTCAACGGGAGTTTCGAGAGGGTTTCGAGGGGGTTCGATTAGGTTTACCTATCCGAACCCTATCCGAACCCTAACTGAACCCTAACTGAACCCTAACTGAACCCCCTCTATACTTAAACCGGAATAAGACTGAGCACAGACTGCGTTCAGAGATGGGGACCTTCAGAAAAGTGCTTCCTTCCCAAAATTCGCAAGAAAACCCCTCTCAATACTTGTTGCTTTGAGATAATCAAAACAGAACGCGCATTTACAACGGTTTAATTGATTAAAACGGATTATTCAACAAAAAACGGATTGGTTTCGGGCAGCATTTTGCGAACAGTATACCACTTAGCTGTAACAAACAAATCATTCACTACCTTGATCTTCGATTCCGAATTACCGAATAAAATTCCTCTTTAATCCGCTTATTTAGCGTAAATCGGCGTTCTATACCTTATTGTGACAACTATAAATACGACATTACAGTGTTCGCATTACTTATGTATGCCAATCCTGAAGAAAAAGGATCCGACAATAAAAATAAGGATTTTACTCATCTCTAAAACCACAAAAAAGGCCTGCATTATCTTTTAACAAATACAGATCGTTGTTATAATTTTTATTAATAAATAGTTAAGTTTAATTTATAAACCTTATTTTTGCTTCTGACTATCTGATTAGTTTATAACATCTGATTTAATTTAAGGATTTTAGCTGAATGAGATTTGTATTTTTCACTCGAATACAGGCTGGCTTCAACTCATAGAGATCCAGGCTCCTTCTTGCAATTAATTATTCACGACAGTTTAATAGTTTCATTACCGGACGAAATTGAATATAAGTTTGTTAAACCATTAAAAACCATCACCAGAATGAAAAAAATCTTATTCCTTTGCTTTGCGCTAAGTATTGTAACTTTACTCAAAGCACAAACTTGTACTTTTGAAACTTCAGTGGAAGGAGTAAAAGCTTACAATCTGCCCAATGGATTAAAAATTCTTTTAATCCCGGATCAATCACAATCGAATGTGGTCGTGAATATTGTTTACAACGTGGGTTCCCGGCATGAAGGATATGGCGAGACCGGCATGGCTCATCTGATTGAACACATGATGTTCAAACGCTCCTCAAAATTTACCGATATCAAAAAAGCGATTGCTGATAAAGGGGCTTCGGCAAACGGGACAACCTGGTATGACCGGACGAATTACTATGAGATTCTGCCTGCTACCGATGAGAACCTAAAATGGGCCCTGGATATGGAAGCTGACAGAATGGTTACTTCGGCTATCCTGCAATCGGATTTGGATAAAGAATTCAGTGTCGTGCGCAATGAATTCGAAATAGGTGAAAACAACCCGTCGTCCATACTTCAGGAAAGAATATTATCCACCGCCTACTTATGGCATAATTATGGAAAATCAACCATCGGCAGCAAAGAAGATATAGAAAGAGTGCCGGCAGTCAGACTGAAAAAGTTTTATCAAAAGTACTATCAACCGAATAATGCTACCTTGATTGTCGGTGGAAAATTCGACGAAAAACAAACACTTGGCTGGATTGAACAGTATTTCGCATCGATTCCTAAACCTGCCACCGTAATCGAACCGACTTATACGGTAGAGCCCCCGCAAGATGGTGAACGGTACGTCGAACTCAGGCGCAACGGGGACATTCAATACATTGCCATGGCTTACCATACGCCTTGCTTCTCCGATAAAGCGTATGCAGCCAACGATGCATTGATATCCATCCTGACAAATAATCCTTCCGGAGCTCTTTATAAGGCATTGGTTAATGCTAAATTGGCAAGCTCGGTTTATGGTTACGCCCAGACATTGAAAGACCCCGGCTTTAGCTATTATGCCTGTGAAGTCCCGAAAGATAAAGACTTAACCCTTGCTCAAAACGCATTTTTGGAAACCATGAATAAAGTGCCTGAAATGACTTTTACAGAAGAGGATTTGACAAGAGCCAAGAATGAATTAACCAAAAACATTGAAAACACCTACAACAAGACCGTAAACTTTTCGGTTGCCTTAACCGAGTTTATAGGTGCCGGCGACTGGCGGCTATTCTTTGTCTACCGCGATAACGTGGAAAAACTGACGTTGGCAGACATTCAAAAAACGGCTAAGACTTATTACCTGACGACCAACAGAACCTGGGGAAAATTTATTCCCGATGCGAACAGCCAACGTACAAGCGTACCTGAAGTCGGCGATATCACTGCTTTGGTAAATAACTACAAAGGAAAAGTGGAGGACAAAAGCGCCGGTAATTTCGACCCTTCGGTAGATAATATCGTAAAAATAGCTGAAGAAGGAAAGTTAACTTCAGGTGGTAAATTTATATTATTGGAAAAACCGGCAAAAGGAGATAAAGTGGAAGCCCGGTTGTTGATCCGAATGGGCAACGAGTCTTCATTAAGCGGGAAATCACTCATTGCCAGTGTGACGGCAAGAATGCTGAAGACAGGAACAAAAACCCAATCGAAACAACAGATAAACGATTTGTTGGATAAATATAAAACGAACCTGTATCTCTATGCCAACGTTGACGGATTGTTTATAAACCTGAGCACCAATAAGGCTAATTTGAAGAATGCACTGGATATGCTGAACGACATTCTTCGGAATCCATCCTTTAATGCGGAGGAATTTGAAAAAGTGAAATTAGAAATGAAAGCCGAATTTGAAACGTATAAAAGCGAACCGCAAATGGTTGCCAATGAAAAACTGTTGGCTCTTACGGCTAAATATCCCAAAACGCATCCCTACTATTCGAATACGACCGATGAAAATCTGGCTCAATTAAGCACTCTGAAATTAGAAGACGTTAAAGAGTATTTCCAGAAGTTTTATGGCGGTGCAGCCACCTATAGTGTTTTTGTTGGCGGAGTAGACAAGCCGGCTGCCAAAAGCTTCCTCGAAAACACGTTTGGGAACTGGACACCGCAGGTTGTCTTTAAACGAATTGCTACCCAGTATTTCGATGTAAAATCACAATCGCAAACCATACAAATAAACGATAAGACGAATGCAGCAGTCTTGGGTAATCTGAACTTGAAAATTGGCGAAAACAATCCTGACTATCCGGCTGTTGATATTGCAAATGAACTGTTGGGCGGTGGGGCATTCCTCTCATCCCGGATTCCACAACGCCTCCGGGAAGCCGAAGGAATGAGCTATGGTGCCGGATCATGGGTATCCGGGAGCCATTTCGACCCAACCGGGAACTGGGGAGTATATGCATTTTTCAACCCCATTTTCAAAGGCAAAATGGATAATGCCATAAAAGAAGAAATTCAGAAAGCACTTGACAAAGGATTTTCAAAAGAAGAGTTTGACAGTTCACTAAAGTCCTGGTTGCAAAGCCGCCAGACCAATCTAAGCATGGATAACTTCCTGGCCTATCAATTCAGGGAGTATTTGGAACAAGGCAAAACATTTAAGGATTACACCAATTATGAAAATAAAGTAAAAGCTTTGGATGTGAATAAAGTAAATGCAGCATTGAAGAAATACTTTGATGTCAATAAATTTGTTTTAATCTATGCCGGCGACTTTACCAAGAAATGACAGCAAGAAAAGCATAAGACTATAACCAGGAGTAGTTACTAGTCAGATAAAAGGACAAATTAGGTTTTTCTAATCTGTCCTTTTTTCTTGATTAATCTAATACCGTTTGCACAACTGACAGAGTCTAATTTTGGCTTTGTCTATTGGCCTGTTTGTTTGCTCCGTAACGACAGGAACCACTGTCCGGTTATAACTTTAGAAATCGACTAATATTTTTCGACCAACCAGTCCTTTTGTCGTATATATACATAGCAATGAATATACAATGAATGAATCAGCCTTAAATGAATTGATAGCATTAAGCAAACGGAATGACGATAAAGCATTTCGAAAAATTGTTGAAGACTATCATGCAATGGTTTATTCATTGGCATTTAGGATATTGTGCAATGAAGAAGACGCAAAAGATCTTGTTCAGGAAACATTTATTAAAGTCTGGATAAATTTATCCGGTTACCAACCGGATAGGAAGTTCAGCACCTGGCTGTATACAATTGCTACAAATCTGTGTCTGGACAAACTTAAATCGGTGGAACACCGGTTTCAATACAACACGCAGGATGAAACGCTAAAGGAACTGGTATCTTCGGATAATGCAGAACAAACAATCATCAATTCGGAGCTTGGCGAAATTATTTATGCACTTACTAATGAGCTTACACCGAAACAGAAAATTGTATTTACCCTGCGCTCTCTGGAAGAATTGGAGATAGCGGAAATCGTTCAAATAACGGGGCTGTCGCCAACGAAAATAAAAAGTAATTTGTTTCTGGCAAGACAGGCCATTCGTAAAAAACTGGAAAAATACTAAGTTATGAAAAACATAGATGATAAACTTGATAACCTGATAACTAACATCCGCCGGCAAAAGCCGGTATTGCACGATGCAGCGATGCTTACAGACGCCATCATGAAGGAAACCATGAACATAAAACGTACTTCCAAATCGACTGTTTTTCTCTGGATACGGGCTATTTCAAGTTCAGCAGCAATATTGCTCCTGAGTCTATTGTTGTTTCAACTAAACGGTGCAGAACCGATTACTTCATCCGACTATTCCAGGCAACTTATTGAGAACAAGATCGGTATTGATTCGTTATGCCTTCAAAATCGAGGTAACAAAGAAGTAAACCTGATGCAAATTTACCTCTGCCATCTTCAATCAAACTCTTTAAAAAACAATCGGTTAAAATCATATACCCAATCTATAACAAACTAAGGTCATGAACTCAACTACTAAACTTCTGTTTTATGTTGCGATTTTATTCGTTGTTTCATGCAAACAACCCAGTGACATGTTAACCGTCATAAACCCCGATGGTTCTTGCTATCGCGAGTTTACTGCCTGTGGCGATCCACAGTTTCTTGCAGGAGATACTGCCGCAAAACTCAATCCTTTCCCTGTAGAAATAGATTCCTCCTGGAAAATTACCTGGAGGTATAAAAACTCCAAATTGCGATCTGATTTTCCGGTAAGTAAATTGGTTTGGGATTCGATTATGAAAGATATAAAACAAAACAAAGAACCGCAAAAACGTGGTATCACCGAAAATACATCTGCTGATTTACTTGTTTTTGCCCGCCACAACTATAAATCGGTCGGCGAATTGGCAAATCAGTTCAAACTAAAACGTTCACACGAATGGAGTAATTTGAAGGTTAACTATTCGTTGCAAAAGAAATTCCGGTGGTTTTATACTTATTTTACTTACCGGGAGACTTATCCGAAAATAAAGCTCAATTTTGATATTCCAATTGAAGAATACATGAGCAGGGAGGAAGCACAATTCTGGTTTACCGGGAAACCCGATATCCTGAAAGGTATGAATGGTGTTGAAAGCCGGGAATATATCGGTGAAATTGAAGACAATTATAACAAATGGTTTGCTCAAAACAGCTGGAATGCTGAATACAAAATATTAATCAATAATTACGATCAATTAACAGACAAACCTGTTTCAAAAAAACGGTTGGAATTAATGAAAGACACTATTTTTAATTCAGGTCCTAAGAATTCACCAGATTTCAATATGGAGAAGAACTTGAATAATTACTTTAAAACAAAAGCTTTCACCTCCTTATGGCAAACGGAAAACAGCCCCATGAAAAAATACGAGAATGACTTCAACAATCAGGCCTTCGTTAAATATTTCAGCGGGTCATTTACTTACAAGTTAGTCATGCCCGGTAAAGTCATACAATCCGGCAATGCTGTCATCCATGGTGACACCTTGGTTTGGAAACTTACAGCTTACCGGATGATTCCGGCCAATTACGTTATTGAGGCACAATCGCGCAGAGCAAATATCTGGGTGTTTATTCTAACGGGAATTATTGTGGTAGTAGCTATTGGAAGCTTTTTGTGGAAACCGAAGAAAGCTATAAATATATAATCCAACGAAATGGAAAGGCCGGAATTAAAATTTCCGGCCTTTCCATTTTCTATATGTGTCGTTTGTATCCAAAATGAGATGAGAAATTGTTTTATCATTTCGTCAGAGCAATTCTCTTCAAAAAATCCAAAAATGATTATCTTTGCAAACTAATTTCGGATTCTACTTCTTTTTATAATAACCCCTTTTTATTCAGTTGATTGAAATATTCAACAAAGACTATTCGAATCAACAATTTCTTTAAATGAAAAAAATAAAAACTTCACTAGCTTACATTCTTTCAGTTCATATCCTTGCACTGATATTTATGACTTCTCAACGTCTCGTACTTTTACTCACAAACCTGGCTCAACTACAAGGTGTTGATTCTAAATTCAGCTTTGTTTTTTCGGCGTTGATTCGCGGGGTTTGGTTCGATAATGTTATAGCTTGCTATATCACGGCTTTGCCACTAATCATTTTATCTGCAGTTGGTTTGTTTAATTTAATGAACAAATGGTTGCTCAACACATTCAATGTATTCTACATTATAACATATACCATTGTCTTTGGAGTTGGAATTGCTGATACGCCGTACTTTAATTACTTTTTTAAACACCTGAACGCGTCGATTTTTAATTGGACTGAAGAAAGGGGAACTGCATTCGATATGATTCTACAGGAAAAATCGTATTATATGTATTTTTTGTTCTTCATCGTTTCGGTCGCTCTATTCGTTTATTTAATCAACAGGATCAGCAAACGACTGTTGAAGAATAGCCAGCAGAACATATCCGGCAAATCCTACTTTACATACCTGCCCCTATCATTAGTCCTTATTAGCCTTTGCATTCTTGGGATCAGAGGGCGATTCGGTTACAACCCGATAAAATCAAGTCAGGCTTATTTTTGCGACAACACTTTTTTGAATCTGTTGGGGGTAAACCCACTTTATTACTTCAGCCGGGATATTATCGAAAATTCAGAATCGCACTATAGCGTCAACAAGATTGTTTCTGAAAAACAAGCCGTCTTATTGGCCCGGAAAGAATACGGATTGAGCGGAAAGACCTATAAAGGCTCGCCAATTACCAGAGAAGTGATAGCCCACGGGAAAGCAAAAAAAATGAATGTTGTTGTAATCTTAATGGAGTCAATGTCGGCTAATTTATTGGATATAAAAGAGAATGGCAAAGAAATAACCCCTTATCTACACCAACTGATTAACAAATCATACTACTTCGATAATTTTTATTCGGCAGGAAATCATACCAATCACGGTGTGCTAGCCACCTTGTTTGGATTACCCGCTTTGTTCGATCAGAATATCATGAAAAATGTTGATATCCCGCTTTGTGAAGGCTTGCCCAATACCTTGCAAAAAAGAGGTTACAGGACTATGTTTTTTATGAGTCACGAGTCACAATACGACAACATGAACGCCTTCCTGCGTGAGAACGGCGTTGAAGAAGTTTATGCCCAAGAGAATTACCCCAGCTCCGAGCGGGTTAATAGTTTTGGGGTTGCTGACGATTTCCTTTTCCAATACGCTTTCGACAAAATCAATCAGGAGGCAAAAGACAATAAGCCTTTCCAATCGACTATCCTGACAATAAGCAACCATCCGCCGTACATTGTACCCGACAAATTTAAATCTGTGAGTAATAATCCACAATATCAGATTGTCGCTTATGCCGATGATGCAATCCGTCAGTTTATGGAGAAAGCCGAAAAGCAACCCTGGTTCAAAAACACGCTATTCGTTCTGTTAGCCGATCATGGTAAATTAGTAGGATCGAACTCGTATGAGCTACCTCTTTCATACAACCACATACCGTTTATCCTCTATTCGAAAGCATTTACCGACGCTCCGAAACAATTCGAGCAACTGGGGGGACAGGTGGATGTCTTTCCTACCATCATGGGGCTGCTTAATCAATCGTACGAAAATAATACATTTGGGGTCGATCTATTTAAGACCAACCGAACCTGTATGTTTTTCTCGGCAGACAATGGATTGGGTTGTATCAATAAAGACTATTTTTATGCCTATAATTTAAAGTCGAAAATGGAAGGATTATATAAATACAAGAGCAATAATCCCGAAAACTTCGTTATTCAAAATCGGGCCAAGTCAAAGGTCTTACGAACATTTTCAGCCTCCATGTTACAAACCGCAAGTTATATGATAAAACATCACCTGATCCGGAATAAATAAAACCAGTTACAGACAAAAAAGCCGGACAAACCAGGGAGTTAACCAACCTCTGATTTGTCCGGCTATTATTTACTTTCACCTGCGTAATTTACGTTCAAAAGGAATTATTTCCTCAACGCCGCAATACCTTCTTTCAGTGATGCAATCTTGCTTTCGGCATCTGCCTGTTTTTTACGTTCTGCTTCTACCACTTCGGGTTTGGCATTGGCAACAAACTTTTCGTTTCCCAGTTTTTTGGCTACCGAGACAAGAAATCCTTCGTAATACTTTATATCTGTCTCCATTTTCTGGACCTCTTCTTCCACATTGATCAGGCTTCCCATGGGGATGGCAAATTCAGTAGTACCGACCAGGAAGGATATAGATCCCGAATCTTTTTCAGTAACCGTTTGAATGGATTCCAGATTCCCAAGCTTCGAAATTACCGCATCATACCCTGAGTCATGTTTACCTATAATTTGCAAGTTCAGTGGTTCCTTATTGGGAATATTCTTTTGCAAACGAACCGACCGGACACCGGCAATAACTTCTTTCGCATATTCAAATTTAGCAATCAACGTTTCCTCCACTTTTCCCGGTTCCGGTTGTAACTGAACCATGATACTTTCACCCACTTTACGGTCTTCCAAAGCCTGCCACAGCTCTTCGGTGATAAACGGCATAAACGGATGCAATACTTTCAGCAATGAATCGAAGAAGCCCAGGGTAGCTTCGTAGGTGGTACGGTCGATCGGTTGCAGGTAAGCCGGTTTGGCCATTTCCAGGTACCAGGCCGAGAATTCATCCCAGAACAGTTTATACACCGCCATCAATGCTTCCGACAACCGGTATTTATCAAATAAATCGTCTATTTCAACCAACGTCTTGCCCAGTTGTGCTTCAAACCAGTTGACCGCTAACCTTGCTGATTCCGGCTGCGGAATATCGGCTACCTCCCACCCTTTTACCAGGCGGAAAGCATTCCATATTTTATTATTGAAGTTACGGCCTTGTTCACACAAGCTATCATCGTAAGGCAAATCGTTTCCGGCAGGCGAAGTAAGCAACATGCCCAACCGGACTGCATCAGCCCCGAAGTGTGCTATCAAATCCAGCGGATCGGGTGAATTACCCAGTGATTTAGACATCTTACGTCCCAGCTTATCACGCACAATACCGGTCAGGTACACGTTTTTAAACGGTAATTCATTCCGGTATTCATATCCGGCAATAATCATCCGGGCAACCCAAAAGAAGAGTATCTCGGGTGCGGTTACCAAGTCATTGGTCGGGTAGTAATATTTGATGTCGTCATTTTCGGGATGGTTGATACCGTCGAACACCGATATAGGCCATAACCAGGAGGAAAACCAGGTATCCAGTACATCTTCATCCTGGCGTAAGTCTTCCAGGGACAGCGGATAGTTGACAAGAGCCAATGCCTTTTGATAGGCTTCTTCTTTTGATGTTGCCACAACATATCCTCCTTTTGGAAGGAAATAAGCCGGAATCCGATGTCCCCACCACAATTGGCGGGATACACACCAGTCTTTCACATTCTCCATCCAATGACGATAAGTATTCTTGAATTTTGGCGGATAAAGTTTGATGTCATCCTCCATAACCGCTTTCAACGCAGGTTTTGCCAATTCTTCCATTTTCACGAACCACTGCATGGAAAGCTTTGGTTCAATCACGGCATCGGTACGCTCGGAAAAGCCGACTTTATTGGTATAGGCTTCCGTCTTTTCAAGCAATCCGGCCGCTTCCAAGTCTTTTTCTATTTGTTTACGGACAGCAAAACGATCCATGCCGGCATATTGTGCCCCGTTTTCGTTTAATGTCCCGTTATCGTTGAATATATCGATGGAAGGCAAATTGTATTTTTCACCCAGCATATAATCGTTTACATCGTGTGCCGGAGTGACTTTCAGGCAACCTGTCCCGAATTCAATATCCACATATTCGTCTTCAATAACCGGGATCACCCGGTTGATAAGCGGAACTATTACTTTCTTGCCGCGTAAGTGTGCATTTTTCGGGTCATTCGGATTGATACACATCGCGGTATCACCCATGATCGTTTCTGGACGGGTGGTAGCCACCACGGCAAATCCATCCTCCCCTACAATCTGATATTTCAGGTAGAACAATTTGCCTTGTTGTTCTTTAAAAATTACTTCTTCGTCCGACAAGGCGGTCAGAGCCTTCGGGTCCCAGTTTACCATGCGCACTCCGCGGTATATTTTGCCTTTGTTGTGCAAATCGCAAAACACCTTGATGACACTTTCCGAACGGGCTTCGTCCATGGTAAATGCCGTACGGTCCCAATCGCACGAAGCGCCGAGCTTCTTTAATTGTTCCAGGATGATACCCCCGTGTTTATGGGTCCATTCCCAGGCATGTTCGAGGAACTCATCACGCGTCAGGTCCGTCTTCTTGATCCCTTCGGCAGCCAACTTGCCTACCACCTTGGCTTCGGTGGCAATGGAAGCATGGTCGGTCCCCGGAACCCAGCAGGCATTTTTTCCCAACATACGTGCCCGTCGAACCAGAATATCCTGAATGGTATTGTTGAGCATATGGCCCATGTGCAACACCCCGGTAACATTCGGCGGTGGAATGACAATGGTATAAGGCTCCCGGCCGTCAGGCTGCGATTTAAAAAAACCATTATCTAACCAGTATTGATACCATTTCGATTCGATGTCCGTGGGATTGTATTTACTTGCGAGTTCCATATCTTTAATTTACAATTTCTTAAATAACAATTTACGTTTCGGAATAAGCCCGGTCACAATAGATATCTGTTGTTTTCCAGACACATGACTTTTGCTTTCATTTCTTAAAACGGAATGCAAAGATAAGAAAAAAAGACATCGGATGAAAACAAAACCTTCAAAAACAAAAGAGGCCTTCTCAACACGTGTTTGAGAGGGCCCCGTACAGGAATTCAATGATGATTATTGAACCAGCACTTTATGAGTCCGTCCTTTAACGCAAAGTAAATAAGCTCCGCTTTTAACAGCCTGCTCAAATTGGGTAGTCGCTGTTGAAGAACCTATTAATTGACCGTTCATGGTATATAACCGGACTGGTGCAGGCCCGTCAAAATGGGCTTTGATAGTACCGTGATCAGAAGATATTTTCAACCTATCAGTTGGTTGGTTAATGGCAGTCGTAATTGACTTAACAAATGTGGCTTTGTATCCTGAGGCACCGGCATCGTAAGCTGCACTTTGTCCCCCGGGTACCATACTTAACCAGTTGCCGCCGGTGTAATACTGGTTTTTGGACATAACCACTTCCAGCGTATAGGTATTTGTACCTCCGGCTGTAGCCAGGGCCAGCAGATCAATATTGGCATCCGTTTTATCATACCGCCTGTCATTCCCCGAACTGTACGTTTGATCGGGAAGGGCAAATTGTGACCAGCTCCCGGGAGCCTCCGTACTTACATACACCCGGTAATAAATAACAAAGGATGTTCCATCATACCAATCCCCGGAGTCTATCCAACCGCATCCTGCACCACCATTTAAGATCAATGAAGTCGGCGTACCAAAATTAAACCCATTCAGCGGTGTATTTGCGAAATAATTATTTCCATCCGGTTTAGCCCAACCCATATCATTAAGCAAATAAAGGTAAGCTGTACCGACATCTTTTGTGATAGAAACAGCCGAAGATCCCCAATCTCCTCCGGCATAAGCCAACGAGAATGTCATTGTAAGTGCAAAGAACAAAAATGTAACTTTTTTCATAATAATAACTTTAATGTGTTAATAATATTCAGGCAAATGTATGTATAATATAAAATATCTTTACTTCCGGAATAAGATATTTGCATTAAAACTATCGCAAACGTTTGCTTTTATTCCGGATAGGTTGCCGCATTTATGATCGTATCTTCTTTACGGTATAACCGGATTTCCTGTAGAGAACATTTTTTTAAGCCACAACAGGCCCAATCGAGAATATTAAAACAAACAATAGACTTTATTCAGATTAGTCTACTATACAATTGAAATCAAGAAATTTACCACTAAGGCACTTAGAACTCTAAAATACACAAAGATTAAATTTATATTCCTATATTTATTTAAAGAGAAAGAACACAAAGGATAAAACATACCTGTTTTATCTGTTAGCGGCAATGTTGAAAATCATTGATTTATGAAGATAAAAATACAAGTGTTTCTATCTTAGTGACCTATATTTTAGTTGAATTTTCAGTGTTTCTTAGTGTTCTAAGTGCCTTAGTGGTCATTCTTATTTCTTTGTTTTTGAATACAATAACTTTCTATTCAATATAAAGTCTAATCTATTGATATAAAGTTGCCTGATTCAGGACCCAATTGTATAATACCTCCCGGATTGTTTTGGAACGGACAGAAAATAACGACAATCATTTTTTACTATTGTGGTTTAAATCTTCCGGATAGTAGCTTTCACAAGAAACCCGGCAGGATCTTCTTTGTTTAACGTTCCCAATCTCTCGGAGTGTGATAAAATGCCTTTGGTCCGGCCTTGCTTCCTAGTGTGTATTAGGTTTAAATAAGGTATAAATAAGGTTCAGATAAGGTATAATTATATGTAAATTTATAATTCAATTTAAATTCAATGTAACATACATGTATATAACATATACCTTAGTAAATATATTTTATATATATCGTATATACATGGTATATATATGGTATATAGATCGTATATATAATTATGCCTTATCTGAACCCTATTTATACCTTATTTAAACCAAGACTAAACATAAGCTGAACGTAGGCGATAAACCGGAGGGGAATGGGGATAAGTCCGGGAAATGACAGTTGGATCGATAACTGAAAAATGACGGGAATGATTGTTCTCAAGATAAACCCGGATTAAACAGGCTTGCTGTCAATTATTTATTTCTAAAATTGTTTATTTTAAAACATCGACAGAAAAATAGTCGTACTTTTGCAGGATTAACATCAAAATAGAATCGTATGAAACGCATCATCAACACCTCCAATGCACCGGCAGCCATTGGACCTTACAGTCAGGCAATCGAAGTGAACGGAACGTTGTATATATCCGGTCAGATTCCGATCAATCCGGGTAAAGGAAAAATTGTGGCCACTGAAATAACCGGGCAGACAGAGCAGGTTTTTGCGAATATCGGTGCAATTTTAAAAGAAGCCGGGTATACTTTTGGCGATGTAGTGAAATCGACCGTTTTCTTATCGGACATCGCGGATTTTGCAGGAATGAATGACGTGTATAAAACTTATTACCAAACCGAATGCCCGGCCCGTTCGGCTTTTGCCGTTAAAGCATTACCCCTGGGAGCATTGGTGGAAATTGAGACGATTGCGGCAAAATAAAAAAAACATCAAAGAGAGCAAACTCTCTTTAATGTTAAACAGTTAAGAAACAAGACTTTCTGACGTGTTCTACACGCCAACTTGCAAGCATCGTGGTTCGTTGGGCTGTTGTGCAAAGCCAAAAAAGCTCAACGATCCAATAGGATTTTATCGCATTCCCCGGAGCAACTCACCTATTTCCATACGTTTCTTGCCGGGTGCCTGAACGGATTTCAAGACTATAAAGCCATCAGACAAGGCTATTTTGGCAAATTTCTTTGAGTCGGTCACGACTGTACCAACCGGCAAACCGGGAGCGCAGGTTTCCTTTTCTGTTTCAAATACTTTCAGTACCATTTTTTCAGGTTGATCCGGAAATTGCAGTTCCAGCCAGGCGGCGGGATGGGGTGCTAATCCACGTATAAAATTATAGACTTTCCCAACTGTCCAGGATAAATCAATTTCGCAGGTATCTTTAAAGATTTTTGGAGCTGCTTTTAATTCCGATTCTGACGTTATGAATTGTGACTGGTCAATACCTTCTATTTGATCTTCCAGCAATAGATCGACTGTTTTTTTCACCAGCTTTGCCCCCATCACCATCAACCTATCGTGCACGCTGCCGGCATCGTCTGTTTCAGCAATCGGGAGTTTTTCCTGCAAGATAATCTTTCCGGTATCAATTTCATGGGTAAGGAAAAAAGTAGTGGCACCGGTTTCTTTTTCCCCGTTAATTATCGCCCAATTAATGGGAGCAGCACCCCGATATTGGGGCAATAAGGAGGCATGCAGGTTAAAGGTTCCGTATTTTGGCATATCCCAGACTACTTCAGGCAACATACGGAAAGCAACGACGATTTGCAAGTCAGCCTTTAGGCTTTTTAATTCTCCCAGGAAAGCTTCCTCTTTCAGCTTCTCCGGTTGTAATAAAGGCAGATTATGATCTAAGGCATATTGCTTTACGGGCGAAAACCGAAGTTTATGTCCCCGTCCGGCAGGTTTATCGGGCATGGTAATTACACCGACCACGTTATAATTATTCTCGACTAATATTTTGAGGCTTTCCACCGCGAAATCGGGGGTACCCATAAAAACGATTCTCATAACCTAAATACCTATTATCAATTTGTACTCATAATCAAACTCTGTAAATCTACCCTATCAACTAATCGACCAATTAACCAATTAACCGACCCACTAATTCCTTTTATCCACTCCCCACATTAATTTATTTTTCAACGTATCAAAAAAAGTATGATTCAGTTGTTTAATAATCTTCACGGTAAAATCCGCCTTGCTGATGTGTAATTTCGTTTTATGTTCCAGGATTATTGACCGCCCATCCAACGCCACCAAAAAACATTGGCTGCGGCTATGAACTTCCAGTTCAATGATCCACGAATCGGGGACTATTAACGGGCGCACATTCAGGCTATGCGAAGCAACGGGGGAAAGGATAAAGTTCCGGGCCTGCGGGACAACAATAGGCCCCCCGACACTCATCGAATAAGCCGTTGAACCGGTAGGAGTTGAAACAATCAATCCATCGGCCTGATAGGTATGCACCAATTCCCCGTTCAGGCTGGCGTTTATGCCCATCATGGAAGAGCTGTCCTGCTTTAATATCGAAACTTCATTCAAGGCATACGGGTATTCAAAAACCGTATCATCCGACGTTTCAACAAATAACAAGGAACGCTCCTCGATTGTGAAATGATTAGCCAGGATAGCATCAAGAGCTGTAATGATCTCATCACTGGAGACATCGGACAAAAAGCCCAACCTGCCGGTATTGATGCCCAGAATAGGTATTTGCTTACGTCCTATACGTGCAGCAGTATTTAAAAATGTACCATCGCCGCCAATGCTCATAGCGATATCCGCTTCAAAATTATCATTCCGGATAATTTCTATCAGGTCTAAGTTAATCTGCCCATGATCCCGGACAAAGCCATAAAGTTCCTCGTCGAGCAAGATAGTTGCCTGTTTATCTTTAAAATACTCAAACAACACTTGAATATGCGACAGGATCACAGTTCGAAAAATGTTTCCGAAAATAGCAATTCTCATAATGTAACCAATTTTAATATAACCTCAAATGATCCTTGAAAATAACGGGATAAAAGCAGCTTGTAACTACATAAAAGTTTAAAAATGATTGAAAGATAAAAAGCTACTGATAACCTTCTGTTTTTTTTAGCTATTTTTGTAGCATATTAGTTTTCTACAGAAAACTTTGCAAAGGAACTAAATGAAAATGAAACCCGCAAATATTTAAGTTGCGAGTTGCCGGTTTCCTTAAGATATTCACAGAGAAGCCCCGGGGAGGTTGGCATCAGCGACCTAACTTTCATGCAAGTTATCAACAACGGAAATAAAAACACATCAACTTCATAATTAAAATGACCCAACTAAGCGTCAATATTAACAAAATAGCCACCTTGCGAAATGCTCGTGGCGGGAACACTCCCAACGTATGCCAGGTGGCATTGGATTGCGAACGGTTTGGGGCCCAAGGGATCACGGTACATCCCCGTCCTGATGAACGCCACATTCGCTATGCCGATGTGTGGGATTTACGATCGATCCTGAAAACTGAATTTAATATTGAAGGCTATCCGTCACCGGAATTCATTAAATTGGTAAAATCGGTAAAACCACATCAGGTTACGCTGGTTCCAGACCCTCCCGAAGCCATCACATCGAGTGCCGGTTGGGATACGGTCAGGAATTTACAATTTCTAAAAGAAGTGGTGGCCGATTTTCAGAGAGTTGGAATCCGGGTATCTATTTTCGTAGATACCAATCCAATCAACATTGAATATGCAGCCCAAACCGGGACAGACCGGGTGGAACTTTATACAGAGCCATTTGCAGCTCAATATGCCCAAGACCGGGAAAAAGCAATCGCTCCGTTTGTAGAGGCTGCCAGGCTTGCAAAAAAAATAGGATTAGGATTAAATGCCGGACATGATTTAAATCTCGAGAATTTAGCCTATTTTCACACCCGGATTCCATGGCTCGAAGAAGTATCCATAGGACATGCATTAATTTCAGATGCCTTGTATTTTGGACTGGAGGACACAATAAAACGGTATAAAAAACAGTTAGA
This sequence comes from Bacteroidota bacterium, assembly GCA_030706465.1. GTDB lineage: Bacteria > Bacteroidota > Bacteroidia > Bacteroidales > Paludibacteraceae > Paludibacter. The sequence goes on along the minus strand of JAUZOM010000006.1, from coordinate 21,479 downwards.
ATAAATGTATCGGTTATTAACGGTACTATTTTTTGATATTTTACAAGTACAGCATCCTATCAGAAGCTGGAAAGAAAAATAGATTTATAAATTCCCGGGTGAAAAAATTTAAATTACTTACCGTCCACACCATTGGTTGAAAAATAATAACGTGCAGAAATCTAAATTATATGGTCTTATAGGCTCAACCTTATCAAGCACACTAATACTGCTTGCTTTGTGGTTTGTCGTATTGTCAGTTCCCAAATCGACGGAAGAGGAAGGTCTTGAGGTCGGTTTTGGCGATAGTTTTGATGCCGGTGGATCAGGATATGTTCCTGTTGCTTCCCGGAGTTCATCGCCTAAAGTGTCGACCGGGACACCAGCAAACGCCATTATCACCAGCACAGCATCTGCCAGCACAAAAACAAGTACCTCCCCGGCACCTTCAAAACAAGCTGTTTACACTCAAAGCGACAATTCCGTTTCCCTGGATGAACAAAAAGAAAAAGAACGCGTTAGTAAACACCAAAATGAGATCATTGCTCAAAAAGCTGAATCGGACAAACGAAAAGCTGAGCAAAACAGAAAAGAACAAATTGCCATTAATAAAGCGAATGCTGTAAACGGCCTGTTCGGGAGTAACGGTTCGACCGGAGGGGGAAAAGGAAGTGGAAGCGGGACAGGAACCGCGAAAGGAGTCGGTTCGGGATCCGGCAACGGGGTACAAGGAAATCCGGCAGGGAGAGGAACTTCCGGGGTTGGAACAACTTTCCGGTTAGGCGATAGGAGTTACTACGGAAATCCGGCAAAACCAAATTACCCGAAAGACATTGAAGGTAAAATTACGGTCAATATCCGGGTGGATGAAAATGGGTTTGTTACCAGTGCATCCATCGGCTCCCCGACAACAATCTCCGACCTGGAAATGCGCAAAGGAGCCATTACAGCTGCTACTAAAACACGATTTACTTCCGGTAAAAACATCGAAACAGGATCGATTACCTACCATTACAAACTGGAATAAATTGGTTAAAACATCCCGGTTTCGAAACTTTAGCCGACATTAGGCGTTAACAGACAAGTTACCAACAATTAAAAGAATTATCCATGAAAGTATATCTATTTCTTGCAGATGGTTTCGAAGAAATTGAAGCCATTGCGCCGATCGACATTTTCAGGAGAGCTGCCATTGAAGTATCCACCATCTCCATTTCGAAAGAAAAATTAGTACGTGGGGCACATAACATTCCGGTTTTGGCCGATTCTTTGTTTGATGAAGTTGATTTTAGCGACAACGATCTTCTTTATTTACCGGGCGGAATGCCGGGGACAAAAAATCTGGATGCGCATGAAGGGTTAAAGAGGCTGTTACAGAAGCAAGCAGGCGAAAAGAAACCGATTGCCGCCATTTGTGCGGCTCCCTCCATATTGGGGAAAATGGGTTTATTAAAAGGAGAAGAGGCTATCTGCTTCCCCGGATTTGAAAACCAACTTACCGGAGCCTTATTATCAAAAGAAAAAATAGTGAAATCGGGCATTTTCAGTACAGCTAAAGGAGCAGGAGTAGCCGTACAATTTGCGCTAAAACTAGTAGAAGAGCTGAAAGGCAAAACTTTAGCCGAACAACTGTCGGCCTCCATTTGCGTGTGATAATTGATTCATATCGTTTGCACAACTGAATAGGCCAATTTCGATATCATCACATTGGCCTATTCGGTTATTATGATGCCCGGAATATCCGCAAAGCTATTATTTACAGCGGCATGAGTCCCTGTCCGATAATAAAACAGGTTGGGCTATCTTATAATCAGAGATGGCATTACAAAAATCAGCCTCTTTATTTTCTAAATCAGGACCCACTAAAAGCAAAAAAAAGGAATATGATCACATATTCCTTTTTTAAAAGACAATGCACTAAATCTTAGTTGATTGCTGCCGTAAATTCAGCACCAGCTTTAAATTTGGCAACTTTCTTTTCTGCAATATTAATCGGTTGTTTTGTAGCAGGGTTAATACCCGGACGAGCTGAACGAACAGCCACTGAGAAAGTACCGAAACCAACTAAACTAACTTTGTCCCCTGAAACAAGGGCATCAGATACGCTTTTAATAACTGCATCAAGAGCTTTTTTTGCATCAATTTTGCTAAGACCTGCTTCAGCAGCAATGGAATTGATTAATTCTGCTTTGTTCATAAGATTTTGATTTTTTTATTAGATACTATAAACATAGATTTTTGATATTGCAAATGTAGTAGATTGTAATTAATATACAAGCGCTTAATTTAAAAAAAATCAATTTATTTTATATCTTTTCGCAAATTATGTTAGAAAACATGTTTTCGGCGTTATTTTCATTACTTTTGTGTTGCAAAACAGAGCATTCAAGCCTGATTTTGCACACATTCAATCTATTATTTCTGCCTCTATATTCATCAGGGGGAAAAAGACAATTTCAAATTTAATAAAAAATCATTGGCAGAATATACTAATTAACAATTTATCCTTACTCAATTCTTAAAAATGAACAATTACAGACCTTCTTTTTTGAACTCAATACCACCTGTAGTTAAAAACCTGATTGGCATCAATATTATTTTGTGGTTAGCCAGCATCGTATTACCGGGCATATTCGCCAAATGGGGTTTAAACGTAGATCTTACCGATATCCTCGGATTGCACTATTGGGAATCATCCAAATTCAATCCGGCTCAACTTGTAACCTATGGTTTTATGCATGGTGGGCTTTCGCATATTTTCTTTAATATGTTCGCACTGTATATGTTTGGGGGAGTATTGGAACAATTGTGGGGAACGAAGCGTTTTTTGTTTTATTATTTACTGACAGGAGTCGGAGCCGGCCTGGTGCAAGAGTTATTTTGGACCGTTGAATTTCATTCAGTTGTTACCGCATTAAACGAGGCGATAAGTGCAAATTCAGGACAGGTTTTATTGCAACATCAGGATGTTCTAAGCCATTATTTCCGGTTGGAGAACCTGGGATCGTTTGATGCCCCGGCCATCATTGAAATGAAACGGTTGTTACTGGATTCCCCTTCCTTTATCACGATCGGAGCTTCCGGATCGGTGTTCGGTTTATTATTGGCATTTGGTTGGCTTTTCCCGGAAGTCAGGCTGTTTTTACTTTTTATCCCCATACCGATCAAGGCCCGGGTTTTTGTATTCATTTATGGAGTTGCAGAATTGTTTTTAGGAGTAGCTCAATTTTCAGGCGATAACGTTGCTCATTTTGCCCACCTGGGCGGTATGTTGTTCGGCACTATATTGATATTAATTTGGAAAAAGAAAAAAACTCTTTAAGATGTTAATAGTAAAATGAATATTCTTGATAATATCAAACAGACTTTTAAGCAGGGAAGCTCGCTTATTAAATTGATTTATATCAATGCGAGTGTATTTATTTTATTGAAATTAATTTTGATTCTGCTCCTGCTTTTCAATATTTCAGGAGACTTTATATTGTCGTACCTGGCAGTACCGGCAGATTTGACACAGCTATTATACAGGGCCTGGACCCCCCTGACCTATATGTTCCTGCACGAAGGCTTTCTGCATATTTTCTTCAATATGTTTACCTTGTTTTGGTTTGGGAGAATATTCTTAATGTTCTTTTCCGAAAAGCAATTAGTCGGTTTATACCTGATTGGAGGATTCCTGGCGGCACTTGTTTATGCAGTCGCATTTAATCTATTTCCATATTACTCGTCCACCTTGCATCAAAGCCTATTGTTAGGAGCTTCGGGATCGATTATGGCTATTATAGTGGCAACCGCTTTTCGTTCACCCAATATGGAGTTACAGGTTCTTTTTTTAGGAAGCGTTAAACTAAAATACATTGCCGTATTTTTTGTCCTAACCAGTTTATTTGGAATTACTTCAAGTAACGGAGGAGGTGAACTGGCACATTTAGGTGGTGCTTTGGCAGGTTATTTATTTGTTGTATCTTTGCGTCAGGGGAAAGATTTGACCAAAGGATTGAACCGTATTTTGGATGCAATCTACAATTTGTTTGGTCCCCGCAAACTACGGATTAAACAGAATCCAAACCGGAGAAGATCAACTGTCAGTGACGCTGAATTCAACATGAACAAAGCTCGTAAAATAGCTGAGATTGATCGGATTCTCGATAAAATTAAAACATCCGGCTACGAAAGCCTGTCTACAGAGGAGAAGAAAAGATTATTTGATCAAGGGAAAAAGAACTAATTCATAATTTAAAATTGTGAATTATGAATTAAATAAAAATCATGTTTGGAAAAACAATAGTAAAATGGGTGTTGATGGCTTCAAATATAGTTGCAGCCCTTTTTATGATCATGACTTTATTTGGATCGGTTTTCAGCCCTGCTAAATTTGTTATTCCTGCCTATTTCGCTTTGGCCTTCCCCTTTATTATAGCCGTTAACATTGCTTTTGCGGTTTTTTGGTTATTAGCGCGTAAATGGTTTTTTCTGGTTTCTTTAAGCGTTTTACTGCTCTCTTCCACCCAGATCAGCAACACATGTCCGGTTCACTTTAGAAAAACAGAAACTCCTCCTACAAACAATCCAATCAGGCTGCTTACTTACAATACAAAAGTGTGTGGCGAGTTAAAAAAATATACCCGCCGGAATCCGAATAAAGTGATTCAATATATCCTGGATACCGATGCAGACATTGTATGTTTACAGGAATTTACGGTAAGCAGTAATAAAGAATATCTGACCCAGGCTGACATATTCCGAATTTTCAAGAAATATCCCTATAAACATATTCAATACAAACAAAATATAAATAATAACTGGCAACTTTCAGGAGTGGCAACTTTCTCCAAATATCCGATTACTAACAGGCAATTAATCCACTACCCTTCGAACTATAATGTTTCCATCTTTTCGGATATCAATATAAACGGTAAAATCATCCGATTGGTCAATAACCATCTGGAATCGAACCGGTTGACTGAACATGATAAAAATATGCCGCTTACGTTGAAAGACAATTTTGACACAAAAAAACTTACCGGGATCACCCTTCATTTTTCGCATAAACTGGCTGTAGCCTACCGGCTCCGGGCATTGCAGGCTGATTCTGTAGCTAAGGTCATTGCCAGCTCACCCTACAAAGTAATTGTCTGTGGTGACTTTAATGATGTCCCGACCTCCTATGCCTATACTACGGTTAAAGGAAATCTAAAAGACACTTTTGCCGAAACCGGGTTAGGGTTAGGGTGGACTTTCAACGACCGGTACTACCATTTCAGGATTGATTATGTATTCTACGATCCGGTGGCTTTTACACCGATCCAGTACAAAGCAGACAAAGTAAAATATTCCGATCATTATCCCATTCTCTGCAAGCTGAATATCAACAACATTTAGAAATATATTACAAACTTAAAAAACTTATTATTATGAATGTACCTGCTAATTTAAAGTACACAAAAGAGCATGAATGGATTCGTCTGGAAGGCGACATTGCCTATGTAGGGATAACTGATTATGCTCAAAGTGAGTTAGGTGAGATCGTTTTCATCGAAGTTGAAACTGTTGGTGAGATGTTGAACGAAGGTGAAGTATTCGGTACCGTAGAAGCTGTTAAAACTGTTTCAGATCTCTATTTACCTGTTGACGGTGAGATTTTGGAATTCAATGAAGAATTGGAATCAAAACCCGAATTAGTTAACGAAGACCCTTATGATAAAGGTTGGATGGTTAAAGTCGGAGTATCCGATGTCGCTCAGTTAGACACCTTGCTTTCAGGAGTGGAATATGAAGCCTTGATTGGTGCATAGGGTAAACTAAGTTCAGATTTAAGGCAAAGTAACTATTCCTTACCGGGTTTTGATCTTACCCTGCTGAGCTTACCTTATATCTCTACGAATCAATAATTAAACAATTAAAAGTTTATGAAAGCCAAAGTAAGTATTATCATGGGCAGTACTTCCGATCTGCCTGTTATGAAAAAAGCAGCTGAGCTTCTCAATCAGTTTGAAGTTCCCTTCGAAATGAATGCCCTTTCGGCTCATCGGACTCCGCGTGAAGTCGAATTATTTGCGACGAATGCTCAGGCCAACGGGATCGAAGTAATCATTGCGGCTGCAGGGATGGCTGCTCATTTACCGGGAGTCATAGCTTCTATGACATCAATTCCTGTTATTGGGGTGCCAATTAATGCAACTCTCGATGGAATGGATGCCTTACTGGCAATAGTACAAATGCCTCCGGGAATTCCCGTAGCAACTGTTGGCATTAACGCTTCACTCAATGCGGCTATTTTAGCCATCCAGATGTTGGCAGTGGGTGATACCGCATTGCAATCAAAATTGAAACATTACAAAGAAAGTCTTAAAAATAAAATTGTTGAGGCAAACGAACAATTATCGCTTGTAAAATACGATTTTAAAACAAACTGAACAACTCCAGAATCCCCTAAAAGGCATAAAACCATTTTAGGGGATTTAAGAATCAATCTCATTACCATGAAAAAGACATTGATTGTATTGCTGATTTTAGTAGGAATGATTTCTTGTAAACAGCATAACAAATTCTATATAAGCGGCACGGTAAAAAACGCCAAAGGCGAGATGCTTTATTTTGAACATAGCGGGTTACTTAAAACTACGATCCTCGATTCTGTTAGGGTACGGTCCAACGGTTCATTTGAATTTAAATCCAAGCGTCCCGTATATCCTGATTTCTATCGCTTACGCCTGAACGATAAAATCATTACTTTTGCTGTAGATTCCTGCGAAGAAATAAACATTAATGCTCAGTCAGCTAATTTCGCTTCCGATTATAAATTGACAGGTTCAACAACCTCCAATCAGATTCAGGTTTTGCGCAAATCGGTAATGAATATTCAACGGTTAGCCAATGAATTAACAGCAAACATGGATGCAACCGAACGAAACTCTAAAATCGCTGCCATAGAAAAAGACATTGATGTTCATAAAGAAATGGCCCGGAAAATGATTCTTCAAAATCCACGTTCTGCCGCTGCCTATTTTGCCATCTACCAGAAGGTTAATGACACGTATCTATTTTCACCTTACATTAAATCAGACAGACCTTATTGTGCCGCAGTAGCTACTGCATATAATACGTTTATGCCCGAATACGAAAGGAGCAAAAATCTTTATGCATTGGTACTGGATGCTATTCGTTCTGATCGGAAAGCCAGAGAGAAAGAAGCATGGGATGAGATATTGGCCACACGGGGAACCGGCTATATCAATATTATCTTACCAGACAAAAATAACGTTGAGCGAAAGCTATCTGCCTTAATCGGTAAAGTTATATTAATTGATTTCTCTGCATACGAATCACGGCAAAGCATTGACTACACTTTCGCTCTACGTGAATTGTATAACCAATATCACAAACGCGGATTTGAAATCTATCAGATCTCACTCGATCAAAACAAGCAACTCTGGCAGCAATCAATTGCAAATATCCCCTGGATATGTGTCCGTGATTTAAACGGTCCCAACACAAATTACGTTTCCTCCTATAATATTTCGTCCATCCCAACTACTTTTTTAATGGATAGGAAAGGAAACATTATTGCCCGCAGCCTTGGAAAAGACGAATTAAGGAAAGCAATTGAAAAGAATTTATAAGGTTCGTGTAATTTGCACTAATTCGTAAAATTCAGATGACTGTCACCATAAAACAACTCGCTCTTTCATTGGGGTTTGATGCTTGCGGCATAGCCCGGGCAGAAGCGCTAACGGAGGATGCGGCTTTTTTACGACAATGGCTCGCCAGTGGAATGCAGGGTGATATGCATTATCTGGAACGAAACTTTGACAAACGTACCGATCCTCGCATGCTTGTCCCCGGCTGTAAGTCGGTAGTCGTGGTTTTAATGAATTACTATCCATCGCAGAAACAGAACCCGGTTGCGCCGCAGATTGCAAAATATGCGTACGCAGCTACCGATTATCATTTGGTATTAAAAACCAAACTATTTGAACTGGAACAAAAAATCTGCGAGACTTACGGCACTGAAAGTGTAAATACCAATGTCCAACATTCATTCGTCGATTCGGCCCCTGTCCTCGAACGTCGTTGGGCCGAACGTGCCGGCTTAGGATGGATTGGCAGGCACACCCAGTTGATTCATCCCGGACTGGGATCCTATACATTTATTGGTATTTTAATGCTGAATATTGAAACGGAATACGACATGCCCGTTATGGCCCGCTGTGGTACCTGTATGCGATGCATCGATGCTTGTCCGACAAATGCATTACAGAACGGTTCATTGGATGCCCGCCGGTGCATCTCGTATCTCACCATCGAAAGCAAAGACGAAATACCCCCCGAATTTAAAGCGGTCCTCTCTGGCAATGCCCTGGGTTGTGACATTTGTGCGGATGTATGCCCCTGGAATGCTAGGTGGGCCAAGCCATATAGCCAAGACGGACTGTCACCAATTGATAAGGTATTGGAATGGGGAACCGACACCTGGAAACAACTTACAGAGAAAGAGTTCGCCCAAACGTTTTCCCATTCAGCCATTAAACGGGTTGGATATACAAAGCTGAGACAAAATATCGAAGCGGTTACAAAAGCTCATCGTCTTCAATAGCGTGTGACACTCGTTCCCGGCACGGATAGTTTTATCCGGATCATATATAAAAAGAGCTGCCCTATCGGACAGCTCTTTTTATAAACAAGTATCTTTTATGAGTTACAAAATTACTTTAGCAAAACGACTACCAATCTTTACAAGTACAACACCCCTGGCAGAAACAGGAATCGTATTTACACCTTCCACAGTGAGCTTGTGAAGCAGTTGTTGGCCTATGGCATTGTAAATTTCTACAGTTTCACCTGCAGTTGCCCTAAAATGAATACTGCCGTTTTCTGAAATAACCCCGAAAGAAGCTTTGTTTGTACTAACGTCAGTCGCGATTGCTGCAATACCGGTCAATGATCTGCCTACAGACATTGCCCCATTACTCGACAGCATCAATATTGCTGTGTTTGTTCCCGGGTTATCCGGTGTATACGTAATAGTCACTTCCGTATTGGGCACATTTCCTGCCGATTCCGTGACTGAGTATTGTGAGAGTGAAAATAGTCCGGCATCTGCACCTGAAATGGTAAGCTTTAAATCTACACTTAAATTTACGCCACTAATATTTAAAGTTTGACATACAGGAACTCCCGGAACGGTATTCAATGTCGGATTGGTAACATCCGTAAGTGTAATTGTTGGGCCCGGAGTAACTGTTTCGGTCATTCCGGCATAGGTTCTTTTCTTAGAGAGAATCACGCCATTAGTTGATTCATTTAACGAGAAAACATCCGATGGGTGAAGTTTTATGTGCATGCTCAATGAAATGTCTGCATCCAGCCTTACAGTGGAAGCCGGATCATTGCCAGCATTTACAAATAAGAATCTGGATTCTCCCCATGTATCTATGGCAGAAACAAAGAGTATTGTCGCCAACAATACAGTTTTAATTAAAACATTACTTCTCATGTTGTTCTTTCAATTATACAGGAATCGGTGCACGATATCTCCAGAATTTCTATTCATGCAAATATAACAGTGTTTTTCTTATTCTGTTTAAATTATTCTGAAATAAATTATTAAATGACCCGAACTCTTATTATTAGCATATACGGTAAACCTAAATAAAAGGAAAGGTGGTAATGGATAGGTGGCAGAAATAGCTACTTTTACAAAAAAAGAGCAGAACCGTATTAAAAATAGAAAGCTTCTTTATTCAAGAAATCAGGGATAACCGGTCACAATTTATTTTAGGGATAATACCAAACTTCACCTTAATTTTATTTTCACTCGAGGCATCAATCTTATTACTCAGATAAAACATCTATATCGAAAAATAAGATTGCTCATACACTATTTCGATTACTTTGTTTAAAAAACGCAGAACAAACTCACTTGAATATTCGTTGGGTAAGCGGACAGGAAACTAATAATAAGTCAATAATTTTAAAATTATCAGTTATCACACATAAAGTTTAAAATAAATAACTATTTTTGCAGACTTTTTCTTGCAATTTATTTCAATCTAACTCACTTAGTTCAATATTAATTATCCAATCCAACCTATCTACATTAAAATACTTTTTTATTAAAGAAGAAATATGAAAAACAAATATAAAGACCTTATTGAACAAAGTTTTGAATTTCCAAATGAAGAATTCAACATTGTTGAAAATGAATTGGAATGGTGCGGCGTCCCTTTAATGGACATTATAAAGCAATATGGCACCCCTTTACGGATCTCTTATTTACCTAAAATAGCAGAGAATATTCATAAAGCACGTCGAATGTTCAATGTTGCAATGGCTAAAGTAGATTATGAAGGCGATTATAATTATTGCTACTGTACCAAGAGTTCCCATTTTTCATTTGTGCTGGAAGAAGTGCTGAAACATGGCGTACATATTGAAACATCATCAGCTTTTGACATCAACATAATGGAGTCATTGTATGAACAAAAGTTACTTAAGTCGGATAATTTTATTCTATGTAATGGATTTAAACGTCCTCAATACGTTGAAAACATTCAAAACTTAATGCGTCTGGGATTCACAAATGTTATTCCTATACTTGATAATAAGTTTGAATTAGACTTATTTCTAAAAGACTTTGATATTAAATTTAAAGTAGGCATTCGTATTGCAGCCGAAGAAGAACCTAAGTTTGATTTCTATACATCTCGCCTAGGTATACGCTATAACGATATCATTCCTTATTATACGAAGTATATTGCAAATAACCCCCAGGTTGAATTGAAGATGTTGCACTTCTTTATAAACACCGGCGTGAAAGACACGGCATATTATTGGAATGAGTTAAACAAAGCCGTAAACCTGTATTGCGAATTAAAGAAAAAATGCCCTCAATTAGACAGTTTAAATATTGGTGGAGGTTTTCCAATCCAAACACATTTGGATATGGTATATGATTATGAATATATGGCCGAAGAAATTGTGGCACAAATAAAAACAATTTGTACTCAGAATGGAGTCCCTGAGCCTCATATTTTCACCGAATTCGGTTCTTATACGGTTGGAGAGAGTGGTGCTATGCTTTATTCAATTGTGAATCAGAAAAAGCAAAACGACCGCGAACTCTGGAATATGATTGACAGCTCGTTTATGACGACTCTTCCAGACACCTGGGCTATCAACCAGCGTTACGTTTTTCTGGCAATAAACAATTGGGATTCTGAATATGAGCGGGTAAATTTAGGAGGTTTAACTTGCGACAGTGAAGATTTTTATAATGCAGAAGTTCATTCGAATGCAGTCTTTCTGCCTAAAATGCATGACGATTGTGAACAATACATTGGCTTCTTCCATACCGGGGCATATCAGGAATCACTTAGTGGATTTGGAGGCATCCAACATTGTTTAATCCCTGCTCCAAAATTGGTTATTATTGATCAGGATGAAGATGGTGAGTATTTTACAAAATTGTTTGCGAAAGAGCAAAGTTACAAATCGATGTTGAAAATTCTTGGTTATTAAACGGTTATTGCGATAAAATGGAGTTAAACAAACAAAAAAAACGTGTTCCAAGATTTAGAACACGTTTTTTTATTTACGAATTATTCACCCTCCTCTAAATAGTTTGAGGAGGTATTAAGCTTATTTATAAGTGGATTGGCATACATTTCGAGCAACCTCGCCCTTAAGAACGATTCATCTTTATTTTCCAGATCTATTTTCCCAATTTGCAAGGATAAATATTTTTCAAAATCCGTTTCCTCTTTCTGCGTATACTCACTTGAAAACAACCTCGAGTTTTTAAGTATGTCATAGGCTATTTTATTATTTGCGAATATAGTATAATTAGCATGTATACGTTTATCAATCAATTCGGCAACGAGAGTTATCTGCTCATTTCTATTGGAAGTTTCAGTTGCAATTATTTTCAATTCATTACTTATATCCCCGGTTATTTCATAAACAACTTTGCCCTTGTAGCCCATAACACCCGTTTTCATATTAAGTAAATCATCCTGGGGATTCTTTTTGAAACCTACATCATCGCGCCGCTGTTGCATCTCCTTTGCCTTGAGGAAATCACAGGGGTCATATTCATATGAAATACTTAACGGGCAAATATTTAATTTGGTAAGATTTTCAATAAAACTGCCCGTTCCAAACATATTGAGCATTTTCAATAAACTTTCCTGGGTTCGATCGTTTGAGTCTTTGGCACGTCCTTCTCGTTGTGCAAGCCATATGGATTGGTTTCCATCAATAACATGGGCAATATAAGCTGACAAGCATTTTGAACTTTCCAAGATCTGACGGGCACTTAAACCTCGTTTTACGATAAAGCTTTTGTTTACGCGCACCAAATCTTTAATCCATGGGTAAATCAACAAATTATCTCCAATCGCAATCTGGACTGTATCCATATTTCTTTCAATAAATTTACCGCAAAGAAAAGCAGAATCGAGAATAATATCACGATGGTTTGAAATATACAAATATGATTTTGAAATATCAATTTTCTCAAGTCCGTTTAGTTTTATCCCTAAAGTCATATTTGCTTCCAAATATTGCAAAAAAGGATAAACCATTTCCTTTTGAAAAGCATAACTGGATTGAAAACCCATCAACCGTTGTTTAATAAATTCTTTAGGTAAAAGCGGATAGACAGTACTTAATACCTTCATAAATTGCTTTTCACTACTTAGACGTTCCAAAACGTCATGAACTTCTTCGTTCTTATAACAACGTATTTCTTCAAAATCAAATTCCATAGTATTTCTAAATTATAAAGAGTTCATACTTTCTTTCCGACAATTCAATCAGTTATTTGAGGACCTGATTAAATAAGAAACTCAAATATATGAAAATAACAGGTGCAGCCAAAAGCATACTGTCAAACCGATCAAGCAGACCACCGTGCCCTGGTATCACATTTCCCGAATCCTTAACATCAACAGTTCGTTTCATTAATGATTCTATCAAATCCCCAAAAGTGCCGAAAATCACAATTATTTCGGAGAAGATAAACCAGTTAAATAAACTTATCTGAGGAATAAACAATGAAAACACATAACCCGAAAGTAAAGCTGCCAATGCTCCACCTATAAAACCTTCCCACGATTTTTTGGGCGAAATCCGTTCAAACAAACGATGTCTTCCAAATGTAACACCTGTAAGATAAGCGCCCGTATCATTGACCCAAATAGTAACAAAGACTGCTAAAAGAAGAAGAGGTTGCCACTTATCAATAAACAGGATAAAATTCAATATTGAGAATGGAAGAGCAATAAAAATCTGACCCAAAATAAAATAAGCCCAATTATGAAGCGGATTTTCCTTCCGTCGATACAATTCAGAGATTAAAACCAATACTATATAAAAGCCATATATAGAATAAACAGGATAACGCCATATCCCCGAGGCATATAAATAAGAACAAAGAAAAAGTAACACACCACCAATTAAGCCTATCAATGGATTTACCATTACTGTTGGCTGCTTATTTGACAACTTATGAAATTCGTAAACTGACCAAGCACAGATGAATGCAAAAACAGGAGCAAAAGTAAGGCTACTTAGCAATATCGAACCCACAATCAGCAAAACAAAAAGAAATCCGCTCAGCGTTCGTTTTACAAAGTTATTCATGAATATTCAATAGTATTAGAATGCAAGTATAAAAAACAGGAATATATTTAATTAGTTTTGAGTAGCTTCATAAGCTCATCAAGCTTAGGAGACAAAATAATTTCGGTTCTTCGGTTACGAGCTCTTCCTTCAGGGGTTGCGTTAGAGGCCCGAGGTGTAAATTCGCCCTTCCCTGACGCTGTTAGACGTGTTGGCTGTATTTTGTAATCATCGGTCAATATTCTAACAATAGAAATGGCCCTGGCTGCACTCAAATCCCAATTGTCATGGTATTGGGCCGTTTTAATAGGAATATTATCTGTATGGCCTTCAACTAATATATCAATGTCATTATTTTTATTCAACACATCTGCAAGGACTTTAATGGCATCAATCCCTTTTGCTTCAATAGCTGCACTTCCGGATTTGAAAAGTAGTTTGTCAGACATAGAAACATAAACTTTACCATTTTTTATTTCTACAGAAAGCTCATCCGATTTAAAACCTAATAGAGCATCACGCAGTATCTTATTTAAACGACCAGTTATTGAGTCCTGACGCGCAATGATTTTTCTCATGTCATTTAAAGCACTTTCCCTATCACTCAAAAGTTTTTCTTTGGCTATTAATTCATCTGATTTTTGTTTTAACTCATCAGTCTTTTTTTTCAAAGCAGCATTAAATTGTTCTGATTGCGATAATTTGTCATTCGTCAAATCACTATATCGTTTTTCAAGATTCATTATATCCTTATTTAAGTTTGTAGTATCTTTCTTAAGGTTATAAATTTCATTATTTCTTGCTGATAAAGTGGAACACAATGAATCTCTTTCATTTATGACGTTAAGTATTGCTTTGGGAAGAAATAGTTTCTTTGCTGGTTTGGGTTCTCCGCATTTATAAATTGGAGCACATGAAAAAAGAGTAACTGTTAATACTAATGAATAAAGGATCGAATTAAATAGTTTCATTTAAATGTTTTTGAATGATTAAACAAAATAGATTTACCGAATCGACAAATTATTATAGGAAATTTTTATTTAATTCCGGATAAAAATTATATCAAAACAGATATTTCAATGTTCAAAATTACTGATTTCGATAATTGTGAGAAAGAATAAGATTAGACAACACAAAGGTAGCAAAACTTTATTCTTTGCATAGAAAAACCACAAATTCTTTTGGACCATGTGCACCAAGAACCAACGTTTTTTCAATATCTGCTGTCCGGCTGGGACCCGTAATGGTTGATATGGATGATGGCAGAGATGCTCTATATTTCTTCTGGATGGCAACTAAAGCGTCTTCCGGATAATGTACAAGTTGTGATACATGTGCTAATACAATATGAACAGGTGGAAATACGTTCATTTGTCTTCCTGACTTTGATGCAGCCGAGACTAATACGCTTCCGGTTCGCGCCACTAAAAACTCACATCCTGTAACTCCAGCTTCCATACTTTCAAAGTCAGTTTCAGCTTTTGAAAACGGTATATCATATACTTTAAGCCGATCTGCTATGTATGAATCCAGGCAATAAAGATAAGAGAAATTGTTTTTTAGAATAAACAATCTTAGTTTTGTATATAAGGCCAATTCGTCTTCACAAAGGATACATTGTCCTTTGATTGCTTCCAGTTCATTTTTGAAACAGGTTATAGCATCTGGAAGGATTGGCCTGTAAATTTCATCCTGATCTGCACTTGTAATATTTGCAAGTGGAAGCCGTCTTTTACTGGCTTCCACTATTTTCTGCAAAATTATATGACGGGACGAATTAGTCGGCATTTTCTTCTTTGCTTTGAGTTGATACCGCCTCTGTTGGTTCCTCGATCTTAGGATTTGATTCTTCCAATTTTTCTGATTCACCATTCTGAGCCATCAATTCATCACTTCTCGAGGTCCATGGACGTTTTCCAAATATTCTTTCCAGGTCCTCTGCAAATATAACTTCCTTTTCAATCAATAATTCTGCCAATTCATTGTGTCCCGCAGCATGATCATCCAGTATTTTCTTTGCACGTTCATATTCAACGGCCACAATATTTTTAGCCTCAGAATCTATCAATTCAGCCGTTTTTTCGCTGTACGGCTTTGTAAACCCGTAATCCGAATTTCCTGTTGAATCATAGTAGCTCATATTGGCTAATTTGTCACTCATCCCAAAATAAGCAACCATAGCATAGGCTCTTTTAGTAACACGTTCCAAATCATTGATAGCCCCTGTAGACATTTGATGCAAAAACACTTCTTCTGCTGCACGACCACCTAACGTAGAGCACATTTCGTCCAACATATGTTCTTTGTTTGTTAACTGCCGTTCTTCCGGTAAGTACCAGGCAGCTCCCAACGCTTCCCCTCTTGGTACAATTGTTACTTTAACCAAGGGGTTGGCATGTTCCAGCATCCAACTAATGGTTGCATGACCTGCTTCGTGATAAGCTATTGATTTCTTTTCAGCTACAGTTGTGATTTTAGTTTTCTTTTCCAAGCCTCCGACAATTCGATCAACCGCATCCAGAAAATCTTGCTTTTCTACAAATGTTTTATTCTTCCGGGCTGCAATCAGAGCTGCCTCGTTACATACATTTGCAATATCAGCCCCAGAGAATCCCGGAGTCTGCCTTGCAAGGAAATTAACATCAACCGTCTCGTTTATTTTTATTGGACGAAGATGAACATTAAAAATTTGCTTTCTTTCATTCACATCCGGTAAATCAACATGAATCTGACGGTCGAAACGTCCGGCACGAAGCAAAGCTTTATCCAAAATATCCGCCCGGTTAGTGGCGGCTAAAATTATCACACCGCTATTCGAACCAAATCCATCCATTTCGGTAAGCAATTGGTTCAACGTATTTTCACGCTCATCATTACTTCCCATGTTCGGGTTTTTACCGCGAGCACGGCCAACAGCATCTATTTCATCTATAAATATTATGCAGGGAGCCTTCTCTTTTGCCTGACGGAACAAGTCACGAACTCGCGAAGCTCCTACACCCACAAACATTTCCACAAAATCAGATCCTGACATCGAAAAAAACGGAACATCAGCTTCACCAGCAACTGCTTTTGCCAGTAATGTTTTTCCTGTTCCCGGAGGACCTACAAGTAAGGCTCCTTTAGGTATTTTACCACCTAACTCCGTATATTTTGATGGATTTTTAAGAAATGCAACAATTTCTTCTATCTCCTGTTTTGCTTCAGCCAGTCCTGCCACATCTTTAAACGTTATTTTATTCGAGGTATCGCCTTTATCAAAGAGTTGGGCTTTTGATTTTCCCACATTAAAAATACCCCCCCCGGCACTTCCGCCCATTTGTCCGGACATTCTGCGGTTCATAAACACAAAAAATAAAATTAATAGAAGAAATGGCAGAATACTATATAAGAAAACATCAAAATAATTTCTGCTTTCCTTATACTCTACACTTCCCTTAAATCCGTATTTATCTTCTGCAGTCTGTATAAATCTTGAAAATTCTTCAGAAGGAACGCTTACGGTAATAAGACGCTCTTTTGCATAAGCGTCATATTTATCTCCATAAACCTTCTTCAGGGTTTGCGTATCTCTCTTTGTTAACGAATCCTTCAGGACTTTAGGGTTTAAAGCCAATAATTTGTATTTCTCCCCAAAAATTTTTCTTAAAGCAACTGTATCAGCGGAGACTTTAGAATAATCAATTAATTGTGCTTCTACAACATTTTTGGAATTATATACATTTACTTTAGCTATCATTCCTTGCTTAACATACTCCTTAAAAGTAGTAAATGGGACTTCTTTAGTTGGTGTGTTCTCATTAAAAAAGTAAGAACCAAGCAAAACTAAAATGATGATACCATAAATCCATGAAATATTGAATTTGGGGAATTTACCCGTTGGCTTAACAGGATTCTGATTCGGGATTTTATTTTCCATTATTTTCCTATTGTTATCTTGTTGTTTACTTATATATAAAACAAAAAACTCATTCCTTGGTTTTGATAAGACTATATTAATCAAAAAGAAATCAGAGAACATCCTCCAATTTCTTCAAATCAGCATCGGACCACAAATGTTCGATATCATAAAATTCTCTTGTGGAACGTTGAAATACATGTACAATAATTTGGCCATAATCCATCGCAATCCATTCACAATTAAGAAAACCATCCGTTGCGTATGGTTTTACTTGAATCTGTTCGCGCACATAATCCTTAATTGATTGTGCAATGGCATTAACATGTATATTCGAATCTCCCTCACAAATTACAAAATAACTGCAAGGAGCTTCCTGCAATTTTTCAAGGTTAACAACTACTATGTTTTTCCCTTTTCGTTCCTGTATTCCTTCAACAATTTTATTTACAATTTGTTCGTTTTCCTGCATTCTGTTATCCAATTATTTTAATTTTTAAAATGGTTACAAAGATACAGTTAAATGCCCGAAAATGAAAATGTTGTTGAGAATAATATCTTATAATGTTCATTAAATCTGTGAAAAATCTTGATTTAATAATCAATCAGTAGGAATTATTAATCTTATTCGTTAAATAACTGATGCGTAGCAAGTAGGGGAACAAAAAAAGTCCGGTGCAATGTCTGCATCGGACTTTTAAAAATATCATTTAGTTAATTACTTCACAATTGAAAGAAATGTCTCATCAGTAGCAAATTTTGAGAACTCAATGTCTTTAACTGCTTTCGAAGCATATGATCCATCTTGTTTAACGGCATTTTTTAAATTGCTGTAAACTGCATCACGATCATTGGTACGTGCCCCGATTATGGCTCCGAGATATGAAGTTGTTGCATTTGGTTTTGCAACAGCTGACAAGGTATTACGGGCTCCACTGTAATCGGCATTCAGAATTTGTAATAATGCTGCATTATTAGTTGCTGTTGAGCCAAAATAAGACTTTGCTTTAGAATAATCACCTCTGATTATATTGATTGTACCCAATCCCTGACCAACGTTACCTGTTGTTCCGGCTGCTTTTCCAAAGTATTCTTCGGCTTTTCCTAAATCATTTTTTGCCAAAGAGCCTAAACCGGCATTAAAATTCACATCGGCTGATGTTGGATCGATTTCCAATGCTTTTGCAAAGTACCGTGAAGCATCTTCAACATTACCCTGTTGGTATTTCACTGAACCTAAGTTATTAAAACCACGTACATCGGTTGGGAAAAGTTCAGTTACTTTTTGATAAATTGTAGCCTTTTCGCTCAAATCATTGGTTAATGTGGCTGCATAAAGCAACTCATCAACCGTTAGTTTTGAAGCATCATCTTTTGCCAGTTTTGCAATTTCTTCATCCGATTTACCGGTAACATCTACAGTCAATTTCAATTTAGAACGACGTAGTTGAGGAAGAATTTCTTCAGCGATTTGTTTGAAAGCTACAGAAAGATTTTTAATCTGACGTTCACGTTCTTCAGGGTCGTTATACATTGTCAAGACACGTAAAATAACCTGCTTATCCTGAATATTCGATTTTTCCATTAATGCCTGGAATCCGGCCCAATCTTCCGGTGTAAATTTGGAATTAAGATTTATACTGGTTTTCAGTTTTTTCATAGCCTTTTTCATAAAGTCTGCCGTAACTTTTTCACGACTTTCGGCTAAGTTGGTATTCAGTTTCAAAGGGCCTTCCGGAGAAGCATAAGCAGATAAATCAAAAGAGGAAACTTTTTCGCTTGGTGTTTCTTTTACTTCTTTGATTTTCTTAGTCAGTGAAATCATGTCTGCTGAATTAGTTTCACTCTTACGAAGCTTTGATTGTTGTATCAGGAACATAATATCGGCTTCTTGTTGTTGTTGAATAACACGTTGGAATTTATCCGGTATAATTACGGAAGTTAATTCGGATGGATTCGTCGAAACTAATTGGGAAGTAGCAATAACGCCATCAGCAACTTTAACACTTGGAATTTGATAAGTTTTGCTCTTCTGGGCGATACTAAATTCAAGATAGAGTTCAGATTTTATCATTTCCGGAACATAATCGAACGACGCCTTTAATGAATAATTTCCACCTGTCTTATAGGCTATAGTTTGATCATTTCCTTTCACTTTTTCTCCTTGAAAAACAACGGGTGTACCTTTAACTTCTTTTCCTTCAAATTTTAAAACAGGAGTGACAGTAACTACAGCATTCTTATTAAAGTACTTAACAGGAAAGGTTCCTGTAACAGTAGCATCAACTTTTCCCCCTTTTACTTCAAGTGGATTGGGATTACATTTAAATAAGCTAGGATCTAATGCGGTCAAGTCTTTGCTACAGGAACTCAAGACTAACGCAAACACCATCGAAACCGCGAAAAATAATTGCTTTTTCATAACGTTGTTTTTTTAGTAATAAATTATATAATTTCTATTTTGATTATTCAGAGCGCAAATATACAATCTTTCAACGAATTTTAGCTTACTTTGTAATCGATTTTGACATTTTTTGTTAATACCGTATAAGAAAAGACTCTATGCATTCAATAACAAGTTATTAGTCCTTTTGTTTATCTCTTAAAATTTTAATGAAACTACTCTATCTTAAAATTCAGCTCCTGATTGTCCCAATCCGTTATTTATCTATTCCTAAAATAATTAACGGATTAAAACTGGTTAATTCATACCTGCTTTCATTTTTTAAAATTCAAAAGAGAAAGAATATATATCCATTTTTTATTTCAATAGAAACCACCAACTTTTGTAACCTACGCTGCCCGGAATGCCCGGTGGGGAAAAGTAATGCTTTAAAGACCGAAAAAACATTTTTTAATTGCACTCTGTACACAAAATTATTGGCTGAATTGGGGCCTACCCTACATCATGTGATTCTTTATTTTCAGGGAGAGCCATTCCTCAACAAACAATTATTTCAGCTGATTAAACAAACTCATGAGGCTAATATTTACTCTTCAACTTCCACAAACGGACAATTCCTGAATGAAAAGGTTGCCCGGGAAATAATTATTTCAGGCTTGGATAAGCTGATCGTATCGATTGATGGGAGCACTCAGCAAGTTTACGAAACCTATCGTGTCGGAGGCAACCTGCAAAAAGCCATTGATGGTATCAAACAGCTTGTTCAATGTAAAAAAGAACTGAAATCAATAACACCTTTCATTGAAATTCAATTTTTAGTATTAAAGACCAATGAACATCAAATGAAAGAAATGCAAAATTTGGCTAAGACTTTACAGGTCGATCGTTTGACTTTCAAAACAGCCCAACTCTATGATTTCGAAAATGGGAATGAACTATTGACAACGAAAAAACGGTATGCTCGTTATAAGGAAGGAAAAGACGGTAAATTTAAAATTAAAGGACATCAAAACAATCGTTGCTGGAGGTTGTGGAGTGGTGCGGTAGTGAATGTACAAGGGGATGTTTTACCTTGTTGTTTTGATAAATCGTCCGCATATTCTTTTGGAAATATCGTTGACAATTCATTTTTGGATTGTTGGCAAAACAATAAAGCTTTCGATTTCAGAAGTAGGATTCTTCGGGATAGGAAGCTATTCGATATGTGCAGGAATTGCACGAATAATTGATTACCTTCCTTTAGCTTTTCACTTCAAAAGGGTTTCCCATTCTTCCTCTTTAAAGCCAAGTAAAACAGTCTCGCCTTCCAGCAAAATCGGGCGTTTTACCATTAACCCATTCGAAGCCAGGATATCAATCAGTTCATCCTCAGACAACACTTTCACTTTGTCCTTCATGTTTTGTTCTTTATAGAGCAATCCACTTGTGTTAAAAAACTTAGAAACAGGAAGTCCGCTCTTGCGAATCCATAACTTCAGTTCTTCTCTCGTCGGATTTTCTTCCTTTATGGGGCGATAGGTATAATCGATACCGTTCGATTTCATCCATTTCTCTGCTTTCCGGCAAGTGCCACAT
>JAUZOM010000059.1 GCA_030706465.1 Bacteroidota bacterium | reverse complement strand
GTGTTACTGATACAACCGAAGGGCATGTATGTGTATGTACTGAAGGACCGGTTTTTAATATTACAAAACTGAAATGGCAAATTTAAGCATCAATATTGGCAAATTACAACTGAAAAATCCGGTAATGACAGCTTCCGGAACATTCGGTTATGGATCAGAGTATTCAGACTTTGTAGACCTATCAAGAATAGGCTGTATAATTGTGAAAGGAACCACTATTCGCGCGCGTCAGGGTAACCCTTATCCCCGTATGGCAGAGACTCCTTCAGGCATGTTAAATGCTGTGGGACTGCAAAATAAAGGTGTAGATTACTTTATTAATAACATTTATCCAACGGTAAAGGATGTTGATACAAATATAATTGTGAATGTATCCGGATCGACCATTGATGAGTATGTTGAGACGGCTGAAAAGTTAAATTCACTGGAAAGTATTCCTGCTATCGAGTTAAATATCTCTTGCCCAAACGTAAAAGAGGGTGGAATGGCTTTTGGAACGAGCTGTTTGTCTGCTGCTCAGGTAGTTAAAGCTGTGCGAAGAGTCTATAAAAATGAATTGATTGTGAAGCTTTCGCCGAATGTAACCGATATTTCCGAGATCGCATTGGCTGTTGAAGGAGAAGGAGCCGATTCGGTGTCGTTAATCAATACGTTGTTGGGGATGGCCATAAATGCTGAAACCCAAAAACCGATTTTATCCACCATTACAGGTGGCCTTTCGGGTCCGGCTGTTAAACCGGTAGCCTTACGAATGGTTTGGCAAGTTGCTCAGGCTGTAAAAATTCCTGTCATTGGCCTGGGTGGAATTATGAATGCAGCTGATGCCATTGAGTTCATGCTTGCAGGGGCTTCGGCTATCCAGATTGGAACAGCTAATTTTATAGATCCTACTGTGACTATCAAAGTGATTGATGGCATTAATGAGTATCTGGATCGTCATAATTTTCAATCGGTAACTGATATTATCGGTGCTTTGAAGATTTGATTACTGTTTCTGTTAGGTATATGCATTCTACATGCATTAAATTAGTTTATACCTGAATCTTCTGTACTTACGATAAGAAGTTGTTAAACCTGTATAAACAGAATAAAATGACCATAGAAGAAGCAATAACGGCATTAAAATCATTAGCAACTCCTGACCATTTGTCGAAGTTATCCCATTTTGGCATAGAGGATACAACAGCCCTGGGAGTTAAAGTTCCACTTTTAAGGCAATTCGCTAAAGAAATTGGAAAGAATCATGAATTAGCGTTGGAACTTTGGAATTCCGGAATTCATGAAGCACGATTGTTGGCATCTATGATTGAAGATCCCCAAAAAATCACTGAAATGCAGTTTGATTCTTGGGTAAGTGATTTTGATTCGTGGGACATATGCGATCAATGTTGTAATACCTTGGGTAAAACAACGTTTTCGCTTCAGAAAATAGATGAGTATTCAGCCCATTCGGAAGAATTTGTAAAACGAACAGCATTTGTATTAATCTGCGAACAGGCAGTGCATCATAAAGATACTGATAATGAGCAGTTTTATCATTTTCTAAAAATCATTGAACGTGAAGCATGGGATGAGCGGAATTTTGTACGTAAAGCTGTGAACTGGGCATTACGTCAGGTAGGCAAACGAAATGAGACATTGCGAATAAAAGCGGTAGAAACCGGTGAACGTATATTGCTTCAAGATACAAAATCTGCACGTTGGATTGCAAAGGATGCCTTGAGGGAGCTAAATAGCCGGGAAGTTATTACGCGAATTAATAATAAGATCGGATAGAATATATCTTTGAACAGGATATATAAAAAAAGAGGGAACTCTTATTGAGCTCCCCAGGTTTTAAATACTATAAATAACATTTACTTATTTCAGAGTCAATAACTCTTCGGTATTGTTGTTGTAAATAGACAAATTCAAAACAACTAAGTACTTTTTGTACTGATTCTCAGACAAAATGTGTTTGGCATTACCTACATTGAATAACAAAACGTTATCAACTTCAGCTTCACTGTCTGATTTCAAAGCTGATCTCATTTTGTTTTCGGTTAATTCAAACACATACTTTAATTGATCAGCTTGCGATTCATCGGCATTTAAATAACTAATTAGTGAATTAAATGTAGATTCATTATTCAATTTGTAAATCGCTTTGTAATTGCCAGGATTAACTGCAAATACACTTGTTGCAAAGGCAACCATAACTAAAACTAAAATCTTTTTCATACCTTTTAAAATTTAAATCACACAATACTATATACCTATTAAATAAAAAAACAAAGAATTCCCTTGTGATTTTTAGTGGGTATTCTTTGTATCAGATTTGTGTCATATAAATATGATTTAAATGACGATGCAAAAATACATGTTTTAAAACATATAAACCGCATTTTTTGCGTTAAATGTTTTGTCACAGGTCATTATTTAACATTACGTCAGGTGCGATTTGTAGTTCAAATTGTTGAAAAACAGTAATTTATGGATGTTTGTGAAAAGAGAGGTGAAATAAGACTTTTAACAGACTAAAAAATCTAATTGTAAAGTTTATTTTGAAGAAATAAATCTGTATAATGCTTATTAATACGTTCAAATACAATTATATAAGTACATTAATAGTCAATATTTATTTAAAAGGCAGGAATATTCAGGCAGTTCTGTAAAAAACTCATATTTTGAATTTTTAGAGTCAACCTTGCAACAATAATGTTCAATTCCGTTACTTATCATAAAATAATCGACTTTCAATTTGGCATTATAGACCGCTACCTGATCGAAAGTTGATTGAGTGATTGCCACATTTGGTGCTTTTAGTTCGATAATCAGGATCGGCAAGGCATGCTCGTTGTATAAAATAGCGTCGCAACGTTTCTTCATTCCATTCATGCTTAATTGCTTTTCAATAGCCAGATAAGCCGCAGGATAACCTTTTTCTTCAATTAAAAAACGGATAAAATGCTGACGCACCCATTCTTCCGGAGTGAGCGAAACGTACCTCTTTCGTTGAGAGTCGAAAATAAGCAACTTATCTTCTTGTTTTTTTATTCGAAAACTATACTCCGGAAGATTTAATTGCAACATTTTTTAGTATTTTTGTTTTCACTTTTTGCAGTGTAGCTTTTCTACATGAATAATTGAAGGCGAAGTTACAAAAACAATATTTAATATTGATGATAATGAAAACAAAAAAAGAGATTGTAGAAAATTGGCTGCCGCGGTATACAAAACGTTCTTTGAATGAATTCACAGAATATATATTACTTACCAATTTCAACAATTATGTAGAACTATTTGCAGAATGGTTTAAGGTCCCTGTCGTCGGTCGTGATGGAAATATGCCAAATGCTTCCGCAAATGGAATCACTATTATAAATTTTGGAATGGGAAGTCCGAATGCAGCAATAATTATGGATATTTTGTCTGCCATTCATCCCCGGGCCGTCCTGTTCTTGGGTAAATGCGGAGGATTAAAAGATAAAAACAAATTGGGCGACTATATCCTGCCAAGTGCGGCAATTCGCGGAGAAGGGACATCCAATGATTATTTTCCACCTGAAATACCGGCTCTCCCAGCTTTTAGTTTACAACGTGCGGTTTCATCCAATATACGTGACTTTGGTAAGGATTATTGGACTGGAACAGTATACACAACTAATCGACGGGTGTGGGAACATGATGAGAAATTTAAAGAATATCTCCGCTCAATCCGGGCATTAGCTATTGATATGGAAACCGCCACACTTTTTTCCGCAGGATTTTATAACAGCATTTCTATCGGGGCCTTGCTTTTGGTATCCGATATGCCTTTACATGAAGATGGAATAAAGACCCAGGAAAGCGACCAAAAAGTAACGTCCGATTTTGTGGAAGAACATTTAAAAATTGGAGTAAAAGCTCTCTCTTCCTTGATAAATAATAGCAGAACGATCAAACATTTGAGGTTTGAATGGTAAGAATTGATTACTGATATTGATACTGATAAACAGATAAAGTGGCTAAACAAGAAACAACATACGAACAAATACTGACCGATTTACGTAAAAAAGCTTTTCACCCCTTGTATTTCTTGATGGGAGAAGAGCCTTATTATATTGATTTAATTTCGGATTTTATACAAAATTATGCACTGGATGAAACAGAAAAAGAGTTTGACCAAACTATTCTGTATGGTAAGGATGTTGATATTATTACGGTTATAAATGCCGCCAAGCGGTATCCGATGATGGCTACTCATCAGGTAGTGATTGTTAAGGAAGCCCAATTAATCAAAGAATGGGATAATCTGATTCATTATCTTTCGAATCCATTAAAATCAACAATCTTAGTATTTTGTTATAAATATAGTACCCCGGATAAACGTAAGAAATGGTTTCAGGAAGTTTCTAAGATTGCCACGGTTTATGAATCGGTCAAATTGCGTGATTATGAGGTTGGACCCTGGATTGCTAAGTATTGTAAATCAAAAAATATAGCAATTGATGAAAAAGCGGCTGCAATGCTTTCGGATTTCTTGGGAACTGATTTGAGTAAGTTGGTTAACGAGCTGGATAAACTGATCCTCACAAAACCGGCTGATATGCAGCGTATAACTCCGGATTTGGTGGAGAAAAACATTGGGATCAGTAAGGATTTTAATGTGTTTGAATTGCAGGCGGCATTAATAGAAAAAGATGCATTGAAAGCCAATCGAATTATCCGTTATTTTTCTGAAAATAAGAAAGCGAATCCGTTGGTTATGGTACTTGCTCAACTGTTTAAGTTTTTCAGTGATTTGATGATATACCATTATTTGCCGGATAAGAATCAGGCTGCTGTGGCCTCTGAATTGAAGATTAATCCTTATTTTGTTAAAGATTATCAGAAGGCGGCTAAAGCTTTAGGTGCCTGGAAAACCATGAATATTATATCATATATCCGGGAAACCGATGCCCGATATAAGGGAATTGACAATCCAAGTACCGAGGAAGGTGACTTAATGAAAGAATTGATTTTTAAAATTCTGCATTAAATTACTTTCAGAGATTTCTTCCTAACTCCGGTGAATGACTTACGAAAGCTTTACTTATGCCAAAAGCGATACATACGTCAGAACTTTTTTCTTTACAATCCTAGAAACTTTTTATAAATGTTTACCGAAAATACCTCCATTCCCTCCAAATTCATTTCTCTAATCGCTTCTGCACTTCAACTTTCTGAAAAACAAATTCGTAATGCCATCCAATTATTTAATGAAGGAGCTACTATTCCTTTTATAAGTCGCTATCGGAAAGAAATGACCGATGGTATGGACGAAGTGCAATTGGGTGATACCAAAGAGCAATATGATAAGCTCTGTGAACTGGCGAAACGAAAGATAGCTGTCTTAAAGTCAATTGAAGAGCAAAATAAATTAACGGATGAACTGAAAGCGAGAATTGACAATTGCTGGAATATTATTGAGCTCGAAGACATTTACCTGCCTTATAAGCCAAAGCGTCGCACAAGGGCTGAAATTGCACGAGAAAGGGGTCTGGAGCCCTTAGCTAAGATGCTAATGAAACAACAATCAACTGATGTGGAACGTATGGCCCTTTCGTTTGTGAAAGGTGATATAAGTGGTGTTGATGAAGCGTTGAAAGGCGCCCGTGATATTATGGCTGAGTGGATCAATGAAAGCGAAGCGGCTCGTAATGCTATCCGGAATATATTTGCCCGTGAAGCCATTATTTCTTCCAAAGTCATCAAAGGCAAAGACGAGGAAGCGCAGAAATACCTGGATTATTTTGATATGAATGAAAAATTGTCCCGTTGTTCATCCCACAGGCTGCTGGCTATGCGCCGTGGCGAAGCGGAAGGATTTTTACGGGTTGGCATTTCACCGGAAGATGACCGTTGTCTGGAAAAACTGGACCGGATATTTGTAAAAGGAGAAACCGAATCTTCGCAACAAGTAGCTGAATCTGTAACAGATGCTTATAAGCGCTTATTAAAACCAAGCATTGAAACCGAATTTGCAGCAGAAAGTAAAGCGAAAGCAGACACGGAAGCTATTCGGGTGTTTGCAGAGAACCTCAGGCAACTTTTATTAGCACCTCCGTTAGGACAGAAACGGGTGTTGGGAATTGATCCAGGTTTCCGGACTGGTTGTAAAGTCGTGTGCCTGGATGCACAGGGTAATTTACTTCATAATGAAACCATTTACCCACATCCACCTGTAAACGAGACTTCGCAAGCTATGCGGAAAGTTCAGAAGATGGTGGAAGCCTATGATATTCAGGCAATAGCTATAGGAAATGGTACGGCCGGACGTGAAACAGAGCAGTTTATTCAAAACACACGCTTTGATCGCGAAGTGAAACTTTTCGTGGTAAGTGAAAACGGTGCCTCTATTTATTCGGCCTCAAAAATAGCCCGGGATGAATTTCCCGATTATGATGTGACGGTACGGGGTGCTGTTTCGATTGGTCGGAGATTGATGGATCCTTTAGCCGAACTGGTAAAAATTGATCCGAAATCTATTGGTGTTGGACAGTATCAGCATGATGTGGACCAAACGCAATTAAAAAAGGCATTGGATCAAACCGTCGCGAACGCCGTAAATAAAGTAGGTGTGAATCTGAATACAGCCAGTAAGCATTTATTGACTTATATTTCAGGGCTTGGACCCCAACTGGCACAAAATATTGTGGATTATCGTTCAGAAAACGGTGCTTTTAAGAGTCGTAAACAACTGATGAAAGTTTCGAAAATGGGCGCAAAAACCTTTGAGCAATGTGCCGGCTTTCTGCGAATTCCGGATGGTGATCTTATACTCGATAATTCAGCGGTTCACCCCGAAAGCTATGGTATCGTTGAAGCCATGGCAAGGGACTTAAAAGTTGATGTGATGGAATTGATTCAGAATAAAGAGCTTAGGAAAAGCATTGAATTACAGAAATATATATCACCAACCGTTGGTTTACCCACCTTGAAGGATATCTTGCAGGAACTCGAAAAGCCAGGTCGTGACCCCCGGAGTGAAATTAAAGTATTTGAGTTTGATGCGAATGTGAAGACGATTACTGACCTGCGAATCGGCATGGAATTACCAGGCATAGTTACCAATATCACTAATTTTGGCGCTTTTGTGGATATCGGCATTAAAGAAAACGGGTTAGTGCATGTATCCCAAATGGCGGACCGTTATATCAGTAATCCTGCTGAAGTCGTTTCGGTGCATCAACATGTCAAAGTACGCATTCTGGAAGTGGATATTGAAAGAAAACGGGTACAATTGAAATTAATCTGACTATAAACCGATACCGGGGTGTTGTCCGGATAGTTTTTTTGTTTCAATAATTGCTTTATGTTCGTCATTTAACGTGCATGCAAACAAATAGGTATCGCCACCCTCTTTTATCTTGAGTTTCTTTCGGAGTTCATCAACGCTGATCGGGTAATTTCGTGTTGTTATATTTGCTGTTGGCAACTGTTGGGCCATTTCCTTCATCTCATTTTTAGAATGGCCCCAGGTCTTTACAACTTTAAAAACCCTTCCCGGAAACTGAGGAACTAATTCATTGGAAGTGTATAAATGCGTATTATTGTGTAATTTGCATAGTTTAAAATAACTGCCGGTCAATTTAAAGGCACCGCTTTTCATTACCGATGCATTGGGTTCGTACAGGTATTTTTTTATTTCGGATGTAAAAGCAACTGCAGCAGTTGTTTCTTCAGTTAAATAATAATCAAATAGCTGGTTCTCATAATGCTTTCCAATGTTCAGGGTAATAATTTTCTTATTATCCTGTATTGTTTGATTTAAAATCAACAATATTTCTTTGCACTCATTTTCAACGCTGATAATATGAATTTCGGAAGTATGTGGCAACGCTGTTGTTGCCGCCGTGATATCCATCATTGGCGAAAGCTTTATCATGACCCGGTTTGCTTTTTCAAGTAGAAGGGATGATAATGCAGAAACATCAGGCTCACAGTCGGATAACAACACTACTTTTTTTCCACCCGAACCTCTTCGTGCCGGATCAAGATATATCCAATCCACAGGCCCCATTTCAGTGAGATAGTTCTCTGTTTCCGAATTGACAACCCGGATATGATCCTTATGCAATGTTTTGAAATTATGCCTGGCCAACTCACAGAGTTCCGGCTGGCGTTCCACATAGGTAACTTCCTGAAAATGTTCCGACATAAAGCAACAATCCACGCCGAATCCGCCGGTAAGATCGACAAGCGAATTGCCTTCGCACAGTGTCGATTTATACATAGCCGTTGATTCCGAGGACGATTGCTCCAGGGAAAGTTGAACCGGATACAACAGATCTTCGGTATGATAAAATAACGGAACTTTGGATTTTATTTTTTGTTTCCCTGTTATCTGTCTGATTGCTAAATCGATATTAACTTCGGAATTGTTTCTGTATTTTAATTTTAAGGTGAAAATATCCTCCTTCCCGTGTTCTGTTATAAATCGTTTAGTTTCTTCGTTCATGTGGATTCGATAAGTTTGTTTCAAAAATACATTATTTAATTTATTCCACGAAAAGTATGGAAAAATATATTTCAGGTAATCTTCTCTTCTTTTTTACCAAGTCCAAAATTCTTACTTTTTATTTGATTTATAATTTTGACACACTTTCTTGAACTGCCTCAATCGTTTATCATTAACCATTAACCATTATACATCCTCTATAGTCCGTCCTTAGAATGCTCTACCTTTAAATAGGGTTTAATTATACATACCATATATATACTATATATATACTATATACATACGATATATATATCATATATTTATTTAGATATATGGTATATATATGAGACCTTTATTGAATTTGAATGGAATTAAAAAATTACATCTATTTGCACCCTATTTAAACCCTATTTAAACCCTATTTAAACCAAGGACATACTAAGGAGGATGTATGGAGGGTTCCGGTTGATTCGTCGATTAGTCTATGAACAAACTATCCACGCCGCAAGCTGTCGGGGTGTTCGTTGTTCCCTTTCCCTGTGTAAAAACAGCGGTTTGTTGCAAGCAACCCGGCTGATTTACGACAACCTTTATACGACAGGATTTGGAATCATATCCGGGAAGGGGATCACATTTTCGCGGACGAAAGCACCCTGAAAGTTCTTTAACCCGATAAAGCAACATAAATATTAAGCTCCAAAAACTCATGAGGCCGTAAATGGTAATACAAAACAGGAATGAAAATTAGCTTTTAGCGGCCTTCATATTGGCATTGCATACGATAAACAGGTCCATTATTACTTCCGGTTATCTTATTTGTAAAAATTTTCCATGAATAGTTTTCTGAAAATGAATCGTGTAAGTGCTTGCGGCAAAAAATATGAATGAAAAGCTTTGCAGATTAGCCGAAAAAGACTACTTTTGTGCCGGGTAAGTCCTACACGACCAGCTCCTTTTGAACTCCCCCAGGGCTTGACCGCAGCAAGGGTAGAAAGTTGTAGCGGTGCGATGTAGGGGGCTTACCCACTTTGCCTCTTTAGCTCAGTTGGCCAGAGCACGTGATTTGTAATCTCGGGGTCGTTGGTTCGAATCCGACAAGAGGCTCCACCAAAAAAGCCGCTTCCATTTAGTTGGAAACGGCTTTTTTTATGTCCGTTTTTATCTCTTTGTAAGTTGTTCGGAATATTAATTGATTGGCGGTCTTTTAAATATATTGATTTTTTCCGATACAAACAACTTTTTTATTAATACACTGCGGGTTAACATTTGTTTTTTTTATTTTTGTAGTACCTTATTCGAAATAATTATGATTTCATTGTTGTTCTTAACCGGTTTTTGTGAGTTCCGTCCCGCAATCCCGGGTGAATACAGCGAGTTGGAATTAAAATCATTTCTTTCAAAAAAGTCAGGATGGATTCTATTTTTTCACGCAGAACTTTAATATTTCTTTTACTGGTTGTTTCTGTAGTATCTGAAGCTCAAGTATCAATCGTGCCGGTTAATCTTCGGTGTGATTCGTGGTCCAATCCCTGTGGGATTGATATTTCAACTCCGGCACTGAGTTGGACAATCTCTATGGATGTTCGATCAAGAGCCATACATCAAAAAGCTTATCAGGTACTTGTGTCCTCCTCTCAAGAAAAGTTGCTAGCCAACCAGGGTGATATGTGGAATTCCGGTAAAATAAAATCGAGCCAAATGAGTCAGTTGATATATGCCGGGAATTCATTAAAATCAGGTCGGCAATATTGGTGGAAAGTAAAAATATGGGACGCTAAAGGCAAGGAGTCGCATTGGAGTGAACCCGCTACCTGGACTATGGGAGTGCTTAGTGCCACCGACTGGCATGCACGATGGATAACCGCTGCGGGAGCCGAAAAAAATGCTCATCAATATCAGTCCGCCAAAAGTGATTTCAATCTGAGACGTGATTTGCCTGAATTCCGTGCTTTTGGGCCCAAACCAACCGATCCGAATTTCTCGTCCATGTTGCTTCGGAAAGAGTTTTCAAGCACATCGGGACTCAAAAGAGCAGTAGTACAAGTCAGTGGCCTCGGACAATACGAATTGTATGTCAACGGAACCAAAACGGGCGACTATTTGCTTGCTCCGGGTTGGTCGTATTACCCGAAAACAGTGCTTTATGACACTTATGATGTTACAAATCAAATTAAAACCGGAGCCAATGCCATTGGGTTGATACTTGGGAACAGCATGTACAATATCCAACCTGATTCGGTGCGTTATGTCAAGTTCCTGGGTACATTCGGTCCATTGAAAGCCATTGTGCAGTTGCAACTGGAATACGGAAATGGCGATGTTCGAGTTGTTGGTTCTGATAGCACCTGGCAGGTAAGCACCGGTCCTGTAACTTATTCGAATTTTTACGCAGGCGAAGATTTTGATGCACGACTGGTGCCCATGGGTTGGAATATGCCCAATCAGAAAGATGATGCACGTTGGACCCGGGCAATTGAATGCGCCGGACCAGGTGGCGAACTTAAGGGCTTGTCGTGCGCATCCGCTCCAGTCAAAGCGATTGAAAAGTTGAATCCTATACAGATCACTCAGCTCAAACCGAATCTGTGGGTTTACGACCTTGGTCAAAATGCATCCGTTATGCCCGAAATCAGGGTGAAAGGAACTGCAGGAGCTTCGGTACGGATTATTCCGGCAGAATTGTTGAATCCAACTGGAACTGTGGATCGTACTTCGGCTACACAGGATGGAGTTCGTCCGGCCTGGTGGCAATATACTATTGCAACAAATAACAAGACAGAGCATTGGATTCCACAGTTTTTTTATCAAGGTGCCCGGTATCTACAAGTGGAGCTTTTTCCAGCAAAAGCCGACAGTGTGTTGCCAACCGTAGAAATGCTCAAAGGGCTGGTGGTTCATTCATCGGCAGAACCAATCGGTACTTTCTCCTGTTCCAACGAGCTGTTCAATAAAATCTATCAATTGGTTCGTTGGGCACAACGCAGCAATATGATGTCGATACTAACCGATTGCCCGCAGCGCGAAAAGCAAGGCTGGCTGGAGCAATACCACCTGAACGGTCCATCGCTACGGTACAACTTCGATTTATCAACCAATTTTCGAAAAGCCATGAATGATATGGCCGATTGCCAGTTGAGCAATGGTTTAATCCCGGACATTGCACCGGAATTTTTCATTGTTACACCTGACATCACCAGCGGCTTCCGCAATTCACCCGAATGGGGCAGTTCATTTATCATTGTGCCCTGGCAACAATATCTTTTCAACGGTGACGTGTCGTTGCTAAGCCGTTATTATGAACAGATGAAACGCTATGTAGCTTTTCTTGATGCTTCTTCCAAAAACAATATTATCACCAGCGGCTTGGGCGACTGGTATGATATTGGTCCTAAACCGGCATGGGGATCTCAGCTTACACCCGAGTCGTTTACTGCAACATCCATCTTTTTCTACGACAATCAAATTATGTCGCAGATAGCTTCTGTGTTGGGCAAGAAAGAGGATGCAAAATACTACCAAGAACACACTGAAACTATCCGACAGGCTTTCAATAAGGAGTTCTTCAAATCGGAAAAAGGCATATACGCTACCGGTTCCAATACCACCTGTGCTATGCCGTTGTTTTTGAAAATAGCAGACCCAAATAACAGGAAGATACTGGTCGATTCATTGGTTTCCGATATTCGCAGACGCGGAAATGCATTTACTTCCGGCGAAGTGGGTTATCGGTTTCTGCTTGGAGCTTTAGCACAGGAAGGATATTCCGATTTGATTTATGCTATGAATAATCAGACAGAAAAGCCCGGCTACGGTTATCAGATAAAAAAAGGTGCTACCTCGTTGACTGAAAAATGGGATGCAAGCGTAGGTAGTTTTGGTTCGCAAAACCATTTTATGTCAGGCCAAATCAATGAATGGTTCTTCCACGACTTGTTAGGAATAGGCGTAGAAGCTGACGGAGCTGGTTTCCGAAGATCCATCATCAAACCTATGCCTGTTGGCGACCTGAGATGGGTAAAAGGTTCGTACCAAACCATCAGCGGGCTTATTTCTGTAGAATGGAAGCATGATAATGGAACTTTCGAACTTAGGTTGAGCATTCCGGGTAATACTTCTGCTACAGTATATGTGCCTGCAAAAGAAGCAAATAATGTTTTTGAAAGCGATAAATGTGCAGCTAAATCGAATGGAATAAAATTTCTGCGTATGGAAAAAGACCGGGCGGTGTATGAAGTCGGTTCGGGAAACTATCATTTTGTTTCAATAGAAAAATAAATATGAGTATACGGTAAGCTCAATCTGTTATTATTCTTTACGTATTTTCATGTCCGATTTAGTCTCTTTAAATATCTTTTATCAGCAATTGGGTTGTATTTTCTTCGTTACGTAGTTTGATATCCAATGTTTTTTGCCAAAACGCATCCAACAATTCATTTTTGTTAGATAAAAATAATTCCGAACCATGGCTGTCTAGTTTGTTGAATAATAAATTGACTGTTAGTTGATTGATGTCTATGGCCGGTTGATATATTTTCGTTTTTGAATAGTCATTAAAAACTTCTACAAGAATTGAAACTTCAACCAGCTTGGTAAGGATCTGATTGACTATCCCGATAGGGAGATTATAATTATCAGCTATTTGAGTTGAAGATAATGGCGGTTTTTGTTTTTCAAATTGTTTAATTACAATATAAGCTATAAATAGCGTCAGGAAATTTTTATAACGCGTACTCATATTTTTTGTGTCCAGTTCATACTCAAAATTCTGAATATTCTGGGATGCGTACGATATTTCAGCCCCCAATAATACAATCAAACAGGATATCTGCAACCAAAGAAGCAGTAAGGGAACCGCTGCAAAACTCCCGTACACGACATTATAACGCGATAAATAGACTTGTCCGTGAATGTAAAGCAACTGAAATATCTGATAAGCCGTACCGGCAACTATACCGGCCACTGAGGCATTAAAGAAACGTACCCGGGTATTCGGAATTAAGAGGTACATGGCTGTGAATACCAGCCAATTTATAAAAAACGGTGCAAATTTAACCCCAAAACGTAAAACAGGACTCAATACATCATACAGGAAGGATTGCGCAACCGCCGTATTGATAAAAATTGAAAGTCCACTGGATAATACAATCAGGATAGGAATTATTAATATTGAGGAGAAATAAGTCGTAAATTGCCGAATCAGGGATCGTGACTTTTTAACTTGCCATATACCATTAAAAGCGCTTTCTACTTGCATGAAAAAATTCATAACCGAATAAATCAAAACTGCCAGGCCAATGCCAATGAACAATCCTCCCTGGGTCGATTGAAGATAACGTTCCACAAAACCCATGATGGCCGGGATTAAATCTTCCTGACCGATAAGAATGCTTTCCAGCGAATCACGGATCATTTTTTCAACACCAAAGCCCTTTGCAATAGCAGTTATGAGTGCAAATAACGGAACAATAGCAAATACAATCGAGAAGGTAAGTGCAGAGGCCTTAACGATTAAGTCTTCTTCATAAAACCCCCTGACAGCCAGAATCAAAGTCTTTATAAAGCGATAAATTATCCGGCGGGTCTGGGATAATTCCTTTTCTGTTATACGCCAAATATCGGTTCGAATAAAATTGAGCATCCGATTGAGAAATGCATTGAACTTTGACATAAGATAGAATAAAGTGAGTTGGAATGAAAAAGAAGAAAAAAAATAGCAGGTCTGTAAGCCGGGTTCTGTACTTTGCCTGCGCAAAGCGTTTGTCATTTATCTCGAACAAATGTCACCATTTGCCTTTAGCAATCTACCCCCCGACATCGGGCGAGCCACCCTACATGCGTCGGTATACATGATCTTGCAACCCATAAGACGTACGGCTTTGAATGTTGCCACTCAAACCGGTGAGCTCTTACCTCCCCTTTTCACCCTTACTCCGGAAAACCGGAGCGGTTATTTTCTGTTACGCTACTCTGCCCTCACAAACAGCTTCCCGTTAGGAAATATGGTGCTCTGCGTTGCCCGGACTTTCCTCCATTCCACAAGGGAAAAGCGACAAACCGACCTACTATTCTGATGCAAAGATAGAGATAATATTTTAAATTTGCCTTATAGCTGTTTGATTTCAGTGACTTAATGAATGAAACAAGTTTAAATAAAGAAAAATTTCCTTATTTGTCAACATTTATCTACTTTTGTTGTTATTTTAGCAAGTAAATTTAATCAACAATAAGTTATATGAATCATTTAGGCATTAAAAAAGGAGATAAGGTTGTAATAATTGGAGGTGGGTTTGCGGGTTTACATTTAGCTACGGCATTAATGAAAGCAGATCTGAGAGTGATTTTAGTGGATAAACAGAATCATCATCAATTCCAACCCCTGTTTTACCAAGTGGCAACCGGCAGGCTCGAACCTTCCAGTATATCATTTCCATTTCGTAAAATCTTTCAGAAAAGTAAAAATGTCGACTTCCGGATGGCTGACATTATTAACATATCTCCAACTGAGAAAAAGATCATGACTTCGTACGACCGTACCATTACCTATGATCATTTAATCATTGCAACAGGCTGCAAGACAAACTTTTTTGGAAATAAAGCCATGAGTGAAAATGCTTTTTCAATGAAGACTACCGAGGAATCGATTGATATTCGGAATAAAATCCTGTTTAGTTTTGAAAAAGAAATTTTTGCCCGCCCGGAAGAAAAACAAGCCTGGTTGAATATTGTCATTGTTGGTGCCGGAGCTACGGGCGTTGAACTTTCGGGTGCATTTGCCGAACTAAAAAAGAATGTATTACCCAAAGATTATCATAATATTGATTTCTCTAAATTCAATATTATTTTGTTGGAAGGGAGTAAATACACTTTGAATAATATGAGTGAAGAATCGAAAGTTTCTTCCAGGGTGTACCTGGAAGAAATGGGTGTCATAGTTAAAACAGAAACAATGATCGAGTCCTATGATGGAAACGTGGCAGTTTTAAATACCGGTGAAAAAATCCCCACCAAGAATGTGATTTGGGCGGCAGGTGTAACCGGCAATATCATTGATGGGCTGGAACCTCAGGATATTTTTAGAAACAGGTATATTGTCGACAGGTTTAATAAACTAAAGCGATTTGATAATATCTATGCGTTGGGTGATATAGCCTATATGGAAACTCCTAAGTTTCCAAAAGGACAACCCCAAGTGGCTAATGTGGCTATTACCCAGGCCAAAAACTTAGGGAAGAATATCATTAAATCGCTGAAGAATGAAAATTTCGAACCGATTGAATATGAATACAAAGATTTGGGGATGATGGCTACCATTGGTAAACACAAAGCGGTGGTTGAATTGCCCTTCATCAAATTTAAAGGACCTCTAGCCTGGTACGTTTGGATGTTTTTGCATTTGATGCTGATTTTAAGTGTCCGGAATAAAATCGTCATATTTTTCAATTGGGCGTGGAGTTATTTAACTCAGGACACTTCTCTGCGATTGATCACTAAAATTAATTACCAAAAGGAAAAAGTCACAGACATCTAATCAATAATAAAGGCTTCCTCAGAAAAGGAAGCCTTTATTATAAAGATAAATATCTGATCGATTGGCTTATTTAACTAAATGTTCAAGTTTATTTACGTTTTTAGCTATGTCATCACTTGATAACGCGTAATTCACCAAATCGCCTGCTAAAAATTGATCATAAGCTGTCATGTCGACCAATCCGTGACCTGAAAGATTGAAAAGAATTGTTTTGCTTGTCCCTTCTTCCTTGGCTTTTAAGGCTTCATTGATGGCAGCTGCAATGGCATGTGCCGATTCAGGTGCCGGGACAATTCCTTCGGTCTGAGCGAATAACACACCGGCTTTGAAAGAATCCAATTGTTCAATGTCTACCGCTTCCATCAGCTTGTCTTTCATTAGCTGGCTCACAATGGTTCCGGCACCGTGATAACGAAGGCCACCTGCATGTATATGGGCCGGTGCAAAATTATGCCCCAGTGTAAACATGGGTAACAGTGGAGTATAACCGGCTTCATCACCAAAGTCATATTCAAATTTACCGCGGGTAAGTTTTGGGCAAGAAGATGGTTCGGCAGCTATAAAGCGTGTCTTCTTACCTTCCTTGATCGTGTGGCGCATAAATGGAAAAGCAACACCTGAAAAATTGGAACCTCCGCCAAAGCATCCGATAACCACATCCGGATATTCTCCGGTCATCTCCATTTGTTTTTCAGCTTCCAGACCGATAACTGTTTGGTGCAGGGAAACATGGTTAAGGACACTTCCCAGGGTATATTTACAGTTTGGAGTCGACATGGCCAGTTCAATCGCCTCCGAAATTGCTGTCCCCAGACTGCCCTGGTAATTGGGGTGTTCAGTTAGAATCTGACGACCTGCTTTGGTAGACATACTGGGGGAAGGAATAACCTGGGCACCCCAGGTTTGCATTAATGAACGTCGATATGGTTTTTGTTCGTAACTTATTTTTACCATATAAACAGCCAGTTCAAGGCCGAATGCCTTTGCTGCGAATGATAAAGCAGTCCCCCATTGGCCAGCACCGGTTTCAGTCGTTATATTGGTAACGCCTTCCTTTTTGCAAAAATAAGCCTGTGCCAATGCAGAATTGAGTTTGTGGGAACCTACCGGGCTGACACTTTC
Organism: Bacteroidota bacterium; assembly: GCA_030706465.1. Lineage (GTDB taxonomy): Bacteria > Bacteroidota > Bacteroidia > Bacteroidales > Paludibacteraceae > Paludibacter. Next base: position 4,706 of record JAUZOM010000059.1, on the reverse strand, counting down.
ATTTTTAAAATAGATATGAGCCGGAGTATCCAGTGCTTTTTCAAGGTTATATGCCCGAACCAGGGGAGTTGGACGGTATATTTTATATTGTTCGCGCACCTCATCCGGAATTTCAATCCAGGGATCCGTTTGATTTAATTCCTGATGTGCTAATTCTTTGGCAAACAGTGGATACAAATCTTCCTCTTTTATAGGTTGTTTTGTTCCTGGATGCAACATTGGCATTGGTTTGGTTTGCATGTCGGCAACAATATTATACCATTTTGTGGGTAAATCCTTTTCTGCCAACAGAAATTTTTTAGTTCTTTCCATGTTTTTTTAATTAGAAGTTAATATTGAGTTTAAATATCCAGTAAAAAATACAGCCTGTCGTTTCTTTAAACAACAGGCTGTTATGATTGATTATTTATTTCAGGACATATGCATTACCCTCAACCTCATTGTTTAAAACGATAGTTAAGCCAACGCCAGGAAAATTCAGCATCAAAAAAGCTCATGATAGTTATTTTTAATGGTTGTGAAGATAAAAACATTTTAGTATCCCAAGAGTATGTGATTATCGTTTTGAACAAATGCAAAGATAAGAACATTTTTTAAAAAATGAAAATAATTTAATCCGTTTTTTATTATTATGATAGTATTGGATTCGATATTTAATTAAAATGACAGAATGAATAGTATTCTCGGTTCTTTAAAATAAAAATTGTATTTTTGTAGATTCATTTTAAAAAATAGATAATATCATGATACAATCGATGACCGGTTTTGGTAAAGCCACGTGCGAATATGGAAATAAAAAGATAGTGGTTGAAATAAAATCGCTTAATAGTAAACAGTTAGATGTTTCAACACGTATTTCGGGTTTGTATCGTGAGAAAGATATTGAAATACGGAACGAACTTTCCCAAAAACTGGAACGGGGTAAAATTGATTTGTCGCTTTACGTGGATAATTCCGGAAAAGAGTCGGTAACACAGATCAATCAATCGGTCATAGAGTCTTATTATCAACAGATAAAGGCGCTATCGGATAAAATGGGTATTGATGTTCCCGCTAACTGGTTTGATGTGTTACTGCGGTTGCCTGATGCCATGAAGACCGAAACAGTGGAATTGGATGAAAATGAATGGATTGAAATTCGTAAGGCAATTGGCTTGGCAATCGAACAACTTATTTCCTTTCGCACTCAGGAAGGTAAATCACTCGAAGCCGTTTTCAATGATAAAATTGCCCGTATAGGCCAATTATTGGATGATTTGGCACCTTTTGAATCCGAACGCGTTGAAAAAATCAAGGCCCGGTTGGAAGAAACGCTATTAGCATTATCCGATAAAATCGACTATGATAAAAACAGGTTGGAACAAGAACTCATATTTTATATTGAGAAACTCGATGTTAATGAAGAGAAGGTGCGTTTACGGAATCATCTTCAATACTTTATGGAAACTATGCAACACGAGAAATCTCCCGGGAAAAAGCTGGGATTTATAGCCCAGGAGATTGGTCGGGAAGTAAATACGCTGGGTTCAAAATCCAATAATAGTGAAATGCAGAAAATTGTTGTTCTTATGAAAGACAATTTGGAACAAATCAAAGAGCAGGTATTGAATGTCCTTTAAATAAGAACCAAGAGCCAAGAACCAAGATTGCTTCTTTCCCTTATGAAATAAAAACTAACCACATAAGCACAATAGAACACATTAGAAATAAAATCAGTAACTTATGTGTTGCTCTATTATTCCGGGACTCGCGATTTCCATATCGCGTTTCTTGTAGTTTTTGGTTTCGCTGGCTGAATTTGGAGTTTTCAAGAAATAAAAAACCACAAAGTACTATTACTTTCTTATTAGATTAAATTTTAGTCCAGTATTTCTGAACTGGTATGCTATTAACTTTCAACTTTCAATCAACTGTTAACTATCAACTAACAACTAACAACATGTCCGGCAAACTGATCATATTCTCAGCTCCTTCAGGTGCAGGTAAAAGTACTATCGTCCAGCATGTGCTTGGCTGTGGATTCAATATGGCATTCTCTGTCTCAGCCACCAGCCGTGCCCCACGGGGTAGCGAAGTACATGGCGTTGATTACTATTATCTTACTCCTGATGAGTTTCGCTCAAAGATTCGTCATAACGAATTCCTGGAATACGAAGAAGTTTATCCGAATTCTTTTTATGGCACGCTTCGTAGTGAGGTTGAACGTATTACAGGTGATGGTAAAAATGTTGTTTTTGATATAGATGTGCTGGGTGGGTTAAATATAAAAAAACAATATGATGAACAGGCCCTTGCATTGTTTATTGCTCCTCCAAGCATAGAAGTTCTGCATCAGCGGTTAGTTAGCCGGGGAACGGATAGTCCGGAAATGATTGCCAAACGAATCGGGAAAGCCGAATTTGAATTAAGTTTTGCCCCTCAGTTTGATAGAGTGATCGTTAATGATGATTTGGACAAAGCTAAAAAAGAAGTAGAACAGGCAATTCGGGAATTTCTTAGTAAATAATCACAGGGATATAGCGATGGAATCGGAACACGGGGATGAACGTCCAACAAAAAAACGAATTGGTATCTATTCCGGATCGTTTAATCCTGTTCATGTTGGACATCAAAAACTGGCAGAATACTTGATTGCCAATCAATTAGTTGACGAAGTTTGGTTTGTCGTCTCACCCTGTAATCCGTTAAAGAAAAGAGACGATCTTATTGATGAATATATCCGGCTGGATATGTTGATATTGGCTATTCAGCAAAAGGAGTATTTTAAAGCTTCCGATATTGAATTCACCATGCCTGTTCCATCTTATTCCATCGATACCTTGCATGAATTCACTTCGCTCTATCCGGATTATCAGTTCTTTTTAGTTATAGGAAGTGATAATGCCCTGGTCTTTGACCAGTGGAAAGAGTATACCCGGATACTCAATGAATATCCGATATTGGTTTATCCGCGTCACGGCTATGATTTTGAGCCGGTATCCGGTAAATACCCTCAAATGCAATTACTTCAGAGTCCCTATTTCGATATATCCTCTACACAAATCCGCCATTTCATCGCACAAAAAAAGGATGTAAGCCCCTGGTTACATCCTGCTGTTTATCAATTTATTATGGAGAATGGTCTCTACCAATAGTTTATAGAAAGGGATTATTCTTCTTCTCGAATCCAATGGTGGTAGATGGTCCATGTCCACAATAAACAACTGTGGAATCGGGTAAGGGAAGTAGCTGGTTTGTAATGGACCGTATTAAAGTGGCATAATCCCCTCGGGGTAAATCGGTTCTTCCGATTGACCCCCTGAAAAGTACATCCCCGGCAAAGATAACTCCTTCCTTTTCAGCATAAAAAGTCATACTGCCGGGAGAATGTCCCGGGGTGTGTAGCGCTGTAAAGGACGAGTTCCCAAATATTATTTCCTGATTATCTGTAATATATCCTCCGAGAGATTGTGCTTCCTCGTTGATCTCCAACCCAAATGAACGAACATGGCCGATCATATCTTCCAGCAAGTATTCATCCTCTTTTCCAGCTTCGGGCTTTACTCCATAAGTCGTGTACAGGAATTTATTGCCTAATTGATGATCGAAATGCAGGTGCGTATTTAGAACCCGTTTCAAAATCAGATGGTTTTCTTCTATATAATTCTTTAATGCCCTTTTTTCTATATCGGAAACGCACCCGGCATCAATAACTACAGCTTCATTTGTTTCATCATAAACAAGATACGTATTTTCCTGAATTGGATTGAATGTGAATGTTTTTATTTTCATTTTTTTCTATTGTTATTCATTGTTACTTTGTTGTTGTTCATCGTTATTTGGTTGTTATTCATAGTTATTATGTTATTCATCGTAATTGTTGTATTTCATTGCTGTTAATATCACGACCGAAGTGAGTGAATAACTATTAATAACGCCATAGGCAAATAACTATTAATAACCGTATTTACATCGGCACATACACGGCTTTCTTCGTCAGAAAGTATTCTTCTTTAAAGAAGTCACAGATATTGAATAGTTCTGCTACATTTTTATAAGGCAGTATTTCCTGCTGCAGTTCGCCGCCTTTCAGGCAAATCAACCCATTGGGAAGGGCATTTTTGGCTTTTTTACTGATATTCTTTTGAACCAATTTGACCAGATCGCCCAATGGCATCACGGCACGACTGACTACAAAATCAAACTTTTCTTTTTCTTCCTGTACCCGCAGATGTTTTAACGTGATGTTTTTTAACCCGATAGCATTGGCAACTTCCGTTCCCACTTTAATCTTCTTGCCGATGGAATCGATCAACACAAAGGTGGATTCCGGAAAAAGGATGGCCAGGGGTATACCCGGAAAGCCTCCTCCGGTTCCTACATCCAATACAGTTGTTCCCGGTTGTAAATGAATGATTTCAGCAATAGCAAGCGAATGCAGCACATGATGTTCGTACAGGTTCTCAATATCTTTTCGCGAAATGACGTTGATCTTTTCGTTCCAGTCCATATAGAGAGGATACAGGGCTTCAAACTGTGATTTCTGAAGTTCGGTCAGAGTTGGGAAATATTTTAATATCAGATCCATATCATTTATTTTGGGACCAAAGTTACTGGTTTTTTTCTGAAAATAAAATATAAGTTTAGGTTTAAGGGCTAAGTTGCATGATAACAGCACACTTAACTTTGTACAGGTCATTATGCGAATTGGGTTTGTCAAAGTACAT